>NZ_BAAASQ010000018.1:0-324238 GCF_039532965.1 Streptomyces mauvecolor | reverse complement strand
GCATAGCCTCAAAACGAGATCACCGAGTGGCCGTCGATACACCACTCCAGTGGACGTGACCCAACTGGCCCGGCTCGAACGGGCTGGCCCGGTTCACAACGAGCTGGTGTTGCGGGTCTTCAGCACGTCGGTCCGACGCAGGCAGACTGAGCGTAGGGCAGTCCTCAGGGCACATGCACGGGTATTTCCCACGAGGAGCGACACCGGGTGAGTGTCCAACTGAGTGACAACGCCGACGAACAGCGGCGAACAGACGCGAACGTCTGCGGACCGTCAGCGCACGTGAGAGGCATATCAGCCCAAGGCAACGCCCCCCTACAAGTTGCTTCGGGAGGAAGCGGTCATCGGTCAAGAGCTCACTGCCGCGCTTCTGCCCGCGCAGACTAGGAAGTCAGGACTGTCCGGGGCCGCCAGCCTCTACAGTCAACGCTAACGCTTGATTCGGCACCAGACCCGACGTCACACGGCCCACAGACGGCCCAGGGCTGACCGCACACTGAGGGACCGACGGTCAACGACCATCGGTCCCTCGTTTTCTGATGATGCGAAACCTACTCTGACCTGCCCCTACAGCACCGGCAGATTCTTCCGCAGCTCGAACGCGGTCACCTCGCTGCGGTACTCCTCCCACTCCTGCTTCTTGTTGCGCAGGAAGAAGTCGAAGACATGCTCGCCCAGCGTCTCCGCCACCAGTTCGCTGCGTTCCATCAGGGTGATGGCCTCGCCCAGGTTCTGCGGGAGGGGTTCGATGCCCATGGCTCGGCGTTCCGCGTCGGTGAGGGCCCAGACGTCGTCGTCCGCGCCTGCCGGGAGTTCGTAGCCTTCCTCGATGCCCTTGAGGCCTGCCGCGAGGAGGAGGGCGTAGGCGAGGTACGGGTTGCAGCCCGAGTCCAGGGAGCGGACCTCGATGCGGGACGAGCCGGTCTTGCCGGGCTTGTACATCGGGACGCGGATGAGGGCCGAGCGGTTGTTGTGGCCCCAGCAGATGTACGAGGGGGCCTCGCCGCCGGCGCCCGCCGTGCGCTCCGAGCCGCCCCAGATGCGCTTGTAGGAGTTGACCCACTGGTTGGTGACCGCGGCGATCTCGGCGGCGTGCTTCAGGAGGCCCGCGATGAAGGAGCGGCCGACCTTCGAGAGCTGGTACTCGGCGCCCGACTCGTAGAACGCGTTCCGGTCGCCCTCGAAGAGGGAGAGGTGGGTGTGCATGCCCGAGCCCGGGTACTCCGAGAACGGCTTCGGCATGAACGTGGCCTGGACGCCCTGTTCGAGCGCGACCTGCTTCATGACCAGGCGGAACGTCATGATGTTGTCCGCCGTGGAGAGCGCGTCGGCGTAGCGGAGGTCGATCTCCTGCTGGCCCGGCGCACCCTCGTGGTGGCTGAACTCGACCGAGATGCCCATCGATTCGAGCATGGTGATCGCCTGGCGGCGGAAGTCCATGCCGACGTTCTGCGGGGTGTGGTCGAAGTAGCCCGAGTTGTCGGCCGGGACCGGGCGCGTGCCGTCGAGCGGCTTGTCCTTGAGGAGGAAGAACTCGATCTCGGGGTGCGTGTAGAAGGTGAACCCGAGGTCGGACGTCTTGGCCAGGATGCGCTTGAGGACGAAGCGGGGGTCGGCGAAGGACGGGGAGCCGTCGGGCATCCGGATGTCGCAGAACATCCGCGCCGTGCCGGGAGCCTCCGCGCGCCAGGGCAGGATCTGGAAGGTGGACGGGTCCGGACGGGCGATCATGTCGGACTCGTAGACCCGGGCGAAGCCCTCGATGGCCGAGCCGTCGAAGCCGATTCCCTCGTCGAAGGCCTGCTCCAGCTCGGCCGGGGCGACCGCCACCGACTTGAGGAAGCCCAGCACATCGGTGAACCACAGGCGCACGAACCGGATGTCGCGCTCCTCGAGAGTCCGGAGCACGAACTCCTGCTGCTTGTCCATAGCCACATCCTTGCAGTTCAGACGGCCTGTGCACCATGACCCCGTCAAGGACGGGGACGCCGGGCGGATCCTCAGTATCGAGGCGCGGGATTACCTCCACATTACGCACCCGGTATGACCTACAGCACGTCCCCTCCCCGCGGGCGCCCCTGCGGGCTTCGTGCGTGACGATGTGGTGAATACTCGCTCCTCGTTGCCCGCGCAACAGCCCGGGGCAACAGCCCCGTACAACGGCCCGGCTCACCGGCCCGGCGCAACCGCTCGGCAGAACGGCATAGGAGAACCTCGCATGACCGGCACCCAGGTGGATCCTCCGGATACCGCCGTCGCACCCCTCGGCCGGCGCCGCTGGCGCGGCTGGCTGCTCGACGGGCTGAGCGAGCGCTCCGCCCGCCACCCCGGGCCGCACGGCACCCCGCCGGCCGAGCACAAGGGCCACCGCTGGTGGCGGGTCATGTGCCTGACCGGTGTCGACTACTTCTCGACGCTCGGCTACCAGCCAGGCATCGCGGCGCTCGCCGCCGGGCTGCTCTCGCCGCTGGCGACCCTTGTGCTGATCGCGCTGACGCTCGGCGGCGCGCTGCCGGTGTACCGGCGGGTCGCGAAGGAGTCGCCGAACGGCGAGGGCTCGATCGCCATGCTGGAGCGGCTGCTGCCCTGGTGGGCGGGGAAGATCTTCGTCCTGGTGCTGCTCGGCTTCGCCGCCACCGACTTCATGATCACGATCACCCTTTCGGCCGCGGACGCCTCGGCGCACGTCGTGGAGAATCCTTTCGCCCCCGGCTTCCTGCACGGCTCGAACCTCTGGATCACGCTGGCCCTCGTGGCCGCGCTCGGCGCGGTCTTCCTCAAGGGGTTCAAGGAGGCCATCGGCATCGCGGTGGCGCTCGTCGGGGTCTATCTTGCGCTGAACCTCGTGGTCCTCTCCACCGCCGTCTGGAAGATCGCCACCGAGCCGGTCGTCATCGGCAACTGGTGGGACGCGATGACCGCCGAGCACTCCTCGCCGCTCGCGATGATCGGCGTCTCGCTGCTCGTCTTCCCGAAGCTCGCCCTCGGCATGTCCGGGTTCGAGACGGGCGTGGCGGTCATGCCGCAGATCCAGGGCGACGCATCGGACACGTACGACAAGCCCCTCGGCCGGGTGCGTGACACCCGGAAGCTGCTGACCACGGCCGCGCTCATCATGAGCGGCTTCCTGCTTGTCTCCAGCCTGGCGACGACCATCCTGATCCCGGAGTCCGAGTTCAAGGCCGGGGGCGGTGCCAACGGACGCGCGCTGGCCTATCTCGCCCACCAGCGCCTCGGCGAGGGCTTCGGGACGGTGTACGACATCTCGACGATCGCCATCCTCTGGTTCGCCGGGGCCTCGGCGACCGCGGGCCTGCTCAACCTCGTACCGCGCTATCTGCCGCGGTACGGGATGGCGCCCGAGTGGACGCGTGCGGTGCGGCCGCTGGTCCTGATCTTCATGGCGATCGCCTTCTTCATCACCTGGTGGTTCGACGCCGACGTCGACGCGCAGAGCGGCGCGTATGCCACCGGTGTGCTGGTCCTGATGCTGTCGGCCTCGTTCGCCTCGACGGTCGCCGTGCACCGGCGCGGCAAGCGGGCCGCCGCCCTCGGCTTCGGTGTGGTCACCGCGGTCTTCGCGTACACGCTGGTCACGAACGTGATCGAGCGGCCGGACGGCATCAAGATCGCGCTGCTCTTCATCGTGGGCATCGTGGTGTCGTCGTTCGCCTCGCGGGTGCACCGCGCCTTCGAACTGCGGGCTACGGCCGTCACCTTCGACGCGTGCGCCGCCCGGTTCGTCGACGAGGCGGCGAAGAGCGGGCCGCTGCGGATCATCGCCAACGAGCCGCAGGAGCACTCGACGCGGGAGTACCGCGCCAAGGAGTACAGCCAGCGCGAGGAGACCCACATCCCGGACGGGCGGCCGGTGCTGTTCCTGGAGGTGTTCATCCAGAACTCCTCCGACTTCACCACCGAGCTCACCGTCCACGGCGACGAGAAGCACGGGGTGCGCCGGCTGCGCGTCGAGGGCGCGGTCGTGCCCAACACCATCGCCGCCGTGATGATGGAGCTGCGCGACCGCACGGGCGAGGTGCCGCACGCCTACTTCAACTGGACCGAGGGCCACCCGCTCAGCCATCTGCTGCGCTTCCTGGTGTTCGGCGACGGCGAGGTCGCCCCGGTCACCCGTGAGGTGCTGCGCCGGGCCGAGCCCGATCTGCGCCGCCGGCCACGGGTCCACGTGGGCTGAGTCTCCCCGCCGTACGAGCGTGCTCTTTCGCGCCCGCTGTTTTCGGCCGGTACGGCACCCGGCCTGCCGTGAGCCGCACTCCCTCCCCTACCATCTGCGCCCATGGGGGGAGTGCGGCTCACGCGCATCACGCGTCCCGTGGCGCTGCTGAGCGCCATGGCGACGCTGCTCGCCGCACTCTTCGTCTGCCTCGCGGCGGGCGGCGGCGAGAACCCGGCCCGCCTCCCCCAAGCTCTCGACTTCGTTCGAGCAGGGGGGACCCCCATCGGGCCGCCGGCCGACGGGTCCGCCCAGTACGTCTGCCCGTACGACCAGGGCGACTGCGGGCTCTTCCCGCACACCGGCCCGGCCGTGCTCACCACGGCCCCGACGGACGCGCCGGTCCCGGCCGCGGCCCATGCCCTACGCCCGGTGCCGCCCCGCGCGGGCACCGCTCCCGTACGGTTCGGGCCCCGGCCGCGCGCGCCCGACCTGCACGTCCTTCAGGTGCTGCGGACCTAGAGGGCCCCGCGGCCGCACTCGGCTGCTCCTGCCCTCAACTCCCCATTCCCAGAAGGACGTCACGGACACATGGCCATTCAGGACGACCCCAACACCTCACGCAGAGCGCGCATGGAGGAGCTCCGCCGCATCGAGCAGACCCGGCAGCGGCGCGGCAGGATCGTGGTGATCTCCTCGGTCACCGCCGCCGTCGTCGCGGTCGCGGGCCTGGTCGGATTCGGCGTGTACGAGTTCGGCACGTCGAGCGACAGCGGCAGCAAGGACGGCCGGACCCGGACCGAGGCCCAGGCGCAGGGCGGCGCCGACTCCAAGGGGCCCATCGCGGGCGAGAAGGACTGGGATCCCAAGAAGCTGACCCGCAATCACGTGACCACCAAGGTGAATTACCCGATGAAGCCTCCGGTGGGCGGCGACCACGACCAGGTGTGGATGAACTGCGGGGGCGACGTCTACTCCCAGCAGGTCCCGGACATGAACGCCGTGCACTCCCTGGAACATGGCGCGGTGTGGGTGACGTACACCGGCAAGGCGTCCGCCGCCGATGTGAAGAAGCTCGCCGACAAGGTGTCGAAGACGCCGTACTCGCTGATGAGCCCGTACAAGGACCAGGCCGGGACGATCATGCTGAGCGCCTGGGGCAAGCAGGTCACCGTGAGCGGCGCGGACGATCCCCGGGTGAACCAGTTCTTCAGCAAGTACGTGCAGGGCCCGCAGACGCCCGAGCCCGGTGCGCCGTGCACGGGCGGGCTGGGCGAGCAGTGATCCGCCGCTACTGGGGGCTCGCCGCCGCGCTCGCCCTCGCGATGGTGTTCGCGGCGGCCGCAGTCCTCGTATCCTCCGGGGGCAGCAGGGCCACCGCCGAGGCCAACTCCCGTACGCCTACGGCGACTTCGGCCGATGCCGGGTTCGCTCGGGACATGTCGACGCACCACCAGCAGGCGGTGGAGATGTCGTTCATCGTGCGCGACCGCACCTCGGACGAGGAGGTGCGGCGCCTCGCGTACGACATCGCCAACACGCAGGCCAACCAGCGGGGCATGATGCTCGGCTGGCTGGACCTGTGGGGGCTGCCGAAGAACGAGGCGTCCCAGCTGCCGATGGCGTGGATGGGCATGGGCATGCAGCCGGGCGCCGACGGCGCGCTGATGCCGGGCATGGCCACCAACGCCGAGCTGGACAGGCTGCGGGGGCTCAGCGGCAAGGCCGCGGAGGTGCTCTACCTCCAGCTGATGACCGAGCACCACAAGGGCGGCATCCACATGGCGCAGGGATGTGTCGAGCGCTGCACGGTGGCGCCGGAGAAGCGGCTGGCGCAGGGCATGGTGGACTCGCAGCAGTCGGAAATCGACCTGATGGCACAAATGCTGAAGAAAAGGGGCGCCACGGAACGTACCGGCTGACGCATCAACTGACCGCGGGTAAACGCTCTTTGGCGTTTCTTGGCGATCACATGCCCCCCGCATGAACCGTTCCTGACAAGAGTGACGCATTACATGCGCGCATCAGACAGCGCGTGTACAGCATGCGAAGAACCTCACGCAGGGGGTTACATGAGAACCAGCCGCGCCAGGCGGCGCGCCGGTGTGAGCATGGCAGCGACACTGCCTCTGCTCGCCGGCGCGCTCGCCCTCGGCATACCGTCCGCCCAGGCGGCCGACCCGGTCCCGAGCGGACGGGCGGCCCTCGCGGGCACCCAGCCCGTCTGGGCCACCGGCTCCGCCGACCAGGGCGCCACCGCCGCGTCGACCAAGGTCAACGCCCGGGTGTACCTCGCCGGGCGGGACGCGAAGGGCCTCGACGCGTACGCCGCGGCGGTGTCCGACCCGCAGTCGGCGTCGTACGGCAAGTACCTCAGCGCCGCTCAGGCGCAGCAGCGCTTCGGCGCGACCCAGGAGCAGATCGACGCGGTCACCAAGTGGCTGAAGTCGTCCGGACTGACCATCACGGGCTCCACCCAGCACTACATATCGGTGTCCGGTGACGTTGCGGCGGCGGAGAAGGCATTCGCCACGCAGCTGCGCAACTACCGCAAGGACAACCGGACTTACCACGCCCCGTCCAAGGCCGCCTCCGCGCCGAACGCGCTCGCGGGCGCCGTTCTGACGGTGACCGGCCTGGACAACGCGCCGCACCAGTCGACGCACGAGGACACCCTGCCGGGGCCGGGCGCCGGCTTCCGCAACGCGGGTCCGTTCTCCAGCTACTACGGCCAGAACATCGCCAAGACGCTGCCGGACGCCTACGGCACCAAGGTTCCGTACGCCGTGCACGGCTACACCGGCAAGCAGCTGCGGGCCGCGTACGGCGCGGGCAAGTACACCGGCAAGGGCGTGACCGTCGCGATCACCGACGCGTACGCCTCGCCGACCATGGCCTCGGACGCGGCGACGTACGCCAAGCGCAACGGTGACGCGGCCTACAAGAAGGGCCAGTACACCGAGGTCCTCCCGGCGGCCTACAACAGCGTGGACGACTGCAAGGCGTCCGGCTGGTACGGCGAGGAGTCCCTGGACGTCGAGGCCGTGCACGCGGTCGCGCCCGACGCGAACATCGTGTACGTGGGCGGCGCGTCCTGCAACGACCCGGATCTGCTCGACGCCCTCAACAAGGTCGTCGACAAGCGCCTCGCCGACATCGTCTCCAACTCGTGGGGCGACATCGAGGCCAACGAGACCCCGGACATCGCGGCGGCGTACGACCAGACGTTCAAGCTCGGCGCGATCGAGGGCATCGGCTTCTACTTCTCCTCCGGCGACAACGGCGACGAGGTCGCCAACACCGGCAAGAAGCAGGTCGACACCCCGGCCAACTCGGCGTGGGTGACGGCGGTCGGCGGCACCTCGCTGGCGGTCGGCAAGAACGACAAGTACCAGTTCGAGACGGGCTGGGGCACCGAGAAGGCCGCGCTGTCCGCGGACGGCAAGAGCTGGACGAACTTCCCCGGCGCCTACACCAGCGGTGCGGGCGGCGGCACCAGCTCGACCGTGAAGCAGCCGTTCTACCAGCACGGCATCGTGCCGGACTCGCTCGCGAAGGCGAACGGCGCGACGCGCATGCGCACCGTGCCGGACATCGCCGCCGTGGCCGACCCCAACACCGGCTTCCTGGTGGGCCAGACGCAGACCTGGCCCGACAAGTCGGTGAAGTACGACGAGTACCGCATCGGCGGCACCTCGCTCGCCGCCCCGGTCACCGCGGGCATCCAGGCGCTGGCCCAGCAGGCCCAGCACTTCCCGATCGGGTTCGCGAACCCGTCGATCTACGCGCGGTTCGGCTCGCCGCTCTTCCACGACGTGACGGACCACCCGCTGGGTGCGAAGCGTGACCTCGCGGTCGCGCGTGTCGACTTCGCGAACAGCGTGGACGCGTCGGGCGGCCTGCTGACGTCGGTCCGATCCCTCGGCAAGGACAGCTCGCTGTCCGCGACGCGCGGTTACGACGACGTGACGGGCGTGGGCTCGCCCGCCCCCGGCTACGTGGCGTCGTACGGGTTCCCGTTCCGGCGGTGAATCGATGCCGGGCATCCCGGCGCCCTGGTGAGTAACCCGGTGACCCGGGTTACCCTCCCCGCCCCCGGTTGCGCGCTCCGCGTGCGGCTGGGGGCGGGGCTTTTCCGTTTTCCCCGCCCCGCTACGAGCCGTCCAGCACCCGTAGCGGGGCGGTGCCGTGCGCCTCTCGCGGCGCCCATCTCTGGTCAGCTCGGGGCACCCGGGGACAGGGCACGGGGAGGCGGGGTTTTCGGGGCAGGGGGGATCACCTCCGGTGGGGTGGGGTGCCGCCGACTTCCGTGCTGCTGGCTGGAATCCGCCTGGTTCGCCGTGATCGCGCCATGCAAGGATCGGCGACAGAAAGTAGGCGATCGACTACAGAGGGGTGGACTCATGTCCGACGGGCAGGCAGCGCCGGAAGACAGCAGCCTTGTGATCATTCCGCCGCAGGAGAGCGGGCTGACCATCCTCCAGGCGGAGGAGGTCGAGCCCGGGGAGGTAAGCACGCTGGGCCTGCACTACCGGGACGGTGTCCCCGTGCTGGTCGGGGCAGAAGGAGGCGCATTCCCTGCCGTGATCCAACTGATCGACGGCAGCGGCAACATTCTCGCCGCCTACACCGCGAACCAGGTACAGCCCAAGAGGCTCGATGTCACCAGCGGCGATATCACCACAGTTTCGGGCGTCGGCGTGGCCGGATTCTCTGGAGACGCTGGTCCTGCGATGTCCGCCCGGCTCTACTACCCGCAGGGTGTGGAGGTTGGCCAGGGGGGCGACGTCTACATCGCCGACTCGAGCAACCACCGCGTGCGCTGACCCGCACCCCCTCGCCCCGGAACCTGCGCCGACGCTGTGCCGGGGCGGAGCCATGTCACGCCGCAACACGTCCGGCTCCGAACTCCGTTGCCGTCTTGAGGTGGTGGCACCCGTGGCACAGCACGTGCACATTGCTGTCCATGTCTTCGCCACCGAGGGACAGCGGGCACACATGGTCCAGGTCCACCCCGGAGGCAGGGAAGCCCGCTGGGCACCAGCCGCACCACGTCTTGCCCCGTTCCTGCACTCGCCGGCGGAGCAGAGCCGCAGGGGGTGGTGAGGTGGTGGACACAGCCCTCAAATCTTCGGGAAGGGGTGGGGTGGGGGTTTCGGGGTCTGGGGCGGAGCCCCAGGTCACGGCTTCCGGGGCGCAGGCAGACCGTTCACCCCCGGCGGGTTTCGGGAAGGGGCGGGGTGGGGGGAATCGCCCCCGCCACCGCCCCCGGCCGGTCCAGCATCACCAAGTGGCCCGCCCCGTCCGCCACGTGGAAGCTCGCTCCCAGCGCCGCCGCCAAGCCGCGCTGTCGGTCGATCCAGGGCCCGCCTCCCGCACCGCCCGCCAGTACCGTCACCGGGGCCGCCGGAAGCGGCAACCGGCGGCGCAGCACAAGGAGTTCCGCTGCCATCGCCCCGTACCGCGCGTTCTCCAGGATCATTCCGCGCAGCACCCGCGAGGTGCCGTAGCAGCGGCGTACCAAGGCGCGCGGGGCCGGATCGCCACCCCCCGTGCGGGACGCGCGGACCGTGGCCCGGCGGACCGCGGGGCCGAGCGCGGCGGGCACCCCCGCGCCGCACAGCACCGCCCCCACCGCCTGCGCGAAAGCGAGCCGCAGCCCCGGGGCGGCCGGAGGGCGCGCGGCCTCCTCGATGCTGGAGTCGACCAGGACGAGCCCCGCCGTACGGGACGGGTACAGCCGCGCGAAGGCCTCCGCATGGAACCCGGCGATGGAGTGGCCGACCACCGTCACGGGCCCGGCCGCGCCCAGCGCGTCGAGGAGCCCCGCGATCCGGTGTGCCTCCCCCGCGGCGGTCGGCGGCACCACGGCCGGCCCGGAGAGACCGTGCCCGGGCCGGTCGAAGCGTACGACCGTGTGGTCCGGGGTGAGCAGCGGGACCACCGGGTCCCAGTCGAACCAGCTCATGCCGAGCCCCGCGCTGAGCACCACGAGCGGCCCGGCCCCCTCGACGACCACGTGGTGCGCGACTCCGCCGACCCTCACGAACGCCATGCCCGCCTCTCCCTCCCCACCGAAACCGCCAACGCCCCCAGCCAAACCGCCACCACCAGGACCTGAAGCCGCTGGCCCGCCCCGAGGGCCCAGGTGCCGCGGCCCGCCTGGAAGGCCGCCACCGATGCCAACGTCCAGGCCGTGGCCGCCAGTTCAAGGACCACCAGCACCGGGCCGAGGCGTACGCCGAGCAGCGGCCACCAGCCGTAGCGGCGGGCGGCGACCGTCAGGGCCACCACGCCCGTCAGCGCCCCCACCATCGCGAGGCTGCTGCTCACCGCGTGCGCGGTGTGCGTCGCCGGGACCAGGCCCGCTGTTTCGCGGGCCGCGCACACCGGGTCGGCGGTCGGGGCGCAGCTCAGCGGGAGGCGGGAGTCGACCGCCGTGGCCGCGCCGAACAGCGCGAGGCCCGACCAGCCCGCCAGCGACCAGCGCCGTCGGTCGCAGCGCCAGAGCGCGCACGCCGCGGCGGCCAGGACCAGGAGCCCCGCCGTCAGGTCGGTGGCGCGGAAGAGGCCGCCCAGCGGCTGGTCGGCCGCGGCGAGTTCACTCACGTACGCCTGGATCGGATCGAGGCCGGTCTGGAAGACGAGTTCGAGCACCCAGGCCGTGTAGGCGAGGGCGCCGAGCGCGAGCAGGACGGCCACGGGCCGGGTTCGCACACCACTGCGGGACATAGTGGGGCCAATGTTACGGGGGTGGCCGCGGTTACTGATGGTCCGGATGCACCCAGCTCGGCTTGCGGAACTTCAGGAAGGCCAGCGGCGCGAGGAGGCCGAGCACGAGCAGCCCGCCGCCGACGATCAGCAGATAGCGCCAGAGCGGCTGGTTGCCGAACTGGTCCGGCGGGACGAACCCGATGAACAGCGCGGCCACCGACGCCACGAACCCGGTGCCGGCGACCCACGCGACCGCCGGGACCCGGAACCCCCGCTCCACCTCGGGCCGGGTCCTGCGCAGCCTGACCACCGCCACGAACATCAGCAGATAGGCGATCAGATAGATCTGGACGGTGATGACGGAGAACATCCAGTACGCGCTCGACACGTCGCCGCTGAACGCGTACAGGATGCCGATCAGGGTGGTGACGACGCCCTGCGCGACCATGATGTTCCGCGGCGTGCCGTACTTGTTCAGCCTCTGGAACACCGGCGGCAGATAGCCCTCCTGACGGGACAGCAGCACCAGGCCCTTGGCCGGTCCCGCGAGCCAGGTCAGCATGCCGCCGAGCGCGGCCGCCACCAGCATCACGCCGACCACCTTGGTCATCCAGCCGATGTGGAAGTGGTCGAAGAACGCCTGGAAGGCCTGCATCAGACCGGCGGTGAGGCTGAGCTGCGACGACGGCATCACCCAGGAGATGGCCAGGGCCGGAAAGATGAAGATCAGCAGCACCAGGCCGGTCGCCAGGAACATGGACTTCGGGTACTCGCGCCCGGGGTCGCGCAGCGAGGACACATGGACGCCGTTCATCTCCATGCCCGCGTACGACAGGAAGTTGTTGACGATCAGGACCAGGCTGGCGAGCCCGGTCCACGGCGGCAGCCAGTGCGAGGCGCTCATCGGCGCCGCCGACGGGTTGCCCTGCCCGAGGAAGACGAAGCCGAGGGCCACCAGGACCACGCCCGGGACGAGCGTGCCGATGACGAGCCCCATGGAGCTGAGTCCCGCGACCGTCTTCGTGCCGCGCGACGAGATCCACACGCCGGTCCAGTAGATGACCACGATCACGACGGCGACGTACGGCCCGTTCTCGGCCAGCCTCGGGTCGATGACGTACGCGAAGGTCGAGGCGACGTACGCGAGCAGGCTCGGGTAGTACGCGATCGTCATGGCGAACTGGCACCAGACCGCGAGGAACCCGAGCGGTTTGCCCAGCGCCTCGCTCACCCAGCGGTAGATGCCGCCGGTCCAGCCGGAGGCGAGTTCGGCGCCGACCAGCGCGGTCGGGAGCAGGAAGACGAGGGCCGGCAGGAGGTAGAGGAAAATCGCGGCGAGGCCGTAGATGGCCATGGAAGGGGAGGGGCGCAGGCTCGCGACGGATGCCGTCGTCATCAGGCCCAGCGTCACCCAGGAGACGAACTGCCGTTTTGTCCCTTCGTCCGCGACGAGTTCTTCATCGGAGGCATCCGTGGTCGTCATGCGCCCATCCTCGGCTCGGCGGCGGGGTCGCGCACGTCGGGCCGTAGGGTGATCCGAAAAAATGGATCACCGAAGGACTCCCCCATGACCGTGCCCGTCAACTCCCCCGGCCAGCCGCAGTGGGGGCCGCCGCCACCCGGTCGCCCGGGTCCTCCGCAGGCCCCCGCACAGCAGGCCCGTAACGGTCTCGGCGCCGCCTCGCTGGTCCTCGGCGTCGTCGGGGTGGGCTTCGGCCTCGTGCCCTTCCTGTTCTGGCTCTCGGGCACGCTCGGGGTCCTCGCCGTGGTCCTCGGGCTCGCCGGGCACCGCCGGGCGCGCAGAAGAGGGGCCACCAACAAGGGTGTGGCGCTGGCCGGGAGCGTCCTCGGCGGCATCGCGACCGTGCTCGGGATCGTCGGCCTTCTGCTCACCGCGGTGTTCGTGAAGGACGCCGCCAAGAGCCCGGGCGGCACCATACCCAAGGCGCCGCCGGGCGCCGCCTCGTCCTCCGCGCCCAGCCCGAATCCGGCGCCGAGCGCCCCGCCCGCCCGGAAGCCGCAGCCGTTCGGGGCGACGCACGCCTACCCGGACGGCGTGAAGGTCACCGTCTCCAAGCCGGCCCCGTACACCCCGGACGCGTCCGCGTCGGGCCACCGCAAGGGCAACCGGGCGCTCCGCTTCACCGTCACCCTCGTGAACGACAGCGCCGAGTCGATCGACATCACGTCGGCGGTGCCGACCGTGCGCGGCGCGGACGGTATCGAGGCCGAGGCGATATACGACGACGAGCACGCGACGAGCATGTTCGCGGGCGCCCTGGAGCCGGGCGGCCGCGCCACGGGCAAGTTCGCCTTCTCCGTGCCCCCGGAGTCCAGGACCGTGGACTTCCAGATCGGGCCGCAGACCCTGAAGTACGACGAGACGGTGTGGAGCGGACCGGTCGGCACCGGTACCGGCCCAGGTACGGGAACGGGCCCAGGCGCCGGAAGCGGCACCGACAGCGACCCGAGCCCGGTCACCGACTGACCCTGCCGCCGGAGGGCCGCCGGAGAGCCACCGGCCGCCGCTGCGCCAGGCCCGCGGGGCGCCCGAACGGGCGCCCCGTATCGCCGCTCACCACCCCATCGCGTCGCATTGACGATTACACTGGGCCGCGTGCCTCAACTACGTCTCGCCCTGAATCAGATCGACTCGACCGTCGGGGACATCTCCGGCAACACCGAGGCGATCGTGCACTGGACACGGCACTCCGCCGAGCAGGGGGCGCACCTCGTCGCGTTCCCCGAGATGATGCTGACCGGCTACCCCGTCGAGGACCTGGCCCTCAGATCGTCCTTCGTCGAGGCGTCCCGGCAGGCACTCGCCGCGCTCGCGGCGCGCCTGGAGCGGGAGGGCTTCGGGGAGATCCCCGTGGTCGTCGGGTACCTGGACCGCTCCCCCGGCGCCGGGTACCGGCTCGGCCGGCCGGCGGGCGCCCCGCAGAACGCGGCGGCGGTGCTGCACGGCGGCCGGGTGGTGCTGGCCTTTGCCAAGCACCATCTGCCCAACTACGGCGTGTTCGACGAGTTCCGCTACTTCGTGCCGGGCGACACCCTGCCCGTCGTGCGGGTGCGCGGCATCGACGTGGCCCTCGCCATCTGCGAGGACCTGTGGCAGGACGGCGGCCGCGTCCCGGCCACCCGCTCGGCGGGCGCGGGCCTGCTGATCTCCATCAACGCCTCGCCGTACGAGCAGAACAAGGACGACTCCCGCCTCGACCTGGTCCGCAAGCGCGCCCAGGAGGCCGGCTGCACGCTCGCGTACGTGGCGACCATCGGAGGCCAGGACGAGCTGGTCTTCGACGGCGACTCGATCGTCGTGGACGCGGGCGGCGAAGTCGTGGCGCGCGCCCCGCAGTTCAGCGAGGGCTCGGTCATCCTCGACCTGGAGCTCCCGGCCGCGGGCCCGGCGCCGTCCGGCGTGGTCGACGACGGCCTGCGCATCGACCACGTGGTGGTCTCCGAGGAGCCGGTCCCGGCGTACGAGCCGGAGCTCACCGGCGGTTACGCCGAGCGGCTCGACGACGACGAGGAGGTCTACTCGGCGCTGGTCGTGGGTCTGCGCGCGTACGCCGCGAAGAACGGCTTCCGGTCCGTCCTGATCGGCCTGTCCGGCGGCATCGACTCGGCGCTGGTCGCCGCGATCGCCTGCGACGCGCTGGGCGCGGCCAACGTGTACGGCGTGTCGATGCCGTCGAAGTACTCCTCGGAGCACTCCCGGGGCGACGCGGCCGAACTGGCCCGGCGTACCGGGCTGAACTTCCGCACCGTCCCCATTGAGCCGATGTTCGACGCCTACATGGGCTCGCTCGGCCTCACCGGGCTCGCCGAGGAGAACCTCCAGTCGCGGCTGCGCGGCACGATGCTGATGGCGCTCTCCAACCAGGAGGGCCACATCGTGCTCGCCCCGGGCAACAAGTCCGAGCTGGCAGTGGGCTATTCGACCCTGTACGGCGACTCGGTGGGCGCGTACGGGCCGATCAAGGACGTCTACAAGACCGCGGTGTTCCGGCTCGCCGAGTGGCGCAACCGGGCGGCGGCCGAGCGCGGCCAGACGCCGCCGATCCCGGAGAACTCCATCACCAAGCCCCCCAGCGCCGAACTCCGCCCCGGCCAGGTCGACACCGACTCGCTGCCCGACTACCCGGTCCTGGACGCGATCCTGGCGTTGTACGTCGACCGGGACCAGGGCGCCGACGCGATCGTGGCGGCCGGGTACGACGCGGAGCTCGTGGGCAGGACGCTGCGGATGGTGGACACGGCGGAGTACAAGCGGCGGCAGTATCCGCCGGGGACGAAGATCTCGGCGAAGGGTTTCGGCAAGGACCGCCGCCTGCCCATCACCAACCGCTGGCGCGAGTTGGGGTGAGCCTCCCCGGGCCGAGCCCTGGGCCCCGCTTCTTGGGTCGCCCAGGGCTACACCTGCAAGCGGGCCGCGATCGGCAGATGGTCGCTCTTCGTTTCCGGGAGGGTCCACGACGACTTCGGCTCAAGGCCCTTGACCATGATCTGGTCGATGCGTGCCATCGGGAACGCGGCGGGCCACGTGAAGCCGAAGCCGTCGCCCGCGGCGCCCTGCGTGGAGCGCATCTGGGCGGTGATGTTGTTCAGGGAGCGGTCGTTCATCGTGCCGTTCAGGTCGCCGAGCAGGACCACCTTCTTGACGGGCTCGGCGGAGATCGCCTCGCCCAGCGTGTAGGCGCTGTTGTCGCGCTGGTTGGCGGTGAACCCGGCGTTCAGCTTGACCCGTACCGAAGGCATGTGGGCGACGTACACGGCGACATCGCCGGCCGGGGTCTTCACCGTCGAGCGCATCGCGCGCGTCCAGCCCATCTTGATGTCGACGGGCCTGCTGTCGCTGAGCTCGTACTTGGACCAGAGGCCCACCGTGCCCTGCACCGAGTGGTACGGGTAGATGTCGGCCAGCGCCTTCTTGTACGTCTCGACCTTGTCGCCCGGGATCTCCTCCAGGGCGAGCACCTGCGCACCGGAGGCCGCGACCTGGCGGGCGGTGCCGGCCGGGTCGGGGTTGTCCGCGTTCACGTTGTGGGTGGCCACGACCAGGTTGCCGCCGGAGCCCTGCTTGTCGGTGAGGAGGAGGCCGCCGAACACGTTGAACCAGACGATCACCGGGAGCAGCAGCGCGATCAGCGCGGTCGCCGAGCGGCGCCACAGCGCGAGCCCGAGGAGGACCGGCAGGAACACGCCGAGCCACGGCAGGAACGTTTCCGAGAGCGAGCCGAGGTTGCCCACCGAGTTGGGGATCCGGGCGTGCAGGATCATCACGAGCGCGATCACGACGGCGAGCCCCGCGAGGACCAGGCCGCGGCGCCAGATGCCCGGATCGCCGCGCCAGCCGTCGGCCAGGCGGCGGAACCGGGACCCGGTGCGCTCGCCCTCCGCGCTTCCGTCGCCCGTCTCCGTCATGTACGCCCGCGCCATACCGCTGTCCTCACTGCTGTTTTCCGCACATCGTCCCCGCCGTTCGACCCTAGGCGAAAACGGGTGGGATTCCCTGCCGCCGTACCTCGCGTACGGCATCCGTACGCCCCGCAGGACGACCGGGCGCGGCGGCGGGTTCCGTGTCGGGGCCCGGCACGGGCCCCTGTGACACAACGCGCATATTCAGCGGGGCGGGCGCAGCCCTTCGAGGACGGCGTCCACGATGCGCTCGGCGAGTTCGGGCCCGGGCAGTTCGCCGCCGGGCCGCATCATGGTGCGCACCAGCATCGGGGCGACGAAGAGGTCGGCGGCCATGTCCAGGTCGATCCCGGCGCGGAGTTCGCCGTTCTCGACGCCCCGCCGCAGCACCTCGTCGAGGAGCTCACGGCGGGGGTCGATGACCAGGCTGTGGTACTTCGACCAGAGCTTGGGATAGCTCTGCATCTGCGCGAAGACGTTGTGCAGAAGGGCGGAGGACTGCTTGGCGACGCTGCGTTGACGCACGTTCTCCACCATGCAGACGAGGTCGTCGCGCAGGGAGTGGCCGGGCAGCGGCGGGGCCGGCGACTCCATGGACTGGACGACCTCGACGTACAGCTCCTCCTTGCCGGCCCAGCGCCGGTAGATGGTGGCCTTGCCGACGCCCGCGGTGCGGGCGATGCGTTCGATGGAGAGGTCGGCGAGCGGGACGCCCTCCTCAAGCAGCTTGATCACGGCTTCCAGGATCTGGCGTTCGGCGGCTTCGGAGCGGGGCCGCCCGCGCCGTTGTTCGCCGGCCTTGCACTGCTTGTCCATCAGGGTCACGCCCGCTCCGCTTCTTCTCACCGACCCGCCGATTGTCCCGAAGGTCCGTCCCCTAGCTGCGGGCGGCCTCGGCGGGGCGGTCCTCCGCCCTGGGCGCCGGGGCCGCGGGCGGCTTCCCGGGCAGGAACAGGGCGACGACCACCGCGCCGAGCAGGGCCACGCCGGACGAGGCGAGGGCCGTGATGTGCATGGCGTGGATGAAGGCGTCGTTGGCCGGGGCGATGAGGGCCTTGCCCGCGGGGCCCATCCGCTCGGCGATGCCGAGGGTCGCCTCGATGGACTCGCCGGCCGCCTTGCGCGCCCCTTCGGGGACCGCGCCGAGGTGGCCCTCGATGTCACCGCGGTAGACGGTGGAGAGCACCGAGCCGAGCACGGCGACGCCGAGCGCGCCGCCGACCTGGCGGAAGGTGTTGTTGACGGCCGAGCCCGAACCGGCCTTCTCGCGCGGCAGCGACTGCATGATCGAGACGGTGACGGGCGGCATGATGTGCGCCATTCCGGCGCCCTGGATGAAGAAGACGACCTCCATGACCCAGATCGGCGTGTTCACGTCGAACAGGCCGAAGGCCGCGAGGCCGATCGCCACCAGGATCAGTCCGGCGGTGCAGACGGCCCGGGCGCCGAACCGGTCGACGACCAGCCGGGCCCGCGGCGCGAAGATCATCTGGGCGGCGGCCAGCGGCAGGATGAGCAGGCCGGACTGGAGAGCGCTGTAGCCGCGCACGCTCTGCATGTAGAAGACCGAGAAGAAGGTCACGCCCATCAGCGCGAAGAAGGTCAGCGCGATGGCGACGACGGCGGCCGAGAAGGCGGGCTTCTTGAAGTAGTCGATGTCGATCGCGGGGTGGTCGACACGCTTCTCGTACAGGACGAAGCCGACCAGGACCGCGACACCGGCGAGGGTCGTGGCGAGGACCGTCGTGTCGGTGAAGTCGGCCAGCTGGCCGCCGTGGATGATGCCGTACACCAGCAGGACGAGGCCCACGACGGACAGGAGCACGCCCACCGGGTCGAGCCTGCCGGGGTTGGGGTCCTTGGAGTCCGGTACGAGGAGGACCATCGCGATCAGGGCGATGATCACGACCGGCACGTTGACCAGGAAGACCGAGCCCCACCAGAAGTGCTGGAGCAGCACGCCGCCGGTGATCGGGCCGATCGCGATGGCGAGGCCGACGCCGCCGGCCCAGATGCCGATCGCCTTGGGCTGCTCCTCGCGCTCGAAGACGTTCATGAGGACGGCGAGGGTGGCGGGCATCACGAAGGCGCCGCCGAGGCCCATCAGGGCGCGGAACGCGATGAGCTGGTCCGGCGAGGTCGAGAACGCGGCGAGCACCGAGCCGAGGCCGAAGACCGTGATGCCGAAGAGCAGGATCTTCTTGCGGCCGAGCCGGTCGCCGAGGAGGCCGGAGGTGAAGAGCAGCCCGGCGAAGACGAGGGTGTAGGCGTTGATCGCCCACTCCAGCTCGCTCTGGGTGGCGCCGAGGCCGGTGGGGGCGGGGCTGGCGATCGTCTTGACGGCGACGTTCAGGATCGAGTTGTCCAGGACGACGATCAGCAGGCTGAGCATCAGGACGGCGAGGATCGCCCAGCGTCGGCGGTGGACGGCTTCGGGTATCCGAGGTGCGGCCGGGGCGCCGGACGCGGCAGGCGTGGTTGACATGCCGTCCAGCCTAGAGCCATTTCGATACGAGACCGTCTCGTATAGCAAGGTCTTTACTTTTCGGACACCGGTTCGTGTTTCCGGCCCGGTGCGCCGTCCCGTGCCACCCACTTCCCGGCACAGGGCACGGGATGCCACCATGGATGTGGTCCGGAGACGCCGTAAGGGCGCTTCGAGATGACGAACAGGAGCCGTTGCGATGACGCAACAACTTCAGGCTGCCCCCAAGGCGCCCGACAGCAGCAATCCCAAGGCGCTGTACGGAGGCAAGGGCACCCGGCGCATCACCGTGCACGACATCGCCGCCGCCAAGGCGCGCGGCGAGAAGTGGCCCATGCTCACCGCCTACGACGCGATGACCGCGTCCGTCTTCGACGAGGCCGGGATCCCGGTGCTGCTCGTCGGCGACTCGATGGGCAACTGCCACCTCGGTTACGAGACGACCGTCCCGGTCACCATGGACGAGATCACCCTGCTCTCCGCCGCCGTCGTACGGGGCAGCTCGCGCGCCCTCGTCGTCGCGGACCTGCCCTTCGGCTCGTACCAGGAGGGCCCGGTGCAGGCGCTCCGCAGCGCCATGCGCCTGGTGAAGGACGCGGGCGTCGGCGCCGTCAAGCTGGAGGGCGGCGAGCGCAGCCACGAGCAGATCCGGCTGCTCGTCGACTCGGGCATCCCGGTCATGGGCCACATCGGCCTCACCCCGCAGTCCGTGAACACGCTGGGCTACCGGGTGCAGGGCCGCGGCGACGAGGCGGCGCACCAGCTGCTGCGCGACGCCAAGGCCGTGCAGGACGCGGGGGCCTTCGCGATCGTCCTGGAGCTGGTCCCGGCCGAGCTCGCCGCCGAGGTCACCCGCACGCTGCACATCCCGACCGTCGGCATCGGCGCGGGCGCGGAGTGCGACGCGCAGGTGCTCGTCTACACCGACATGGTGGGCCTGACCGCCGGAAAGGCCCCCCGCTTCAGCAAGCAGTACGTGAACCTGCGCGAGTCCCTCGGGGACGCCGCGAAGGCGTTCGCCGGGGAGGTCGTCGGCGGGGCGTTCCCGGCCGAGGAGCACACCTTCCACTAGCCACTGCGGTCACGACGACAGTCCGCCGACTTCCCCCATCGGCGGGCTGTCCGTCGTCTGTGGGCCCGGTTGTCCACAGGGCCGCAGGCGGTTGTCCCCGGGCTGTCGGTGCTCTGTCGGTGGAATGTCGGTGGCGGCTGGCACCTTGGTGGACATGACGCGAATCGACAAGAAGCCCATGAACAGCGGGGCCGGTGCTGCCGCCGGCACCGCCGTCTCCGTACGGGGGCTGGTGAAGCACTTCGGCGACACCAAGGCGCTGGACGGCGTCGACCTGGACGTCCGCGAAGGCACCGTGCTCGGTGTCCTCGGACCGAACGGCGCCGGCAAGACCACCCTCGTACGCTGCCTGTCCACCCTGCTCGTGCCGGACTCCGGCAGCGCGACCGTGGCCGGTTTCGACGTGGTGAAGCAGCCCCGCCAGCTGCGCCGCACCATCGGCCTGACCGGGCAGTACGCCTCGGTCGACGAGAAGCTCTCCGGCCGCGAGAACCTGTACATGATCGGCCGGCTGCTCGACCTGTCCCGCAAGGACTCGCGGGCCCGCGCGGACGAGCTCCTGGAGCGCTTCTCGCTCACGGACGCCGCCAAGCGCCCCGCGATGACGTACTCGGGCGGCATGCGGCGCCGGCTCGACCTGGCCGCCTCCATGATCGGCCACCCGGCCGTGCTCTACCTGGACGAGCCGACCACGGGCCTGGACCCGCGCACCCGCAACGAGGTGTGGGACGAGGTGCGCCGGATGGTCGCCGAGGGCGCCACCGTGCTGCTGACCACGCAGTACATGGAGGAGGCCGAGCAGCTGGCGAGCGAGCTCACCGTCATCGACCACGGCAAGGTCATCGCCAACGGCGGGGTCGACGAGCTGAAGGCGAAGGTCGGCGGCCGCACCCTGCAGATCCGGCCCACCGACCCGGACCAGCTGGGCGCGATGGCGCGGGCCGTCACCGAGGCGGGCCTGGACGGCGTCTTGGGCACCCAGGTCGTCCCCGACGAGGGCGTGCTCAATGTGCCGATCCTCAGCGACGAGCAACTGACCGCCGTCGTCGGCCTGTTGGGGGCGCGCGGCTACGGCATCGCCCACATAGGCACCCATCTGCCCAGCCTGGACGAGGTGTTCCTGGCCATCACCGGCCAGAAGAGCAGCGCCGCCCAGGACACCACCCGTGAGACCGAGGAGGTCGCGGCATGAGCACCACCACCACTGTCGAAGCGCCTGTCCAGCAGACCCCTTCGCGCCCGCGGCAGGCCGCCGGGTCCGACGACGTACGCATCGGGCTGCGGGCGAACCTGCGCCACATCGGCGCCCTGGCGCGCCGCAACATGCTCCAGATCAAGGCCGACCCGGAGTCGATGTTCGACGCCGTCCTGATGCCGATCATCTTCATCCTGCTGTTCGTGTACGTCTTCGGCGGCGCGATGTTCGGCAGCGGCAACCAGGAGGCGTACGTCAACTACCTGGTGCCCGGCCTGATGGCGATGATGGGCCTGAACATCGCGATGGCGGTCGGCACCGGCGTCAACGACGACTTCAAGAAGGGCGTGATGGACCGCTTCCGGACGATGCCCATCGCGCGGTCGTCCGTCCTGATCGCCAAGATGCTCGTCGAGGTCGGCCGCATGCTGGTCGCCACCACGATCCTGCTGATCATGGGCTTCATCCTGGGCCTCAGCATCAGCACCTCGGTCTGGGGCCTGCTCGCGGCGGTCGGTCTGTCGCTGGTGTTCGGCGCGTCCCTCATGTGGATCTTCATCCTGCTCGGACTCACCATGAAGACGGCCCAGGCCGTCCAGGGAGTGGCCATGCTCGTGCTGATGCCGCTGCAGTTCGGTTCGTCCATCTTCGCCAAGCCGACCACGATGCCGGGCTGGTTGCAGTCCTTCACCGACTACAACCCGCTGTCCAACCTCGCGGACGCGGCCCGCGGCCTGATGACCGGCGGCCCGGTCGCCCACTCCGCGCTGATGACGCTTGCCTGGTCGGTCGGCATCACGGCGGTGATGGCCCCGCTGGCGGTCGCCAAGTTCCGCAAGCGCACCTGAGCCTGACGGCACGTCACTTCTTGCGATCGCGTCGCACGAGGGCGGTGGCCTCCTCCACGGAGAGGCCGCCGCCCTCGGCGTACCCGGCCTCGTACGCGGCCTCGTCCAGCAGGGCGCGGGCGGCCCGCTCGGCCTCGGCCCGCTGCTCCACCTGCAGGGGCGCCAGGAAGTGGCCGACCGGGAGCAGCGCGTCGTGCGCGCCGACGAGGCGGGCCGCGTCCTCGCCGTTGCCGCGGCCGCCGTGTCCGGCGATCGCGCAGGACGCGGTGAGCATGTGGACGGCGATCATCTCGGGCGCGACCATCCGCGAGAGCGGCCCCTGGGCCCGGTCCAGCGCGACCAGGGCGCCCGCGAGCCCGTCGGCGTACCGGCCCTGCACGTTGTCCAGCCAGGCCCGCACGCCCAGGACGAACCCCTCGAACAGGACGAGGTTGGCGGAGCTGAACTCCCTGAGCATCACCTCGACCTGCTCGCGCGCCTCGTCGATCCGGCCGGTGCGGCCGAGCCACATGGTGAGGAAGAGCCGGGCCGCGGGCCGTGCCTCGACGCCCTCCCGGTTCCCGTCGGCGAGGATCTCGCGCAGCATGGCCTCGCCGCGCTCGCCCTCCCCCATCTCCAGGAGGACCGAGGCGAGCCGCGCCTTGAGGAGGGTCACCTGGGCCTGGGCGCCGAGCTGCTCGGCGTGGCGCAGGGCGGCCGTGAAGTCCTCGGCGGCCCGGCCGAAGTCGCCCCGCTTCTCGCGCGCCTCGCCCCTGGCACCCAGTGCCTCGGCCGAGCCCCAGGCGTCCCCGAGGCGCTGGAAGAGCAGGAGGCTGGCGTCGGCGTCGGCGGTCGCGTCACCGGCCCACTCGGTCCGGTTGGCCAGGACGTTGGCGCGCATCTGGAGGGCGGCGGCCAGCTCCCACTCGTAGCCGAGCTCCTCGGTGGCCTCGACGGTCGCGTCGAGGACCTCCTTCAGCCGGGCCTGGTCGCCGGTGAGCACCACGGGGAAGAACCAGAGCGAGCCCGGCATCCGGCAGGTCTGCGGCAGGCCGGGGCGGTAGGCGGAGACGATCGCGCGGAGCCGTTCGGCGGCCTGCGGCGTCGTCCACTGGTCCATCTCGTGGTCCATGGCGGCCAGTTGGACGAGCCGCACGCCGCGCCGGGCTTCCTGGAGCACCTCGGGGTCGAGCGGCGGCGGGGCGTCCGTGCACTGGACGTAGACCGGCGGCGCGGGTGTCACGGGCGGCGCGAACGGGTCGGGACCGAGAGCCGCCGCCTCCTGCGCCCAGTGGCGCGACTCGGCACGCAGATCGCGCATCTGCCAGTACCAGAGCAGGGCGTGCACCAGGCAGAGCGCCTCCTCCTCGTCGCGCAGCGCGACGGAGCGGCGCAGCGCGGTGCGCAGGTTCTCGTACTCGCGCTCGAAGGCGTCGATCGCTCCCCGCTGTCCGGGGCCGCGCAGGCCGACGTCGGTGCGGCGGGCGAATTCGCGGTAGTACGTGAGGTGCCGGCGCTCGGCGGCGCCGCGGTCCCCGGCGGCCTCAAGCCGCTCCGTCGCGTACTCGGCGACGGTTTCGAGCAGCCGGTAGCGCATCTCGCCGGTATCGTCGGGCGCGGCCACGACGAGCGACTTGTCGACCAGCGAGCCGAGCACGGCGGGCACGTCCGGGGCGTCGAGGCCGTCGCCCTCGGCGCACACCGCCTCGGCCGCCGCCAGGTCGCAGCCGCCCGCGAAGACGGCGAGGCGGCCGAGCACCGCGCGTTCGGGCGCCTCCAGGAGGTCCCAGGACCAGTCGACGACGGCCCGCAGGGTCTGCTGCCTCGGCAGCACCGTACGGCTGCCGCTGGTGAGCAGGCGGAAGCGGTCGTCGAGCCGGTCCGCGATCTGACGAGGCGTCAGCATGCGGAGGCGGGCGGCGGCCAGCTCGATGGCGAGCGGAAGTCCGTCCAGGCGGCGGCAGATCTCGGCGGCGGCGTCCGGATCGTCCTCGACACGGAAGCCGGGCCGGGCGGCGGCTCCCCGCTCGGCGAGCAGCCGCAGCGCGAACGGCGCGGGCAGCGGCTCGACGGGACGCACCAACTCCCCCGGCACGCCCAGCGGTTCACGGCTGGTGGCGAGGACGACCAGGTGCGGGCAGCGGGCCAGGAGGTACTCGGCGAGTTCGGCGGCGGCGCCGATCACGTGCTCGCAGTTGTCCAGGAGCAGCAGCATGCGGCGCGGCCCGCAGTGCTCGGCGAGCCGGACCAGCGGGTCGTCCGCGTGCCGGTCGGCGGCCCGCAGCTCCTCGGCGCCCGCCGAGTGCAGCACCGTCTTGCGGGCGCCGACGGCGGTGAGGACGGCGGCGGGCACCCCGGCCGGGTCGTCCACGGGCGCGAGTTCGGCCAGCCACACCCCGTCCGGCCAGCAGGCCGCGGCGCCCTCGGCGGCCTCCTGCGAGAGCCGGGTCTTGCCGGCCCCACCGGGCCCGAGCAGGGTGACGAGGCGTGCGGATTCGAGGTCGCCGCGGATGTCCGCGAGTTCGGCCTCGCGCCCGACGAAGGAGGTGAGCCGGGCCCGCAGATTGCCGTGCACCGCGGCGGCCGCGGGGACGGCCGCCGGGGCGGGAGCGGCCGCCGGGTTCAGCAACTCGGCGTGGATGGCGCGGAGTTCCGGCCCGGGATCGGCGCCGAGCTCCTCGGCGAGCGTGGTGCGCACACCCTCGTACGCGGCGAGCGCCTCGGCGGGGCGGCCCGCGGCCCGCAGCGCCCGGATGCGCAGGACGTGCAGCGGCTCGTCGAGCGGGTGGCTCGCGCACAGCGCGGCGAGCTCGGCCAGCGTCTCCCCGGCCCGGCCGAGCGCGAGGGCGGCGGCGAGCCGCAGCCGCCGGGCATCCAGCCTGCGGGCCTCGGCGCGGGAGGCGAGGGCGCCGGGGTCGGGCAGGTCGGCGAGCGCCGGTCCCGCCCAGAGCGCGATCGCGTCGTCGAGCAGCGTCACGGCCTTCGCCGGGTCGCCCTCCTCCAGGGCGCGGGCGCCGTCGGCGGTGAGCCGCTCGAAGCGGTGCAGGTCGACGGCGTCGGACTCGGCGGCCAGCCCGTATCCGCCGCCGTCCGCGGAGAAGACCGCGTCGTGGCCGAGCACCCGGCGCAGCCGGCCGACCAGCGCCTGGAGCGCGGCCGGGGCGTCGGCGGGCGGTTCGTCGCCCCACACCTCGCCGACGAGGACGCCCACCGGGGCGGCCCGGCCCGGCCGCAGCGCGAGCACCGTCAGGAGCGCGCGCAGCCGCGCACCGCCGAGGGCGACGGGACTGCCGTCGAGGTGGTGGACCTGGGTGTTGCCGAGAATCCGGTAGCGCACGCCCCCCATTCTCGTCGACACGGCAGGGACCCGGGCTCGCGGTGCGGAACTCCCGCCCCTTCCCGGGACGTTTGACGCTCAGCACCTGTACGGTCGGGCGCGTCCCGCACACTCGGGCCCTGTACGGTCGGGCGCGTCCCGCTCGACCGTCCCACCAGCCACTGGAGTCCACGGCATGGCCACCACGACCTCCCGCCACCACGACCGGCGGATCAGCCCGGTCTTCCTCGGGATCGTCGCCGTCATGGCGGTCTCCGGGTGGGCGGTGTGGACGAGTTACGCCTCGTCCCGCAGCTTCGCGGTGTTCCTGTTCGTGACGTCCGCGTGGGTCGTCTCGCTGTGCCTGCACGAGTACGCGCACGCCCGCACCGCGCTGCACGGCGGGGACATCACGGTGGGCGCCAAGGGCTATCTCACGCTGAACCCGCTGAAGTACACGCACGCGCTGCTGTCGATCGTGCTGCCGGTCATCTTCGTGATCATGGGCGGCATCGGTCTGCCCGGCGGCGCCGTGTTCATCGAGCGGGGCCGCATCCGGGGCCGCTGGAGGCACAGCCTGATCTCGGCGGCGGGCCCGCTCACCAACGTCCTGTTCGCGATCGTGTGCACAGCCCCGTTCTGGCTGCACGCGCTCGACGGGGTGCCCGCCGACTTCCGCAACGCGCTGGCCTTCCTGGCGCTGCTCCAGGTGACGGCGGCGCTGCTGAACTTCCTGCCGGTGCCGGGTCTGGACGGGTACGGGATCATCGAGCCGTGGCTGTCGCACTCGGCCCGCCGCCAGGTCGAGCCGTTCGCGCCGTTCGGCCTGCTCGCCGTGTTCGCGCTGCTCTGGGTCCCCGAGATCAACCAGGAGTTCTTCCGGCTGGTCTACGCGATCCTGGACGGGCTCGGGGTGTCCGACGTGGACGCGGCGACGGGCCGCAGCCTCTACCAGTTCTGGCCGGACATGCCGAGCCTCTCGCTCACTCCGCAGGGCTAGCGGCGCGGCCCCGGCGCACGTAGTACCAGGTCATGTTGGACGAGAGTCCGACGAGCAGCACCCAGACGATTCCGAGCCAGCTGCCCTGGGCGAAGGAGACCACGGCCGCGACGACGGCGAGGACACAGACGACGAGGGCGTACAGAGCGAGGCGGGGCATGGAGGTCGGCTCCTGTCGGGTACTTCGGCACTCAGGTCGAACGGGGTGGAACGTGAAAGCGGACGGGCGGGCGCCTTCGCACCCACCCGTCCAGTGTCCACCATGCCCCGCCGTCCTCAGACGTCGGTGACGCGCAGCCCCGCGTGCGCCTTGTAGCGGCGGTTCACCGAGATCAGGTTGGCCACGAGCGACTCCACCTGGTGGGCATTGCGCAGCCGCCCCGCGAAGACGCCGCGCATCCCGGGGATGCGCCCGGCCAGGGCCTGCACGAGGTCGGTGTCGGCGCGGACCTCGCCCAGCACCATCACGTCCGTGTCGATCTCCTCGATGGACGCGTCCTGGAGCAGCACCGCGGACAGGTGGTGGAAGGCGGCCGTCACCCGGGAGTCCGGCAGCAGGGCGGCGGCCTGCTGGGCGGCGCTGCCCTCCTCGGGCTTGAGGGCGTACGCGCCCTGCTTGTCGAAGCCGAGCGGGTTCACGCAGTCGACGACGAGCTTGCCCGCCAGCTCCTCGCGCAGCGATTCCAGCGTCTTGGCGTGGCCGTCCCACGGCACCGCCACGATCACGATGTCGCTGCGCCGCGCGCACTCGGCGTTGTCGGCGCCCTCGATGCCGAGGCCGAGCTCGTCGGCCGCGGCCCGGGCCCGCTCGGCGGCGCGCGAGCCGATGATCACCTTCTGGCCGGCCCGGGCGAGCCGGTAGGCGAGGCCGCGGCCCTGGTCGCCGGTGCCGCCGAGCACGCCGACGACGAGGCCGGAGACGTCCGGAAGCTCCCAGGGGTCCTTCGCGGCGGGCTTCGATGCGTTACCGGCGTTGTCAGTGGAAGTCATGAGGGCGACCCTACTCGGCCGTAGCAGGGCCCTTCGTCCGGATGACGAAGCCCGGTTCGGCCCCCGCGCACGGGAGGGATGCGGCAGGCTGCCGGTCATGGATGCCGTACGGGTCGCCCTGCTGCGGGAAGTGCTCGCCGGGACGGAGTGGCTGCGAGCCACCCGCCGCTTCGCGGGCGTGCTCCGCTCGTCCGTCGTACCGCACGGCGGCGGGCTGCTCCTGGTCGGCACCGAGCGGTACGAACCGTGGCACCTGGCCGCCCACCTCACCGACGAGGCGGCCTGGTCGGGGCTTCCCGAACTGAGCCCGACGCTGGTGCGCCACCGCGTCGAGCCGGGCGGGCCGCCCCATCTGTCCGTCGGGCTCGGCCGTCTCGAAGCGGCCCGGCGCGGCGAGACGCTGCTCGTGGTGGCGCCCGACCGGCCCGCCGACGGGCTCCTTGAGCGCGTCCACGACGCCCGCCGGGCGGGGGCGACCGTGCTCGCCCTGGACGGCGGCGACCGCGAGGTGCGGGGCCTGGTCCACGAGTCCCTGACGGTGGCTTCGGACGCGGAGCTCGACCTGGACACCGTGCAGCACCTGGTCAGCGCCGCCGCGGGCGAGAACACCCTGCCCCCGCAGCGCGGTACGGGCCGCTTCCGCGACCGGCTCGGCCGGCTCGCCGACCAGCTGACGGCGCCGCCGCCGGGGCGCTGGTGAGCCCTCGTCCGTGAATCCTCGACGGGATCGCGCGGGCACCGTTAATTCGTTTGCCTCCGGCGCTCCGGGTGCGGAGCATGGCCGCTCGTGCCCGAAGAACTTCCCGCGTCCCGACTCCGCTCGATCCTGCCCGACCTCGCCCCCTGGCGGGCCTCGGCCGACTTCCGGCTGCTCTGGGTGCAGGGCCTGATCACCAACTTCGGCAGCTTCATGGCGATGGTCGCGCTGCCGCTGCAGATCAAGGAGCTGACCGACTCACCGCTCGCGGTGGGTGCGATGGGCGCGGTGGAACTGGTGCCGCTGGTCCTCTTCGGCCTGTACGGCGGCGCCCTCGCGGACGCCGTGGACCGCCGCAAGGTGATCCTCGCCACCGAGGCCGGTCTCGGTCTGCTCGCGCTGATCCTGCTGGTCAACGCGCTGCTCCCGGACCCCGTGCTCTGGCCGCTGTACGTGGTGGCCGCGGGCGTCTCGGCCCTCGCCGGTCTGCAGCGCCCGGCGCTCGACTCGCTGATGGCCCGGATCGTGCCGCACGACCACTTGCCGGCGGCCGCAGCGCTCAACGCCCTGCGCTGGCAGCTCGGCGCGATCGCGGGACCCTCGCTGGCCGGCCTGGTGGTGGCGTACGCGGGCACGGCGACGGCGTACGCGACGACGATCGGCACCTTCACCGTCTCGGTGGCGATGTGCGCCCGGCTGACCCCGGCACCCCCGGCCCACGACGCCCAGAAGCCCTCGCTGCGCGGCATCGCGGAGGGCGCCCGCTACGCGTGGTCGCGCCCGGTGCTGCTCGGGACCTATGCGATCGACCTGGCCGCGATGTTCTTCGCCTTCCCGAACGCGATCTTCCCGTTCCTCGCCGACAGCCTGGGCGCCGACTGGTCGCTGGGTCTGATGTACGCGGCGGGCTCGGTCGGTTCGGTGCTGCTCAGCCTGACCAGCGGCTGGACCTCGCGGGTGCGGCGGCACGGCCTGTTCGTGGTGGTCGGGGCGGTCGTCTGGGGTACGGCGATGGCCGGGGCGGGTCTCTTCGGCAACGTGTGGCTGGTGCTCGCCTGTCTCGCGGTGGCGGGCGCCGGCGACATGCTGAGCGGCCTCGGCCGCTCCACGATCTGGAACCAGACGATCCCCGAGGAGCTGCGCGGCCGCCTGGCCGGCATAGAGGTGCTCTCGTACAGCGTCGGCCCGCAGCTCGGCCAGGTCCGGGCGGGCGCGATGGCCGGCTGGACCGGGACGAGGGCGGCGGTGTGGTCGGGCGGGGTGGCGTGCGTGGCGGCGGTGGGACTGCTCGCCGCGGCGCTGCCCCAGCTGATCACCTACGACTCGGCGACCGACGAGGACGCGGCCCGCCGCCGGGCGGCGGGGCAGCCCACCGCCACGGCGGTCTAGCACCTGCCCGGCGGGGCGGGCCTAGTCGGTGCCGCCGTCCTGCGGCGCCGACTTGTCGTGCCACTTGGGGTCGTTCTCCCACTCCAGGTTCCGCTCCTGCGCGCTCTGCATCGCGTGCTCGGCCTCCTCGCGAGTCGAGTACGGCCCGAAGCGGTCCTTGGCCGGGCACTCGGGGCCCTCCTCGACCTTCTGGTGGACCAGGCAGTAGAACCACTCGCCGGGTTTGCCGACGGTGCGCTTCTTGAACAGAGCCATGGGTGCCTCTTCCCTGGGACGGTGGCGGGGACCTCAAGGCCATGCTGCCCCACACCCGCTCGATAGACTCGCCGGCATGTCTGGCCAGCCGAAGTCGCAGTCCCTGCTCGTGCCCGGGGAGATCTCTCCGGCCCGTTCCGTCCCGGGTCGTATCCGGCGTCCCGAGTACGTCGGGAAGCCCATGCCCACGCCGTACACCGGCCCCGAAGTGCAGACCGCCGAAACGATCGAGCTGATGCGGATCGCCGGCCGGATCGCGGCGCAGGCCATGGAGGAGGCGGCCAAGCACATCGCGCCCGGGGTGACGACGGACGAGCTCGACCGGGTCGCTCACGAGTTCATGTGCGACCACGGCGCCTACCCCTCCACGCTCGGCTACCGCGGCTTCCCCAAGTCGCTGTGCTCCTCGGTCAACGAGGTCATCTGCCACGGCATCCCCGACTCGACCGTCCTGAAGGACGGCGACATCGTGAACCTGGACGTCACCGCGTACATCGGCGGCGTGCACGGCGACAACAACGCCACGTACTTCTGCGGCGACGTCGACGAGGAGTCCAAGCTGCTCGTCGAGCGGACCCGGGAGTCCCTCAACCGCGCGATCAAGGCGGTCCGGCCCGGCCGCCAGATCAACATCATCGGCCGGGTCATCGAGTCGTACGCCAAGCGCTTCGACTACGGCGTCGTACGGGACTTCACGGGCCACGGGATCAGCACGGCCTTCCACTCCGGCCTGATCGTGCCGCACTACGACGCCCCGCACGCGACCACCGTGATCAAGCCCGGCATGACCTTCACCATCGAGCCGATGCTGACCCTGGGCACCCACGAGTACGACATGTGGGAGGACGGCTGGACGGTCGTCACCAAGGACCGCAGGCGCACGGCCCAGTTCGAGCACACGCTGGTGGTCACGGAGACCGGCGCGGAGATCCTCACGCTGCCGTAACGCTGTGCCGCAGTTCCGGGCCGGGCGGGATTTTTCGATCAGGTGTCGCACCCCGGCCCCACCGGGTACGTTTTTACCGACAGGACGTCGGGAACCAGTTGACTTAGGTAAGCCTAACTTGAGACGATCTCACTGGTTCCCGCACCCCTCGGTCCCCGGAGGCACGCCTTGACCACCACCGCGACCACGCCGTTCTCCACCCTCATCCGTACTGCCTCGCACGAGCAGCACACGGAGGCGGAGACGTCGACGTTCATGGGCGACCTGCTCGGCGGCCGGCTCGGGGTCGACGCCTACGCCCGCTACACCGAGCAGCTCTGGTTCGTGTACCGGGCCCTGGAGGAGGGCGCCTCCGCGCTCGCCGACGACCCGGTGGCGGGGCCGTTCATACAGCCCGAGCTGATGCGCACGGCCTCCCTGGAGCGGGACCTGGCCCACCTGCGCGGCGCCGACTGGCGGCGCGGCGCGAGCCCGCTGCCCGCGACGGCCGCGTACGCGGCGCGCATCGCCGAGTGCGCGCGGGACTGGCCCGCCGGGTATGTGGCGCACCACTACACGCGCTACCTCGGCGACCTGTCCGGCGGGCAGATCATCCGCGACAAGGCGGAGCGCGCGTGGGGGTTTGCCCGCAAGGGCGACGGCGTACGGTTCTACGTCTTCGAGGGCATCGCCAACCCGGCGGCGTTCAAGCGGGGTTATCGCGATCTGCTCGACGCCCTGCGCGCGGATGAGCTGGAGCGGCGGCGGGTTGTCGAGGAGTGCAAGCGGGCTTTTGCTTTGAACACGGCCGTGTTCAGGGAGCTGGGGAAGCTGTTCCGGGCCGGCGCGTAACGCTCCGCGAGGGGCGAGGTTTTGGGTGTGGGGGGGGCTGGGGGTGCTTTGCGCAGTTCCCCGCGCCCCTGACCCCGATGTTCCCTGCGGGCCGTATGCGGCTGATCGCGCAGTTCCCCGCGCCCCTCAACCCTCTTTCGGCCTCGGGCCGTGCGTGGTGCTCGCGCCCACGCGGTGGAGCCGCAGAATGTCACAGCCCCGCGCCCCTGACGGGCACCCAGTACCCGTCGCGGATCCGCGCGATGTCAGGACGGGGGGCGGGTCATGGCGCGCTCCAGCAGCACCCGGCCCCCCAGCTCGATCGTGTCGTCCGGGCCCGGGGCCGTCAGGAGTTGGGAGCCCCGGCCCTGGGTGATGTTCAGGGCTCGGCCCAGGGACTGGGTGAGGAGCAGGGCTGCTGCGCCCGTTGCCTCGTCCTCGTCGATTCCGTCGGCCCGGCCGGGGAAGGCCCTCGCCCTCACGCGGCCTGCCGCCTCGTCCTGCCAGGACCAGGCGTAGATCCACTCCCCCGGCTCCGGAACGGCCAACGCGTCCACCTCGGCCGGCGAGGCGTACTGGCGCAGGGTGCGTGGTGGGGCCCAGTCGGCGCGGGCCGTGATCCAGGTGAACTCGCCGTCCTGGCGGGCGAAGACGTCGCCCATCGGGAGTTCGAGGACGTCCAGGTCCAGGAGCCACGCGGCACCGACGACCGGGTGGCCGGCGAACGGGAGGCGCACTCCCGGGGTGTAGATCTCGACCGTGCCGCGCTCGGGGTCGTCCACGAACACGGTCTCGCTGAAGCCGAGTTGACGCGCCAGCTCCTGTCGCGCCGCCTCACCGGACACGGTCGCGCCGTCGCGCACCACTCCGAGGGCGTTGCCGTGCCGGCCGTCGGGGCCGCAGAAGACCCTGAGCACATCGATCAGTACATCTCTTTCGCTCACCTGCGCATTGAAGCAGCAGGCGGCGCACGCGATGGCGGCGACCGGGTTCGCGGGAAGGACCTTCGACGCGCTGTCCGGGGGCGAGCGGGCGCGGGTGGCGCCGGCCCGGGTGCTCGCCCAGCGCACCCCGGTGCTGCTGCTCGACGAGCCGGCCGCCGCGCTCGACCTGCGCCATCAGGAACTGGGTCCACCGGCAGCCCGTGGAGGTGCTCGCGCATCCCCGCACAGGCACGCCGCTGGTGGTGCCCCGGCGTGATCCGTGACCCCGCCGTGACCGGTGAGAGCTGAATCACGCACCCAGTGGGTATCGGCCAGGTAAGGCTCGGTTAAGTTAGGTCCGCCTCAGTCGACCCGTCGACCCTGAACCAGCGTGGAGCCCGCATGCGACCCGTCCGTACCTCCGTAGTCACCGCCGCCGCTGCCGTCGCGGCACTGACCGCCGTCACGGGCTGCGCCGACAAGAGCGACGCCAAGTCGGGCGGCGCCGGTGACGCGATCCAGGTCACCGCCACCGACAGCTCCTGCAAGCTCTCGAAGACCGACTTCCCGGCCGGGCACGTCAAGTTCGACATCGAGAACAAGGGCTCCAAGGTCACCGAGGTCTACCTGCTCTTCCCGGACGACCGCATCGTCGCCGAGCGCGAGAACATAGGCCCCGGCCTGAAGCAGCAGCTCACCGCCGAGGTCAAGGCCGGCTCCTACGAGGTGGCCTGCAAGCCCGGCATGAAGGGCGACGGCATCCGCCAGAAGGTCAACGTCACCGGCGGCGCCGCCGTCAAGCGCAACCCGCAGCTGGACACGGCCGTCGCCGAGTACCGCAAGTACGCGCAGGAGCAGGCCGACGAGACGCTGCCCAAGGTCAAGGTCTTCACGGACGCGGTGCGGGCCGGCGACGTGGAGGCCGCCAAGAAGGCGTTCGCCCCCTCGCGCCTGGGCTGGGAGCGCACCGAGCCGGTAGCCGAGTCCTTCGGCGACATCGACCCGAAGACGGACACCCGCGAGGACGGCCTGGAGAAGGGCCAGAAGTGGACCGGCTGGCACCGTCTGGAGAAGTCCCTCTGGGCCGACAACAAGATCGGCCAGGACGAGAAGGACCTCGCCACCGAGCTCGACAAGGACCTGGCGGACTGGCAGAAGCGGGTCGGCACCGCCGAGATCACCCCGACCTCGATGGCCAACGGCGCCAAAGAACTCCTCGACGAGGTCGCCACCGGGAAGATCACCGGTGAGGAGGACCGCTACAGCCACACCGACCTGTCCGACTTCAAGGGCAACGTCGAGGGCGCGCAGAAGGCGTACGAGCTGCTCAAGCCGGTCGCCTCGAAGAACGACCCGGCGCTCGCCACCGAGCTGGACAAGCAGTTCGCGGCCCTGAACACGCTGCTCGACAAGTACCGCACGGACAAGAACTCCTACGACTTCACCGCGTACGACAAGGTCGGCGAGGGGGACCGCAAGCAGCTCTCCGACACGGTGAACGCGCTCGCCGAGCCGCTGTCCAAGCTCGCCGCCGCCGTCACGAAGTAACGCCCGGAGCCAGGAGGAGATCCGTCATGAGCGAAACGACCGAGGCCACCGGCCCGGGCAGGACCCCTTCGCGCCGGGCGCTGCTCGGCTGGGGCGGTGCGGGGCTCGCGCTCGGCGCGGCCGCGGCCGGCGGTGCCGTGGCCGTCGTGAAGGACAGCGGCGGCGACGCGGTGCCCGCCGCGGACACGGGCGCCGCGGTGCCCTTCCACGGCGCCCACCAGGCCGGCATAGCCACCGCCGTCCAGGACCGGCTGCACTTCGCCTCGTTCGACGTGACGACGAAGGACCGCGCCGAACTCGTCCAGCTCCTCAAGGACTGGACGGCGGCCGCGGCCGCGATGACCGAGGGCAAGCCGGTCGGCGCGGGAGCCTACGGCGGGCTCGCCGAGGCGCCGCCGGACGACACCGGTGAGGCGCTCGGCCTCAAGCCGTCACGCCTCACCCTGACCTTCGGCGTCGGCCCCTCGCTCTTCGCCAAGGACCGCTTCGGCCTGGAGGCCAGGCGGCCCGAAGCGCTCGTCGACATCGAGCAGTTCCCCGGCGACAACCTGGACGCGGCGCGCAGCGGCGGCGACCTGTGCGTGCAGGCCTGCGCGGACGACCCGCAGGTCGCGGTGCACGCGATCCGCAACCTGGCCCGCATCGGCATGGGCAAGGTCGCCATCCGCTGGTCGCAGCTCGGCTTCGGCAAGACGTCCTCGACGACGCCGGACGCGCAGACCCCGCGCAACATGATGGGCTTCAAGGACGGCACCCGGAACGTACCGGGCACCGACGCCAAGGCCCTCGACGACCACGTCTGGGTCGGCGCGAAGGACGGCAGCGACTGGATGACCGGCGGCTCCTACCTGGTGGCCCGCCGCATCCGGATGCACATCGAGACCTGGGACCGCACCTCGCTCCAGGAGCAGGAGGACGTGTTCGGCCGCGACAAGGGCGAGGGCGCCCCGGTCGGCAAGGCCAAGGAGCGCGACGAGCCGTTCCTGAAGGCGATGAAGCCGACCGCGCACGTGCGCCTGGCACACCCCGACTCCAACGACGGCGTACGGATCCTGCGCCGCGGCTACTCCTTCACGGACGGCACGGACGGCCTCGGCCGCCTGGACGCGGGCCTGTTCTTCCTGGCCTACCAGCGCGACGTCCGCAAGGGCTTCCTGCCCATCCAGCGGAGCCTCGCGCGCCATGACGCGCTCAACGAATACATCCAGCACGTGGGTTCGGCGATTTTCGCGGTTCCGCCGGGCGTCCGCGACAAGGACGACTGGTGGGGCCGGGGACTCTTCGGCTGAGAGGGAGACATGTTCGCCAACTATCTGATCGGCCTGCGCGAGGGTCTCGAGGCCAGCCTGGTCGTCTGCATCCTGGTCGCGTACCTCGTGAAGACCGACCGTCGCGACGCCCTGAAGCCGGTGTGGATCGGCGTGGGGGTGGCCGTCTTCGTGGCGTTCGCGTTCGGCGCCGGGCTCGAATTCGGCTCCCAGGAGATGACGTTCAAGGCCCAGGAGGCGCTCGGCGGTTCGCTGTCGATCGTCGCCGTCTGCCTGGTCACCTGGATGGTGTTCTGGATGCGGCGCACCGCGCGGCACCTGAAGACCGAGCTCCAGGGCAAGCTCGACTCGGCGCTGCGGATGGGCACCGGCGCGCTCGTGGCCACCGCGTTCCTCGCGGTCGGCCGTGAAGGCCTGGAGACGGCCCTCTTCGTGTGGACGTCGGTGCACGCGGCCGGTTCCGAGAACGGCACCGTCCAGCCGATGGCCGGCGCCCTGTTGGGCCTGGCCACGGCGGTGTTCCTGGGCTGGCTGTTCTACCGCGGCGCCCTGAAGATCAACTTGGCGAAGTTCTTCACGTGGACCGGCGGCATGCTGGTGGTCGTCGCGGCGGGCGTCCTCGCGTACGGGGTGCACGACCTCCAGGAGGCGGACTTCCTGCCGGGCATCAACTCCCTTGCCTTCGACATCAGTTCGACGATCGAGCCGGACAGCTGGTACGGCACCCTGCTCAAGGGCGTCTTCAACTTCCAGCCCGATCCCACCGTCGTCCAGGTCGCGGTCTGGGTCCTGTACCTGATCCCCACGCTGGTGTTGTTCTTCGCCCCGGTAGGGTTCCGGAAGTCCGTGGGGACTACGAGGGTCGAAGGGCAGAAGGCGGTTCATGAGCAGGGTGAGTCGGCTGACGGCGGGGCTCGCGACGGCGACCGTACTGACGGTGACCGCGAGCGGCTGCGTGACGGTGCACGGGGAGCGGGAAGTCGTACCGTCGGCGACGAAGGCTGAGGCCGCCGAGGCGCTCACCGCGTTCACCGACGCCTACAACAAGGCGGACAAGGCGTACGACCCGGCCCTGGACGCGGGCCGGGTCACCGGCGCGTTCGGCGCCACCACGCAGGCGGGCTTCACGGCGGCGCACGTGACGAACCCGGCGGGCAATGCCCGGCACTCGGAACTGGCCCTGACCGACGCCAAGTACACGATCCCCAAGCAGGCCGGCTGGCCGCGCTGGTTCGTCGCCGACACCGACTCCAACCGCGACCAGGACGACAAGGGCCCGAACGACACCCGCTGGCTGCTGCTCTTCATACGCAGCGGCCCCGAGCAGGTGTGGAAGCTGGCCTACCTGTCCATCCTGGGCGTCAAGGACGTCCCCGCCTTCAAGACGGACAAGGACGGCTGGGCCGAGCCGGTACGCCCCGACGACCCCTCGCTGGCGGTCGCCCCGAAGGACCTGAGCGCCGACTACGCCTCCTACCTCCAGGACGGCAAGCCGCCCGTGTTCGCGGCCGGAGAGCACACCAGCGGCTGGCGCGACGCCCGCCAGAAGAACGCGGTACGGTCCGGCCGGATCAGCCAGTTCATCGACCAGCCCCTGACCGAGGGCGACTTCGCCCCGCTGGGCCTGCGCACCGCGGACAACCGCGCCCTGGTCTTCTTCGCGGCCCGCCACTTCGAGCGCCAGACCGCCGCGAAGGGGGTCCGCCTGGACATCTCCCCCGACGAGAAGGCCCTGCTGACCGGCCAGGTCAATTCCTCCCTGACAAGGGAGTGGATCTCGAACGAACTGGCCCTGGTCGCGCCCCAGGGAGCCGTCGTCGTGGCGAACCGGGTGCAGGGGCTGGTGGGGGTGAAGGGGGCGTAGGGCTCCGCGCCCCTGACAGGGTCGTCCTTGGCAGCGTGCCGGTGCAGGCATACCCAGCCTGTCCGGCGTTTGAGGACGAGCGCCCTCAAGGCGCGATACGGGGTCTGGGGCGGAGCCCCAGGAGACGGAGCTTCCCTCAACCACCCACCCCCGGCGGGTTTGGGGAAGGGGCGGGGTGGGGCCTACCGGCCCAGCGGCCAGGCTGCCGCGTGAGGCCCCGCATCGCCCGCATACCGCGCACACGCATCCGTCAACGCCTCCAGCAACGTCAGCGGATCCACCAGCGCATGTTCCGGCCCCCGGACCCACCCCACCTCGAGCTCCCCCGGCAGCCGCGCGGGCGGTACGAGGACGTAGCTCCCGCGGCAGTGCCAGCGCAGCCCCGGATGCTCGTCCATCGTCTCGGGGTGGCAGTCCAGCTCGCAGGGCCACCACTCGTCCTCGTCCTCGGGCGTGCCCCGGGTCGCGGTGAAGAAGAGCATGCGCCCGTGATCGCCGTCACCGGCGGCCTCGGCGACGGGCCCGACGTCGATCCCCTCGGACAGGAGCCGGGCCAGCGCCTCGCGCCCCGCTTCGAGCGGTACGTCGAGCACGTCGTGGACCATGCCGGTCGCGGTGATGAAGTTCGCCTCGGGCTGCCCGAGCGCCCAGCGCTCGACCTGCGCGCGGTCGGTGGTGGACTGCGTCTGCCAGGCGAAGGAGACGGGGTGGCGGGCGGGCGTGGGACAGCCCATCCGCTCGCAGGAACACGAGTAGCCGACGGGGTACGCGGCGGGCGCCAGGGGCAGGTCTGCGGCGGCCACGGCCAGCAGCAGGCCGAGCCGGCCCTGGTCCGCGCCCGGAGCGTCCTTGGGCCGCCTGCGCAGCCAGCGGGACAGTTTGCTCTCCTCGCCGCGGGAACGGCCGAACTCAGCGCCCATCTATCCCCTCACCTCACCGTCGACCCCGAGGGACTTTCATCCACTAGGGACTCTCGTCCACGAGGAACATCGTCCCACCATCCTGCTCCCCGGGTGACCGCACCGGACATCCGGGGTGTGTGACATGACCCGCCCGTGACCATCGGACGGCGTCGACGTGAGCGGGGCGGGTCGATTCGGCGGCCCCCGGCCCCCAGAGGCGGGCCCGGGCAAAAATACCCGGACGGTTCACTGCGCGGACGCTCTTCACGGCGGACCATGGGCTGCACGCGGCCGCGCACTCGCGCGGCCCAAGTCGCCCGTGAGGAGCCCTCATTGCCTCGTGAAGCCCGTGACTTCCGTACGCAGAGAACCGCCCGACCCCGGCGCTATCTGATGTGCCCACCGGCACACTTCAAGGTCACGTACTCCATCAATCCCTGGATGGACCCCGAGAAGCCGGTCGACCTGCCGCTGGCCCTGGCCCAGTGGGAGGACCTGCGCGACCGCTACCGTTCGCTCGGCCACACCGTCGAACTGCTCGACCCCCGCCCCGAGCTGCCCGACATGGTCTTCGCCGCCAACGGGGCCACCGTGATCGACAACCGGGTGCTCGGCGCCCGCTTCGCGCATCCCGAGCGCGCGGCGGAGGCCGAGGTCCACCTCGACTGGTTCCGGGCGCACGGCTTCACCACCGTCCACGAGCCCTCGCACATCAACGAGGGCGAGGGCGACTTCGCCGTCACCGACTCGTATCTCCTGGCCGGACGCGGTTTCCGGTCCAGCCCGCTCTCGCACGACGAGGCCCAGGAGTTCTTCGGCCGCCCGGTCATCGGGCTCGATCTCGTCGACCCGCGCTACTACCACCTGGACACGGCCCTGTGCGTCCTGGACGACTCGGCCGACGAGATCATGTACTACCCGCCGGCCTTCTCCCGGGGCAGCCGGGCCGTGCTGGCCCGGCTGTTCCCGGACGCGCTGATCGCCGAGGAGCCGGACGCGGCGGCGCTCGGGCTCAACGCGGTGAGCGACGGGCACCACGTCCTGCTCCCCCAGGGGGCCATCGGCCTCTTCGACCCGCTGCGGGCCCGCGGGTACGAACCGATCGGGATGGACCTGGGCGAGCTGCTCAAGGGCGGCGGCAGCGTGAAGTGCTGCACCCAGGAAATCCGTTCCTGACTAGGAGGGCGACGATGCGGAGTGGGGCGGCCAGGGGTCGCCCCACTCGGCATCCCGGGCCGCCCGGTACAGCGTCCCGTGCCGCTTGCTGACCGTCTCACGGCGCAGTTGCTCCTCGGCCGTGCACAGATCGAGCAGCACCTGCCCCTTGCGGATCTGCGGCCGCCGGACGATCCGGGACGGGGCGGGTTCGGGGGTGATGGGGGCCCCTCCCCGCTCCTTGAGAGCTTGGGGGATCGTGGCGGCGACGTAGCTGAACTTCTCGTCCTCGTACGCCAGTGAGCCGCCCTTGATCTGGCGGTGCAGCGAGGAGCGGCTGACCCGGGCCGAGAAGTGGCACCAGTCGGTGCCGGGCTCGATGGGGCAGGCGGCGCTGTGCGGGCAGGGCGCGGCCACGCGCAGGCCCGCCGCGATCAGCCGGTCGCGCGCCTCGATGACGCGGGCGTAGCCGTCGGGGGTGCCGGGCTCGACGATGACGACGGCGCCGGTGGCCGCCGCGGCCGCCGTGTCGATCAGGGTGCGGCGGTCGTCGGGGGTGAGCTCGTTCAGGACGTACGAGACGGTGACGAGGTCGGCGCTCTCCAGGGTGAGGGCCGAGCCGATGCGGGCGCGCTCCCAGCGGGCGTTGCGCAGGCCGGGCAGCCCGGAGGCCTCGGCGAGTTCGCGGCCGACGGCGAGCGCGGGCTCGGCCCAGTCCAGGACGGTGGTGGCGACGGGGGTGTCCGCGTCCTCCCAGGCCTCGGCGACCGCCCAGCTCGCGGCGCCGGTGCCGCCGCCGATGTCGGTGTGCGTGGCAGGCGTCCACGGGCCGGCCGCGTCCCGGAACGCGTCGAGCGCGGAGCGCACCGCCTCGAAGGTGGCGGGCATCCGGTACGCGGCGTAGGCGGCGACGTCGGAGCGGTCGCGCAGTACCGGGGCGTGGGTGGGGACGACGCCGCGGTAGTGGCCGATCAGCCGGTCGACGGCGCCCGCGGCCTGCGAGGGGGGAAGACCGTCGAGCAGTCCGGCGAGCGCCGAGCGCAGGACGTCCGGGACGGGGAGGGAGTGGTTCACCGGGTTCACCGGGGGAGTCTACTTTTGCCGCGCCGGGTCCCCGGACCCTCCGGCCGTCGCGGCGGGGGACTCGCGCTTGCGCTGCCAGGGCCGGCACAGAAGCAGGAAGCAGAGCAGGGCCGCGACGGCCGAGGCGAGCTGGACGACCGCCATGGGCACGGCCGTCGCCTCGCCCGCGATGCCGACCAGCGGCGATGCGACCGCGCCGACCAGGAACGAGGACGTGCCGAGCAGCGCGGAGGCGGAACCGGCCGCGTTGGGGGTGCGCATCAGGGCCTGGGCGTTGGTGTTCGGCATGGCGAGGCCCATCGCGGACATCAGCACGAACAGGCCGGCCGCGATCGGCGCGAGGCCCACCTCGCCGAACACCCCGGACGTCATGAGGAGCAGCGCCGTCGCCGCCAGCGTGATCACGGCGAGCCCGAAGCCGAGCGCCTTGTCGAGGCTGACCCGGCCGATGAGGAGCTTGCCGTTGATCTGGCCGACGACGACCAGGCCGACGGAGTTCAGGCCGAACAGCAGGGAGAAGGTCTGCGGGGACGCGCCGTAGATCTCCTGCACCACGAACGGGGAGGCCGAGATGTAGGCGAACAGGGCGGCGAAGGCGAGGCCGCCCGCGAGCATGTAGCCGGTGAAGACCCGGTCCCCCAGCAGGCCGCCCATGGTGCGCAGGGCCTCGCTTACGCCGCCGGAGTGCCTCCGGTCCGCGGGCAGCGTCTCGTGCAGCCACTTCCACACGACGGCGGTGAGCAGCACTCCGATCACGGTCAGTACGGCGAAGACGCCGCGCCAGTCGGTGAGCCGCAGCACCTGTCCGCCGATCAGCGGGGCCACCACGGGGGCCACGCCGGAGATCAGCATCAGGGTGGAGAAGAAGCGGGCCATCTCGACGCCGTCGTAGAGGTCGCGCACCACGGCGCGGGCGATCACGATGCCCGCGGCGCCGGCCAGCCCCTGCAGAAGGCGGAAGCCGATGAGGAGTTCGACGTTGGGCGCGAAGGCGCAGACCGCGGTGGCCAGGACGTACACGATCATGCCGATGAGCAGCGGTCGGCGGCGTCCCCATTTGTCGCTCATCGGGCCGACGACGAGCTGGCCGAGCGCCATGCCGGCCAGGCACGCGGTGAGGGTGAGCTGGACGGTCGCGGCGGGTGAGCGCAGTGCGTCGGTGACCTCGGGCAGGGCCGGCAGGTACATGTCCATGGAGAGCGGCGGGAGCGCGGTGAGCCCGCCGAGCACCAGCGTGACCAGGAGACTCGTGCGGCGCACGGCGGCGGTCGCGGCGGCACCGGGCGCCTTCGCGTCGGCCGTGGTCGATATGTAGCCCTGGGTGTCCTGGCCCCCGCGCTCCGGCATCGCTTTCACTCCTGAAAGTTGAATCGAATAACCATGTTCTCAGCCGGACCCGGGTGAGGGGACCAGTCGGCAGGAACGGGAAACGAGGGACGGGTCACACCGGGATACGACCCGTGCGGGCTCCCACATCGCGGACGAGCCGTCTCACGCACGAGCCCCTCCCGTACGCTCCGGGCCCATGGACACCACCTCGCAAAAGCCCCGGAAGTCTGCCGTCGTGACCGGTGCCGGGTCCGGCATCGGCCGTTGTGTGGCCCTCGCGCTGGCCGGCGCGGGCTGGTCGGTGGCCCTGGCCGGGCGCCGCGCCGAGGCCCTGGAGGAGACCGCGGCGCTGGCCGGCAAGGACGCCGACGTGCTCTGCGTCCGTACGGATGTGACCTCGCCTGACGAGGTCGGCGCGCTGTTCGCCGCGGCCCGGGCCGCGTATGGGCGGGTGGACCTGCTGTTCAACAACGCGGGGACGTTCGGGCCCGGCGGGGTGCCGGTCGAGGACCTGTCGTACGAGGCGTGGCGCTCGGTGGTCGACGTGAACCTGAACGGCGCGTTCCTGTGCGCGCAGGCCGCGTTCCGCGCCATGAAGGAGCAGGATCCGCAGGGCGGGCGGATCATCAACAACGGCTCGATCTCGGCGCACGCCCCGCGGCCGGACTCGGTGGCGTACACGGCGACGAAGCACGCGATGACGGGCCTCACCAAGTCGCTGTCCCTGGACGGGCGCCGGTACCGGATCGCGGTCGGGCAGATCGACATCGGCAACGCGGCGACCGAGATGACGCAGCGCATGCAGACCGGGATTCCGCAGGCCAACGGGGAGCTGGCGGTGGAGCCGGTGATGGACGCGGCGGATGTGGCGCGGACGGTGCTTCACATGGCGGAGCTGCCGCTGGAGGCGAACATCCAGTTCGCGACGGTACTGGCCACGGCGATGCCGTACATCGGCCGGGGCTGAGCCGCTCGCCCGTTTCCCGGGTGGCCGGAATAGGCGGTCCAGCACGGCAGTTGAGGCGATCATGACGAACGACACGCGGCCCGAAGCCCAGCCCGGCACCCAGCCCGAGATCCTCCGCTACACCGCCTTCTCCGCCGACCCCGCCGGGGGCAACCCGGCCGGGGTCGTCCCCGACGCCTCGGGGCTCGACGACGCCGGGATGCTGGCGATCGCCGCGGAACTCGGCTACAGCGAGTCGGCGTTCCTGACGGCGCCGCCGGAGGGGCTCGGCGAGCCGGGGCGGGCTTTCACGCTGCGGTTCTTCAGCCCGAAGGCCGAGGTGCCGTTCTGCGGGCACGCCACGGTGGCGACGGCGATCGCGCTCGGCGAGCGCATCGGCACCGGGGAGCTGGTGTTCGCGACCCCGGCCGGTACGGTCCCGGTGACGGTCGCCGAGGACGCGGCGAGCGGTGGCCTGCGCGCCACTCTGACCAGCGTCGAGCCGCACTCGGAGCCCGTCGACGAGAAGGACCTCGCCGAGGCACTGGCCGCCCTGGGCTGGCCGGCCGGGGACCTCGACCCCGCGATCGTGCCCCGGATCGCCTTCGCCGGCGCCCGCCATCTCGTTCTCGGCGCGGCCACCCGCGAGCGCCTCGCGGACCTCTCCTACGACTTCGACCGGCTCACGGCGCTGATGCATCGCCTCGACCTCATCACCGTCCAACTGGTTTGGCGCGCCTCGGAGTCGGTCTTCCATGTCCGCGACCCGTTCCCGGTCGGCGGGGTCGTCGAGGACCCGGCGACGGGTGCGGCGGCGGCCGCGTTCGGGGCGTACGCGCGTGAACTCGGCCTGGTCGCCGAGGAGTCGGAGCTGACACTCCATCAGGGCGAGGACCTCGGCCGTCCCGGCGTGCTCACCGTGACGCTGCGCGCGGGCGACGCGCGGGTGCGGGTGAGCGGGGCGGGGGCACGGATCTCCTCTTGACCCTGGGCGGGCCGGGCCCGACGGTTTCACTCGGGGGCGCGTGAACCCCCGGGCAGGTCAGGCCTGGCCGGTCTCGAAGCGGCTGACCTTGCCTCCGTCGACGGTGAAGCGCCAGGCGGTGCGCATCTCGCCCCACGTGTCGTTGCGGTAGTTGGCGACCAGGCCGAGCCCGTCGTGCGTCTGCTTCTCGATGTCCATGTGGCCGCCGGAGGAGAAGATCTCGCGCTCGGTCCAGTCGGCGACGTCGCGGTCCGCACCGTCGTCGGACATGGTGACCCCGGGCGTCAGGGCGGCGGCGAAGGCGTCACGGTCACCGGAGTTGAGCGCGCCGACGAAGGCGCGGACGGCGGGTTCGGTCAGCTTGTCGAGGGCGATGGTCACGGTCTTCTCTCCCGGTCGGTACGGAACGATGCGTCCCCCAGGACCCCAGGACACCCCACCTCGGCCCGGTGCGCCATCGGTGCTCCGCCGGATGGCACCGTGGACGCATGGACGACGCCACCTGGAACTCCCCCTGGCCCACCGTCACCGCGCTGCACGCCTGGCTGACCGAGCAGAGCCCCGTACCGCCCGAGCAGCAGACGCTGCTGCGGATGCTGAAGCTGTCGGAGGAGGTGGGGGAGGTCGCGGAGGCGGTCATCGGGGCGACCGGGCAGAACCCTCGCAAGGGGGTTTCGCACAGCTGGCAGGACGTGCAGGCCGAGCTCTGCGACGTCATTGTCACGGCGATGGTCGCGCTGACCACGCTGACTCCCGATGCGGAGGGCGTCTTCGATGCCCACCTTGCCAAGGTGGCCCGCCGTTCGCTGGGCAGCGGCTGAGCCCCTTGCGGGGTGGGTGGGTATGCATCCGCGGGCCGGCGGCGGAGCCGCGCAATGTCACAGCCCCGCGCCCCTTCCGGGCGCCGTCGGCAGGCGCAGAGTCGTGACTGCCCCGCCCGTCGCCGCATTCGAGAAGCGCAGGGCGATGCCGAGGACCTCTGCCTGGCCCGCTGCGATCGTCAGGCCCAGGCCGTGGCCCCTTCCCCGGCCCGGGTCGCCGGTGCGGAAGCGCTGGGGGCCGCTGTCGATCAGTTCGACGGGGTAGCCGGGACCGTGGTCACGGATCTCGACGACCGGGCCGTTCACCGTGAGGGTCACCGGCGGCGCCCCGTGCCGGTGGGCGTTGACGACCAGGTTGGCGATGATCCGGTCGAGCCGGCGCCGGTCGGTGCGTACGGTCGCGTCGCGTACGACATGGACCTCGCAGTCCAGCGCCGTGGCGCGGACCGCGCGCTCCACCAGCGGGCCCAACTCGTGCTCGGCGAGCTCGGGTTGCTCGGCGCCCGCATCGAGGCGGGAGATCTCCAGGAGGTCCTCGGTGAGGGTGTGCAGCGCCTTGAGCCGGTCGTTGATCATCTCCTTGGGGCGCCCCTCGGGCAGCAGCCCGGCGGCGGCCAGCAGCCCGGTGAGCGGGGTGCGCAGCTCGTGCGCCACGTCGGCGGTGAAGCGCTTCTCCGACTCCAGACGGCGCTGCAGGGAGGCGGCCATCGAGTCCAGGGCCACGGCGACCGCCGTCACCGCGTCGCGTTCGGCGGCCTTGCCCCCGGGCGGGATCCCGGTGCGCACATCGAGGTCGCCCTCGGTGATCCGGCGCGCGACGGTGGCCGTGTGGCGCAGCCGCCGGCTGATCCGCCCGGCGAAATAGGTCCCGGCCAGCGTGACGCTGCCCGCCGCGAGCAGCGCGGAGCCGAGGATGGCGGTGTCCATCTGGCGCAGGTGGTCGCGAGTGCTCGCGTACGGGATGGACACCGCGAGGACGTGCCCGCCGGCCGGGGCCGCCGCCCACATGACCGCCTTGCCGTCCTGCTCGCCGACCATCAGCCCGCGCTCGCCGCTCATCGCCAGCTTCCGCAGCGCGCCCGGGAGCTGGACCGGGTCGAGAAGCACGGCGTGCCCGTCGGTGGTCTCGGTGCCGTACGCGTACTCCTTGAGCGCGGCGTCCAGGCTCTGCCGCGCCTCCTTGCGGACCTCGTCCACGCGCTGGCGGGTCAGCACGTTGTGCACGAGGACGCCGAGGATCGCGGCGACGGCGCAGGCCACCCCGGCCACGGTGAGCACGATCTTCCAGCGCAGGCCGTACGTCCAGCCCGGCCGCAGCCGCTCCTGCCAGGCCGTCACGAGGGGCCGCCGGGTGGGGGCGACGGCGTGACGCAGGGGAGGCCGGAGGTCTGCTTGAGGGCGCGGCAGGTGTCGAGCTTGAGCTCGATGAGGGCCATCATCCTGCCGTCCCAGCCGTAGTGCGAGACGTACACGAACCGGTCGTTGGAGGTGGGTTCGCGGATGGCGAGGTGCCCGGCGGCGAGTTCGACGCCTTCGAGGACCGCGCGCCGCGAGAAGACCCGGGTCACGCTGCCGTCGACCACGTGGTAGACCCGCATCTCGCTGGCCCGGCCGTCGATGTCGACGGCGGTGATGAGCTCGGCCCGCCCGTCGTCGGTCAGGTCCCGCAGCACCGGCTCGCGCACCCCGCACCCGGCGGCCCGGACGCAGCCCGCGACCCGCTCGGCGGCCCGGCGGTCCACGAGCCGGCCGGTGCCCTGGTCCTCGCGTTCGGTGGCGGTGAGGTCGGCCTTGACGACGGCGAGCGGGTCGGCGTCCCGCATGTCGCCGGAGGCCACCTTCGCGATGCCGGGCACGGTGAAGGGCCGGCCGCGCTGCTGCTCGGGGCCGGGCGGGGAGGGCCGGTCCTGCGGCCAGAGCGGTTCCGGCGGGGCCACGCTCGCCGCCGCCCCGTCGCGGTGCAGCCCCTCCATGTCCGCGCAGCCCGTGAGTACGGCGACGAGGCAGCCGGCCAGGAGGAGCCACCGCACGCGGCGGCGGTCGGGGCCCGCGCGCTCAGCCAAGCTGTCCGAGCATGCCGGTGACGGAGTTGAGCGCGGTGTGCACCGAGGGGGCGACCGCCGAATCGGCGAGATAGAACCCGAACCCGGCGCAGACGAGCGCGTGGGAGATCTTCGTGCCGCCTTTGCGGCAGAGGAAGAAGGCGCACGCTGCGAGCGCCAGCATCACGGGAAAGTGAAAGGAAGGCACGGCGTTTCTCCTCGTGTCCCCGAGTCGAACTGTGCGGCACCCCCGCCGCCTCGACTGGCGCGCGGGCTTCCGGCCGGTACCGCAGATCACGCTACGACCGCGTATGCCGTTCCGCCACACGGAGGATGAACGGCGGGTTACGTGGGGTGATGGTGGCAGGTGGGAAAGGTGCGGCGGCGCGAGGTTGCCGGGCGGAAGCCCGTGCGCCCCCCGTACAACGAAATCCGTAGGTAACTTGCTGGTAGGGATAGATCAACACGCTGTCATCACGCTAACGTCGGTCCCGCGCCGCCACACCCAGGGCATCGGGCCCTGCTGGGACTAGCGGCGCCAGGGGAAATTGACGTTGACGACTGCCATAGCTGGCGTTTTCGCCGTGCACCCGTACACCCCGCACTGCCAGGTGATCCACGACGAGGGCGATCACGCCGTCATCGGTATCTCGTCCGGCAACGGCTACTTCACGCACGAACGCGTCCTCGACCTCGCCAACTGGGGTCTGGAACATTTCCGTCAGGTCGATCTGATCTGGACGGACCTGCATGTCGCCGAGATGTTCGAAGCTCTCGGCTATCCGCCGGTGGAGGCACAGCGCAAGGCGGTGAAGAACCTCCGTGGTGTCCGCGCCAAGGTGACCGGCGCCGTGGGATTCCTGGACCCCGAGGGCAAGCGCCTGCGCGGACGCCCCATGTCCGCCCTCCTGGAGATCCCCGCCTACCAGCGCATCCGTACCCGGCTCGACGACCTGCTGACCGCGGATCCCGAGTTCCGCGAGGTCTGCGACCAGCTCGCCGCGCGCTTCCTCGCCGGCAAGCTGAACGGGCAGCCGCCCACCGACCGGCAGCGTGAGGTGTGCATCAAGTACGTCTGCGCCGAGGTGCCGCTGTTCCTCGACACCCCGGCCATCCTCGACGTTCCCAGCTCCCTCAACTGCTACCACCAGGCACTCCCCCTCGCGGAGCTGCTCTACGCGCGGGGCTACGGGCTGCGCGCCTCCCGCAACCAGGGCCACGCCATCATCAACCCCGTCGACACCCAGGAGCAGCCCGCATGACCACCGCCCTCAACACCGCCGCGCCGGGCTGCCCCGTGGACCACGACCAGCTGACGCGGTTCCCTTTCGACGCCGACGGCACCGCCCTCCCGCCCCAGATCGCGCAGCTCCTGGCCCATGAGCCGGTCAAGAAGGTCCGCACCATCGCCGGAGCGGAAGCGTGGCTGGTGTCTTCCTATCCGCTGTGCCGTCAGGTCCTTGACGACGACCGGTATTCGCTCGCCGAGACCTCCGCGCCCGGTGCGCCCCGGCAGTACGCCCTGACGATCCCGCCCGAGGTCGTCAACAACATGGGCAACATCACCGGCGCCGGGCTCCGCAAAGCCGTGATGAAGGCCCTGAACCCCAAGTCGCCGGGGCTTGAGGACTGGCTGTACGAGCGCGCCCGCCACCTCGCCGACCGCCTGATGGCCGCCGGTGCGCCCAGTGATCTGCGCTACGACTTCACCGTGCCGTACTCCACCGCGCTGCACACCTACATCCTGGGCATCCCCGAGGCCGACTCCGGGAAGCTGTACGACTCGCTGCACATCGCGTTCATGAACTCCCCGCGCGAGATCCCCGCCGCGGCGATGAACTGGGACCGCGACATCGCGCACATGGTGCGGCGCCTCAACGACCCGGAAACCGGCGGCCTGTTGGGCGAGCTCGCGGCCCTGCGCGACGACCCCGACTACGCGCACCTCACGGACGAGATGCTCGCCACGGTCGGCGTCACCATGTTCGGCGCCGGAGTCATCTCCGTCATGGGCTTCCTCACCATGGCGATCGTCTCCCTCATCCAGCACCCGGAACTCAAGGCCCGGCTCGTGGCCGATCCGTCCCTGATTCCGGCGGCGGTGGACGAGCTGCTGCGCATCAACCTGTCCATCGCCGACGGGCTGCCGCGCATCGCGACGGAGACCATGGTGCTCGGCGACGTCGAGATCCAGAAGGGGGAACTGGTCCTCGTCCTGGTCGAGGCCGCCAACCACGACCCTCAGGAGTTCGAGGACCCGCACACCGTGCGCCTGGACCGCCCCAACGCGAACGCTCACCTGTCGTTCGGCGGCGGCGGCCACTACTGCCCCGCGACCGCCCTGGGCAAGCGCCACGCACAGATCGCCATCGAGGTGCTGCTCGACCGGATGCCCGGACTCGACCTCGCCGTCCCCATCGAACAGCTCGTGTGGCGCACCGGCTTCATGAAGCGCATCCCCGAGCGGCTGCCCGTCCTGTGGTGACCGGCCCCCGCTGAACCGCCGGACCGCCACGGCCCCCGCCCTCCCCCGCCCGGAACGCGGCTCCGAAGCCACGAAAGGCCCCTGACCTGGTGTTTCACCTGGTCAGGGGCCTCTGCCGAGAGTGGCGACAGACGAGTCGGGCATATACGCCGGGTTCTGTACCCCGGGACCTCGCGGTCGTCGGGGCGACGGCCATCCATCTAGGACCGGCGTTGCCGCCGGCCTCGTGCGGTCTACCCGCGGACTCGGGCAGGCTGCCCTCGGTCGTCCGCGCAGAGCCGCGTTTCACGGCGGCTCCTCTTGACCTTGCTCCGGGTGGGGTTTACCTAGCCGCCTGAGTCACCTCAGGCGCTGGTGGTCTCTTACACCACCGTTTCACCCTTACCCGGGACCGAAATCCCGGGCGGTCTGTTCTCTGTGGCACTGTCCCGCGGGTTACCCCGGGTGGCCGTTAGCCACCACCCTGCCTTGTGGAGCCCGGACGTTCCTCGGGAAGATCCAGTGGATCTCCACGCGGCCGCCCGCCCGGCTCGTCTGCCGTGCCGACCATGCTACCCGGCGCGGGGCGGCACAAAGGTCGCCGGTCCCGCCGAAAGGATCACTTGACCCTGCCGCAGCGTCAACGTTTCTACTGGAGCCATGAGGATCTCGGAGATCGCCGCGCTGGTAGGGGTGACCACGCGAGCCGTCAGGCACTACCACCACCTCGGCCTCCTGCCCGAACCGGCCCGGCTCGCCAATGGCTACCGGCAGTACTCGGTGCGGGACGCCGTCGCGCTCGCCCGCATCCGGCGGCTGACCGAGCTGGGCCTCGGCCTCGACGAGGTGCGGGACGTGATCGCCGACGACGCGGGGCACGAACTGGCCGACGTACTGGGTGAGCTGGACGCGGACCTGGCCCGCCAGGAGGCGGAGATCCGGGCCCGCCGGGCCCGCCTGGCCACGCTGCTCGCCCGCGCGCGGGCGGGCCGTCTGACGTCCGAGGACGAGCTCTCCCCCGAACTTGCCGACTTCTTCGCCGAGTTGGGTGCGCAGGAGACGACCTCCCCGATGGCCGCCAAGGACCGCGAGCTGTTCGCCCTCATGGAGACCGCCGCGGACCCCGAGGAGCGGGACCGGCTGATGGCCGCCGTACGGTCCACGGCCGCCGCGCCGGGCGCCGCCGAGCGCGTCCACCAGGTGTACGCCCTGCTCGACGCGCTGGCGGACGCCGACCTCGCGGACCCCCGGGTGGACGAGGCCGCGCGAGCGCTCGCCGCCTGCCTCCCGCCCGAGCTGACGGCACAGATCGCGGCGACCACGCCCCCGGCCGACCTGACCTTCCTCAAGGCCTTCCTCGCCGACTTCGCGCCCGCACAGGCGGAGGCGGTACGGCGAGCGATGCTGCTGGTGGCTAAGACGCCGGAGAAGGACGGGGCGACGGAATGACGCGGAACCTCCTCCCTGAGTGGGCCGGCCGCCTCTCCGCGCACGAGGCGCGGATGCTGCAGAGCTTCGGGCTGTGGATCACCCGGAAACGGCACCAAGTACAGCCGGGTGACCGCGCGTTCGGGTACGCGGGCCCGCAGGCGGCAATGGTGTACGGGCTGACCTTCGTGTGCGTCGTCGAGACGATCGGGGTGTCGTTCATGGTCCGCGACTGGCCGGCCGTGCACGCGGTCCTGCTGCTCCTGGACGTGTACACGGTCGTCCAGGTCCTCGGCATCCAGGCCACGGCCGTGACCCGGCCGCACGTCCTGACCCCGGACACCCTGCGGCTGCGCGCGGGCGCCCGGGTGGACCTGGCCGTCCCGCTGGCCCACATAGCCGCAATCCGCAGGGAGTTGAAGTTCCAGGGCGCGGGCGCAACGGTGCCGGACGACGTCCTGGAACTGTCCGTCGGCTCCCAGACCTCCCTGACGGTGGAGTTGACCGAGCCCATCACCCACGTACAGCTCCTGGGAAAGCGGCGCGAGGTGACGGTCGTGCGGTTCCACACGGACGAGTCAGGCGAGCTGGCGACGGCGCTGCGGGCGGTCGTCGCGTAGGTCCTCTCAGGCGGGGGCGAAAAGGATCTTCGTGGTGCCTGGGTCGGCCTGGGTCAGGCGGACCCTGAGGCGCTCGCCGAGCGGGAGCGGCCTGTCGCCGCCCTCGATGCGGGCCACCACCGCCGGGTCGGTCAAGTGGACGGTGCCGACGGCCGGTTGCTGTTCCTTCACGTCGACGACGGTCGCCTCGAACACCTCGCCCACCCGGTCCTTGAGCAGGGCCGCCTCGACGATGTCCACGCACTCGCGCTCCACGGTGTTGGCCCGGCTCGTGCCCGCGGCCATCTCCTTCGGGAGCCCTTCGAGCGCGGCGGCGACCCAGTCCGGCGGGTCCTGGCCCGCCACCGCGGCGAGGCAGAGCTCACCGGCGTACCGGTCGACGAGGCGGCGCAGCGGGGCCGTGCAGTGGGTGTACGGGGCGGCCACCGCGGCGTGGACGGCGAGCTGGGGCTCGGCGTGACCGGTGAACACGGTGTACCCGGCGCCCCGCAGCAGCGTCGTGCACTCCTGGAGGAAGGCGGCGTGGTTCGGCTCGCGCGGGTCGAGGGAGCGGACGACGGCGGCGTACGGGACGTGGTGCGGCCAGTCGATGTGCAGCGCCTTCGCCGAGCGGCGCAGCCTCGCGACCGCGCCGTCCGGGGCGCTGGGCAGGGTGCGCAGGATTCCGGTGCCGTACGCCAGCATCAGCTGGGCGCCGGCGATGCCGGTGAGCAGGGAGATCTGCGCGTTCCAGCCGTCGGCGGGCAGGGGGGCGCGGTAGGTGAGGTCGTAGCGGTGGTCGTGCTCGACGATCTCCTGCTCGGGGACGTTCAGCGAGATGCCGCCGCGGGCGACTTCCTGCTGTTCGCGCAGGGTGCCGATGTCGCGGAGCAGGGCGAGGGACTCGGGTGCGGTACCGGCGTCGATCTGCCGCTGGACGCCCTCGTAGTCGAGCTTGGCGCGGCTGCGGACGAGAGCGCGGCGTACGTCGGTGGCGGTGATCGCACCGTCCGCGTCGAGATCGATCTGCCAGAGCAGGGCGGGCCGGGGCTGGTCCGGGAGCAGGCTCGCGGCGCCCTCGGAGAGGAGGGCGGGGTGCAGCGGGGTCTTCTCGTCGGGGAAGTAGAGAGTCGTCACGCGGCGGTGCGCCTCCGCGTCCAGGGTGCCGCCCGGGGTGACGAACGCGGCGACGTCGGCGATCGCGTAGTGCACCCGGTACCCGCCGCCCGGCCTGCGCTCCAGGTGCATGGCCTGGTCGAGGTCGGTGGAGGTGGGCGGGTCGATGGTGAAGAACTCGACGCCGGTCGCGTCGTGGGCGGGGAGGCGGGGTGCGGCGGCCGCGCGCTCCGCCTCGGCGAGGACGTCGGCGGGGAACTGAGGGGGAACGTCGAGCGCGGTACGCAGCGCGGCGAGCGCGGCCCGCAGCGGGGCCTGAGCTGCGCCGGTCACGTGCAGGTGGCGGCGGGGCATGCCCCGAGCGTACGAGGGGGTGGGGGGTGGGGCATGTTTTCGCTCGCCGCGGTCCGCCGGGGGCAGTGTTCGGGTGCGGGCCCGCCGGGGCGATTGCGCAGTTCCCCGCGCCCCTGGACCCGCTTTCGGCCGCGGACCGTGTGTGGTCGCCCGCGCAGTTCCCCGCGTCCCTGACAGGGCCGTCCCTGGCAGGGTGCCCGTGCGGGCATTCCCAGCCCGTCATGGGGGTCCCCCGCCCTTAAGGTCTTGGGGGAGTTTGAGGACGAGCGCCCGGGGGCCGGGGCGGAGCCCCAGGAAACCCGGCCTCCCTTCCCCAACCCCCGGCGGGTTCAGGGAAGGGGCGGGGTGGGGGCAGGCCAGGGTTACCCTGACGCGGGGGCCGCACCCCCTCCCCGTACGTACACGAAGGAGAATCGCCGTGCTGGTGCTGCTGCCGCCCTCCGAAGGAAAGGCCGCTTCGGGCCGCGGGGCGCCGCTGAAGGCGGAGTCGCTGTCCCTCCCGGGCCTCGCCGATGCCCGCGCGGCCGTCCTCGACGAGCTCGTCGAGCTGTGCACCGGCGACGAGGGCAAGGCCCGCGAGGTGCTCGGGCTCAGCGAGGGCCTGCGCGGCGAGGTCGCCAAGAACGTCGAGCTGCGCACCGCGGGCACCCGCCCGGCCGGCGAGATCTACACCGGCGTCCTGTACGACGCCCTCGGCCTCGCCACCCTCGACACCGCCGCCAAGCGCCGCGCCGCGAAGGCACTGCTCGTCTTCTCGGGGCTGTGGGGCGCCGTCCACACCGGTGACCGGATTCCCTCCTACCGCTGCTCGATGGGCGTGAAGCTGCCCGGCCTGGGCGCGCTCGGAGCGTACTGGCGGACCGTGATGGACCCGGTCATGACGGAGGCCGCGGGCGAGGGCCTGGTCCTGGACCTGCGCTCCTCGGCGTACGCCGCCGCCTGGAAGCCGAAGGGCGCCGTCGCGGGGCGCACGGCCACCGTGCGGGTGCTGCACTCCCAGATCGTCGACGGCGTGGAGAAGCGCTCGGTCGTCAGCCACTTCAACAAGGCGACGAAGGGCCGGCTCGTACGCGACCTCCTCACCGCCGGTGCCGGCCCCGCCGACCCCGCCGAGCTGGTGACCGTACTGCGCGACCTCGGTTACGTGGTCGAGGGCGAGCCGCCCGCCAAGGCGGGCCGTGCCTGGTCCCTGGACGTGGTCGTGACGCAGATTCACTAGCCCCGAGCAGCTGTTGCATCATGCGCAACGCTCGTTGCGCACTCCGCACACCCTCGGCAGGATGGGCCCATGACGTCCTCCGCCATGCCCTCCCCTGCCCACGCCTCCGTCCTGGATCTCGCCCCCGTCCTCCCCGTCGTGGTGATCGACGACGCCGCCGACGCCGTGCCGCTCGCGCGGGCGCTGGTGGCGGGCGGGCTCCCGGCGATCGAGGTGACCCTGCGCACGCCGGCCGCCCTTGACGCGATCCGGGCGATCGCGGCCGAGGTGCCGGACGCGGTGGTCGGGGCGGGCACGGTGATATCGGCGGGCGGCGCCGCCGACGCCGTGGACGCGGGGGCCCGTTTCCTGGTGAGCCCCGGGTGGACTCCCGCCCTCCTGGACGCGATGAAGGGGTCCGGCGTCCCGTTCCTGCCCGGGGTCTCGACGGCGTCGGAGGTCGTCGCGCTGCTCGAACAGGGCGTGACGGAGATGAAGTTCTTCCCGGCCGAGGCGGCGGGCGGCACGGCGTACCTGACGTCCCTGTCGGCGCCGCTCCCCCGGGCCCGCTTCTGCCCGACCGGCGGCATCTCGCCCGCCTCGGCGCCCGCCTATCTGGCCCTGCCGAACGTGGGGTGCGTGGGCGGGAGTTGGATGCTGCCGCGGGACGCGATCGCCATCGGCGACTGGCCCCGGGTCGAAGCCCTGGCCCGCGAGGCGGCGGCATTGCGAGCCCGCTGAGGCACCGGGCGCTGCGGGGGTGCGCCGGGGCTCCGCCCCAGACCCCGGAAGCCCCCACCCCACCCCTTCCCGAAACCCGCCGGGGGTGAAGGGAAGGGAAGGCCGGTTTTCCCGGGGCTCCGCCCCAGACCGCGTTCGCGCCCGGAGGGCGCTCGCCCGCAAACTCCCCCGAGGGCCCGGGGACCCCCATGACAGGCTGAGAGTGCACCCTGCCAGGATCGACACCGCCAGGGGCGCGAGGAACTGCACGAGCAACCACACCGGGCCGCAGCCGAAGACGCGTTTCAGGGGCGCGGGAAACTGCGCGACCAGGCACGCACGGCCCGCAGGCTGATGGGCATCGGGCTGCCGGAGGTTCGGGACGCAACCCGAGGAGCGCGGCCCCGGCCCCCAACCGTGCCCAGGGGCGCGGGGAACTGCGCGACCAGCCACGCACGGCCCGCAGCCGAAAGAGGCCTTGGGGGCGCGAGGAACCGCGCGAGCACCTCCAACAGCCCGCGGCCTGAAGCGACTCAGGGGCGCGGGGAACTGCGCAAAAAGCCCCCAGCGGGCCCGCACCCCAACAGCGAGGGCTACCGCAGGTGCCCCGTGTCGTTCAGCAGCCGCACCGACGCATTGCCGTCCCCGTAGTACGCCACCGCCGACAACGACGCCGCCGAGAGTTCCATCCGGAACAGGGATTCCGGCGGTGCCCCCAGGGCCAGCCTCACCAGGGTCTTGATCGGGGTCACATGGGTCACCGCGAGCACCGTGCGCCGGGGGTACGCGGCGATCAGCCGGTCCCGGGCAGCCGAAACCCGCCGCGACACCGTCGCGAAGCTCTCGCCGCCGCCCGTCGGGGCCGCCTTCGCGGAGCCGAGCCAGGCGTCGAGGTCGTCCGGGTACCGCTCGCGGACCTCCGCGAAGGTCAGCCCCTCCCACGCCCCGAAGTCCGTCTCGCGCAGTCCCTCTTCGATGTGGACGTCGAGCCCGAGCCGGGCCGCCACCGCCGCCGCGGTCTCGCGGCACCGCCGTAGCGGGGACGACACGATCTCCTGGACGGTGCCGCGCTCGGCGAGCGCGGCGGCGACCCGTTCGGCCTGGCCGCGCCCGACGGCCGACAGTTCGGGATCGGTTCCGCCGCTCCCGGAGAACCGCTTCGAGGGCGTCAGCGCCGTCTCGCCGTGACGGAGCAGTACGAACGTGGCGGGCGCGCCCAGATCCGCGGACGCTCCCCAGCCCACGGTCGGCGCCGCCTCAACCGCCTTGTCCGGTACGGGAGTCGACGCCGAAGCCCCGGCTTCCCTTCCCTGCACCAGGGCCGCCCGCGCCCTGGCCGCGCCCGCCGCCGCGTCACCGACCACCCGGGCCGCACTCACGTCGGCAGAGGCAGAGGCGGAAGCAGAGGCGGACGGGTCCGCGGTGGATGCCGACGGCTCCCCTCCCCGAGCTCTCAACTCCGTTCGAGCAGGGGAGACCCCAACCCTGCCCCGCTTGCCCGCGTCCATCGCCTCGTTGGCGAGCCGGTCCGCGTGCTTGTTCCGCTCGCGCGGGATCCACTCGTACGACACCTGCGAGGACGGCAGGATGCGCCCGGCCTCGGCCGCGAGCGGCTTCATGTCGGGGTGCTTGATCTTCCAGCGGCCCGACATCTGCTCGACGACGAGCTTGGAGTCCATCCGGACCCGCACCCGCGCCGCCGGGTCGAGCTCCCGCGCGGCGCGCAGCCCCGCGATGAGCCCCTTGTACTCGGCGACGTTGTTCGTGGCGACGCCGATGAACTCGGCGGCCTCCGCGAGCGTCTCGCCGGTCGCCGGGTCGAGGACGACCGCGCCGTAGCCGGCGGGACCCGGGTTGCCCCGGGAGCCGCCGTCGGCCTCGACGACGAACTGCCGTACCGCGTCAGGCACTTACAGACCCGATTCCGAGGTGCGCACCAGGATGCGGCGGCAGTTCTCGCAGCGCAGGACCGTGTCGGGAGCGGCCGCCTTGACCTCGTTGACCTCGGTGATGTTGAGCTCCAGGCGGCAGCCCTCGCAGCGGCGCTGGTAGAGGCGGGCCGCGCCCACGCCGCCCTGCTGCTCGCGGAGCTTGTCGTACAGCTTGAGCAGGTCGGCCGGGACGGAACCGGCGACGATCTCGCGCTCCTTGGTCACCGAGGCGGCCTCGGTGTCGAGCTCGCCGAGCGCGGCGTCGCGGCGGGCGGTCGCGTCGTCGGCCTTGGCCTGTACGGAGGAGACGCGCTCGGTCAGCTCGGCGGCGCGCTCCTGGGCGGACTCGCGGCGCTCCATGACTTCGAGGACGACGTCCTCCAGGTCGCCCTGGCGCTTGGCGAGCGAGGCGATCTCGCGCTGCAGGCTCTCCAGGTCCTTCGGCGAGGAGACGGCGCCCGAGTCGAGGCGCTGCTGGTCGCGGGCGGCGCGCTGGCGCACCTGGTCCACGTCCTGCTCGGCCTTGGTCTGCTCGCGGGCGGTGTCGCTCTCCTCGGTCTGCGAGGCGACCAGGAGGTCACGCAGCTGCGTGAGGTCCTTGTTCAGCGATTCGATCTCGGCGTGCTCGGGCAGCGACTTCCGCTTGTGGGCGAGCTGCGACAGGCGGACATCCAGCGCCTGTACGTCGAGAAGGCGGATCTGGTCGGCGGGCGCGGCGTTCAGTTGGGGGCTCCATCAATAGAAGGGGAGGTGTGGTGGGCGGACCACGGGTCGGTGACCGTCTTCGAGACGTGGACCCTCAGGTCCCAGCCGTGGCGGTCGGAAATCTCGTCGAGCTGGGCGGCGGCCTGCTCGCACCAGGGCCACTCGGTGGCCCAGTGCGCGGCGTCGACCAGGCCGAGCGGTGAGTGCTGGGTGGCCTCGGAGACCGGATGGTGGCGCAGGTCCGCGGTGAGGAAGGCGTCGGCTCCCGAGGCGCGTACGGCGTCGAAGAGGCTGTCGCCCGAGCCGCCGCTGACCGCGACCGTACGCACCGTCGCTTCGAGGTCGCCCGCGACGCGGATGCCCTGCGAGGTGGCGGGGAGCCGGGCGGCGGCGCGGGCGGCGAACTCCTGAAGCGTCATCGGGGGGTCGAGCTCGCAGATCCGGCCGAGGCCGCGGCGGCCCGACGGGTCGCTCGCGTCGGGCACGAGGGGCCGTACGACCCTGAGGTCGAGGGCGCCCGCGAGGGCGTCGCTCACGCCCGGGTCGGCGGTGTCGGCGTTGGTGTGCGCGACGTGCAGGGCGATGTCGTGCTTGATCAGGGTGTGCACCACGCGGCCCTTGAAGTGGCCGGCGGCGACCGTGGTGGTGCCGCGCAGATAGAGCGGGTGGTGGGTGACGACCAGGTCGGCGCCCAGCTTGAGGGCCTCGTCGACGATGTCCTGGACGGGGTCGACGGCGAACAGGACCCGGTGGATCTCGGCGTCCGGGTCGCCGCAGACGGTGCCGACGGCGTCCCACCCCTCGGCCCGCTCGGGCGGCCAGAGGGCGTCGAGCGCGGCGATGACTTCAGACAGACGGGGCACGGAGACAGGTTACCTGCGCTGCGCACCCCGCCGGTCGGCCACCGGCCTGCTTCCCGGCCGCGGGCCGCCGGTGGCTACTTCTTGACGAGGAAGCCGCGCAGGTCGTCGAGGACGGAGTCGGCGGCGGTGACGCCGAGTCCGAGGTACCAGGTCTCGTCCTTGACGTCCTTGGCCTGCCCGGCCCTGACGGCCTTCAGGTTCTTCCACAGCGGGTTCGACTCGGCGCTGTCCCGCTTGGACTTCTTCGGGTCGCCGTAGACGCCGGTGAAGATCCAGTCGGCGTCGGCCTGGTCGATGGTCTCCGGGCCGACCTCGGTCGCCAGGTCGACGGCCTGCTGGTTCTTGGGGCGCGGGATGCCGGCGTCGTCCAGGATCGTGCCGATGAAGGAGGCCTTCGCGTACAGGCGGACCTTGCCCGGCATGTAGCGGAGCATCGTGACGGTCGGCTTGTTCGCGCCGAGGTCGCTCCCGAGCTGCTCGGCCTTCGTCTCGTACGCGGCGAGCTTCGCCTTCGCCTCGGCGCTCTTGTCGAGGGCGGCGGCGTTCAGCAGATAGTTCTGCTTCCACGGGAAGCCGGGGCGGATCGAGAAGACCGTCGGGGCGATCCTGGAAAGTTCCTTGTACTTGTCGGCGGCGCGCAGCTGGCTGCCCAGGATGAGGTCGGGCTTGAGCGCGGCGATCGCCTCCAGGTTGAGGCTGTTGATCGTGCCGACGTTCTTCGGCTCGCCCGCGCCCTTCTTCAGGTAGCTGGGGATGCCCTCGTCGCCCTCGGTGGGGGCGTATCCGACGGGCTGGATGCCGAGCGACACCACGTTGTCGAACTCGCCGACGTCCAGGACGACGACGCGCTTGGGCTGAGCCTTGATCTCGGTGGCGCCCATGGCGTGGTTGACGGTGCGCGGGAACCGGCCGGGCTCCGCGTCGGTGCCCATCTTCGCCGTCCTGTCGGCGGCCGCCGCGAAGTCCTTGCCGCCCTGTGCGACGGACTTCTTGCCGCCCGCGTCCGCCTTGCCCGAGGCCGCCGCCGACGGCTTGTCCCCGCCCTCGCTGCTTCCGCAGGCCGCGAGGGAGAGTCCGGCGGCCACGGCGAGGGCTACGGCGGCGGTGCCGCGGCGGCGTAGGGACATCACAGGCTCCTGTACAGCGGGGGATCGCCGGCCGCAAACATCCGGCCAACGTGGCTTAGGTACGCCTAACCTTACATAAACCGTTCCTGCACATCCGTCTCCCCCTCCACAGGCGAATCGCCCGACAGCCACCCTTTGGTGTGAAGCGAGTGGTCTCGCGTTGTTCGGCTGGAAGTGCGAAAACTAGCTTCATGGGCCGGAGGTGAGCCATCTCATGACGGCTTTGGCCATCGAGACCGCTGCCGAGGGCGGCGCGGTCAGGAGTACGGGATTCGCGATCACCGCGAACGGTTCGTACGCCGCGAGGCTGGTGCGCGACGCGGGGGCGGGGGCGGCCTGGTTCCCCGAGCGCTGGACCCTCGACGGCCCCGAGCCGTACGCGGTGCCGCTCCCCGGCAACCAGCCGGAGGAGCCCGACGCCGGGGTGCTGCCCATGGCGGACGGCCGGGTGCTCATCCACCGCAGGGTCGCCGACCGGCACGCCTTCGCGCTGCTCTACCCCACCGGCCCCGCGACCGGCGAGCTGCCGCTCGGCGCGGTCGACGCCGGGGAGGGCGAGCTCACCCTGCTCCCGCCGTCCCCGGACGGCAGCTGCGCCTACGCGCTCGCGGCGGGCCCGGACGGCACGGCGCTGTGGCTGGTGGCGGGCGGCGCGTTCGGCCCCGAGCTGGTCGCCCGCATCAAGGGGCGCTGCTCGGGCGGGGCGTGGCTGGACCGCACCGGACGGATGCTCTCCCTGGACCGCGAACTGGACGGCCGCACCAAGGCCGTCGCCGTCGACCTGGAACGCGGCGGCGAGGTCACCGAGCTGCTCCAGATCACCGAGGACAGCAACGACCGGCTGCTGCTCGCCGACGCCGACAGCGGACTCCTCGTGATCCGCTCGGACGCCCCCGGCCACGACCGGCTCGGCTGGGGCGTGCTCGGCTCCGCACTCCCCATCCGCTTCCCGGAATGCCTGCGTCTGGCGGACGCGGCGGTCACCCCGTTCGCCATACAGCCGGGCCAGGTCCTCACGCCGGAGTCCTGCGCGGTGGCCCTGCGCATCGACGCGGCGGGCGGCACCTGGGTCGGCATCTGGCGCCCGGCGGGCCGCCACCTTCATCAACTGGCGGTGCCCCAGGGGTGGTTGGCGGGCGCCGGGCTGTGGACACCGGAGGGGGTGCTGAGGCTTCCGTACGTCACGGACACGACCCCGTGCGCGCTGCTCGACCTGCCCGCGCCGCCGGACCCGGCACCCGCCCCGGCCGCCCCGCCTCCGGCGCCCGCCAAGCCCGCCGCGGCCAAGCCCGTACCGCTGGGGCAGGCACCTCTGACCGGCCGTCGGCCGCTGTCAGGAGATCGTTAGAATCGGCGCCCTGTACGAGGCACAGTGAAGACGACTACGGGGTGACCACAGCTCATGTCCAACCAGACCGACACCCGTCCGCAGGAGACGGGTACCGGGACCGACAGCAACGGAAGGCACCGGGGCGGGGCGGCCTCCACCGAGGACTCGGCGACGCCGGCCCACGGACGCCACCGGCGCGAGGAGACCGCGGGCAGCAACGCCTGAGTACGTGAAACAAGCGAGGCCCCCGGGGTGGTTCACCCCGGGGGCCTCGCCCTTTCGGCACGCTCGGCAGCGCCTCAGCCGTGCTTGAGCCCGAGCACCTCGGCCGCCGCGAAGGTCTCGTTCGGGGGCCGGTCCTCGTAGTAGGGGGAGATCAGCTCGTCGAGTTCCTCGTACGAGAAGACCTCCTTCGCGGTGTCGAACTTGGCGGCCACCCTGGGCCGTTCGACGATCGCGACCATGCCGCCGTGCACCACCAGGAGCTGCCCGTTGACCTTGGCGGCCGCGGGCGACGCCAGATAGCCGACGAGCGGCGAGACGTGCTCGGGCGCCAGCGGGTCGAGCTGCCCCGCCGCCGGTTCCTGGAAGCCCTGGAACACGTCCTCGGTCATCCGCGTACGGGCCCGCGGGCAGATCGCGTTCGCCGTGACCCCGTACTTGCCGAGCGCCAGCGCGGTGGAGGTGGTGAGGCCGACGATGCCGCCCTTGGCCGCCGCGTAGTTGGGCTGGCCCGCCGAGCCTGCGAGGAAGGCCTCCGAGGAGGTGTTGACGATTCGGCCGTAGACCGGGCCGCCCGCCGCCTTGGACCGCTCGCGCCAGTGCGCGGCCGCGAAGTGGGTGGTGTTGAAGTGCCCCTTGAGGTGCACATGGATCACCGAGTCCCACTCGGCCTCGCTCATCGAGAAGATCATCCGGTCCCGCAGGATGCCCGCGTTGTTGACCAGGATGTCGAGCTTGCCGTACGTGTCGATCGCCAACTGGACCAGTTCACGGGCCTGCTGGTGGTCGGCGACGTCCCCGGTGTGGGCCGTGGCCCGGCCGCCCGCGGCGCGGATCTCGGCGGCGACCTCCTCGGCCGGGCCCTTCGACGCCTGGCCCGAGCCGTCCCGCCCGGGCTGCCCGAAGTCGTTGACGACGACGGCCGCGCCGAGCCGGGCGAGTTCGAGCGCCTCGGCCCGGCCGAGCCCGCGCCCGGCTCCGGTGACGATCGCGGACAGACCTTCAAGTGGCAGTGCTGCCATGCCGGTTGGATCCTCTCGCGCTGGGATGGATCGGACGGTGGATCGTGCGGGCGGATCAGATCTCGATGCAGGTGCGCAGGGCCTCGCCGCTGCGCATCTGGTCGAGCGCTTCGTTGATCCCGGCGAGCTGCACCCGGTGGGTGATCAGGCTCTCCAGGTCGATGCGGCCCGCCCGCCACAGCGCGATGGCCCGCTCGTAGGAGCGCAGCACGTCGCCGCCGCCGTACATGGACGGCAGGATGCGCTTCTCGTCGAAGAACAGCTCGAACATGTTGACCTGGAAGAAGTCGTCCATGGCGCCCGCGCCGACCACGCACAGGGTGCCGCCGCGCCGGGTGTTCTCGTACGCGGTGCGGGCGGTCGCCGAGCGGCCGACCACCTCGAAGACGTAGTCGAAGCCCTCGCCCGCGGTGACGCGCTGCTTGGCGTCGGCGAACTCCTCGGGCGAGACGGCCTCCGTGGCGCCGAACCCGATCGCCGCCTCGCGCCGGGACGCGACCGGGTCGACCGCGACGATCTGGGCCGCGCCCTGCACCCGGGCACCCTGGATGGTGGAGATGCCGACCCCGCCGCAGCCGATGACGGCCACGGACGAACCGGCCTCCACCTTCGCGGTGTTGATGGCCGCGCCGAGCCCGGTGGTCACGCCGCAGCCGATCAGAGCCGCGATCTCGTACGGCACGTCGTCCGGGATCGGGACCGCGCAGCCCGCCGCGACGACGACCTCCTCGGCGAAGGTGCCGGTGCCCGCGAAGCCGAACACGTCGCCGCCGGCCCGCTTGAAGTTGGGCGTCCCGGCGTTCATGAAGCCGGCCAGACACAGATGGGTCTGGCCCCGCTTGCAGGACGGGCACTGCCCGCACGCGGGCAGCCAGCACATCAGGACCCGGTCGCCCTGCTTGAGGCCGGCCACCCCGTCCCCGACGTCGATGACCTCACCGGCCCCCTCGTGTCCCGGCACGAACGGCGCGGGCTGCGGCAGCACGCCGCTCATCGCCGAGAGGTCGGAGTGGCACAGGCCCGTGGCGCGGACGCGGAGCCTGACCTTCCCGGGGCCGAAGCCGGTCGCCTCCATGTCGTCGACCACGTCGAGCTTGTCCTGGCCTATCTCGTGCAGTACGGCTGCGCGCATGGTGCGGCTCCCCTCGAAGTCCCCTCAAGTACCGGATGAGAAAGCTCAGTTGTGTTCGACGACCGTGTCCGCGAGGACCGGCGCGTCGTCCCGCTCGACGGCCGTCACCGACACCTGGACGCGGCCGGGCCCCGACCACATCCGGATGCGCAGGGTCTCGCCCGGGAAGACGACCCCGGTGAAGCGGGTGGCGTACGAGCGCACCCGGGTCACATCGCCGCCGAGCAGCGTGTCCACGACGGCCTTGAGCGTCATGCCGTACGTGCAGAGCCCGTGCAGGATCGGCCGGTCGAAGCCGGCGAGCTTGGCGAAGTCGGGGTCGGCGTGCAGCGGGTTCCAGTCCCCCGAAAGCCGGTAGAGCAGCGCCTGTTCCTCGCGGACCCGGCGCTCCACGGTGTGGTCCGGGGCCCGGTCGGGCTGCTCGACGCGGGCGGAGGGGCCCCGGTCCCCGCCGAAGCCGCCCTCGCCGCGCACGAAGATCTGCGCGTCGCTGGTCCACAGCGGCCCGTCCGCGTCGGCGGCCTCGGTACGCAGGACCAGGATGGCGGCCTTGCCCTTGTCGTAGACGGCGGCGACCTTCGAGGTCGAGGTGGCCCTGCCCCGTACGGGAATCGGCCGGTGCAGGGTGATGGCCTGGCCGCCGTGCAGGACCGCCGCGAGGTCCACGTCGATGCCCGGCGCGGAGAGCCCGCCGACCACGCCCATGCCGGCGCCCGCGACGGTCGCGAAGGACGGCAGCACGTGCAGCCGGGACTCCAGGGTGTAGCGCAGCTCGTCGGGGTCGGTGGCAGGACTGTGCTTGCCTTGAAACGATCCCGCCCCGAGCCCGAGGTGGTAGAGCTGTACGTCCTTGTGGTCCCAGGTGATCTCGGTGGACCGGGGCTCGGCGGCGATCGCCTTCGCGGCATCAATGGGCATGTGGATGCTGCTCCTTGAGCGTTGTGCGGGCACGGGAAAAGACCTCGGTGCGGCCGTCCGCACCGTCGGCCGCACCGAGGTCGTACTGGACCGGACCGAGGACCCGTTCTTCGTTCTAGAACGCGTTCTAGGCCGATGGCCCCTAGGTATAGCGCACGCTCCGGCAGTTGTGAAGGCTCCTGACGTTGCGTCAGATCTGCTGGCGGGGCCGCCCCGTGCACCTTTCGGCGGGGGCACCCCAGGACATTTGTCCTGCCCAGCTCCGTACATGCGCATCTGGGGCGACCCCCTGCCCGCTCCGTAGCGTTTCCGGCATGACGCAGACGACGACACAGAGCGCGACCGCGGTCCGCTTCAGCGGGGTGGTCAAGTCCTACGGGGCGGTCCGGGCCGTGAACGGGGCCGAGCTGACCATCGGGCGCGGCGAGACCGTGGCGCTGCTCGGCCGCAACGGGGCCGGCAAGTCCACCACCATCAGCCTGCTGCTCGGCCTGAACGAGCCCGACGCGGGCGAGGTACGGATCTTCGGGCGGACCCCGGAGCAGGCGGTACGGGCCGGCCTGGTCGGGGCGATGCTCCAGGAGGGCAGCCCGATCCCCCGGGTGACCGTGCGCGAGCTGGTGTTCTTCATCGGCAGCATGTACCCGAAGCCGATGCCGGTCGCCGAGGCGCTCGCGCTCGCGGGGCTCACCGAGTTCGCGGACCGCCGGGTCGACAAGCTCTCCGGCGGCCAGACCCAGCGGGTCCGGTTCGCGATGGCCCTCGCCGGAAACCCCGAGCTGCTGCTGCTCGACGAGCCGACGGCCGCGCTCGACGTCGAGGCGCGCCGCGCGTTCTGGGAGTCGATGCGCACGTACGCCGACCGCGGCAACACGGTCATGTTCTCCACCCACTACCTCGAAGAGGCCGACGGCAACGCGGACCGCATCGTCGTCATCGACCAGGGCCGCATCGTCGCCGACGGGCCCGGCGAGACCATCAAGCGGGCGGCCGGCGGCAGCCTCGTCTCCTTCGACCTCGCGGGCATGCCCACCGAGGGCCTGTCCCTGCTGCCCGGCGTGGCCGCCGTCGAGATCCACGGCGACCGGGCCCACCTGCGCAGCGACGACTCGGACGCGACCGTCGTCGCCCTGGCCGCGATGGGCGCCGTACGCCGCCTCGAAGTGGCCCCGGCCAGCCTCGAAGACGCCTTCCTCTCCCTCACCGCACGCGAAAGCGAGACCGTCTGATGTTCGAGTACATCAAGCTGGAGATGCGGCGCACGCTCCGTGACGCCTCCTTCGTGACCTTCGGCATCGGGATGCCGGTGCTGATGTATCTGCTCTTCACCAACATCGGCGGCGGCCAGAACAACGACGCCGACTGGAAGATCTCGTCCATGATCGGCATGGCGGCGTACGGCGCGCTCGGCGCGGCCCTGGGCGTCGGCACCGGGGTCGCCTCGGACAAGTCGATCGGCTGGCTGCGGCAGATGCGGATCGCCCCGCTCCCGCCGACCCGGGTGGTGACCGGGCGGGCGATCAGCGGCTCGGTGACCGTGCTGCCCGGCATCCTCGCCGTGTTCCTGTCCGGCGCGCTGGTCAACGGCGTGCGCCTGGACGCCTGGCAGTGGGGCGCCCTCACGCTGCTCCTGTGGATCGGTGCGCTGCCCTTCACGATGCTCGGCCTCGGCAACGGCTACCGGCTCTCCGCGCAGGCCACCGGCGTGGTCAACGTGGCCTGCCTGATGGGACTCGCGATCCTCGGCGGCCTGTGGTTCCCGGTCTCGGCCTTCCCCGGCTGGCTGCGCAGGATCGCCGAGTACACTCCGACGCACCGCTTCGCCGACCTCGGCTGGGCCACCTCGCAGGGCCACGCCCCGGGTGCGGCCACCATCGCACTGATGGCAGCCTGGCTGGTGGTCTTCGGTTCGTACGCCGTGGTCTCCTACCGTCGGTCCGCACGGACCGCGTGAGCGCACGGAAACCGGGGCCCGGTGCACTCATGGATCTGTCGATGGACCTCAAGTACGGGGAGAACACGTTGCCGTCACTGCTGCCCAAGCTGCCACCGCGGGGCGAGAAGGCCGACGAGTTCCCCGGCCCGCCCGCCAACGGCTACACCTTCCTGCCGTGGCTGCTCATGGGCACCGGCGCGGTCGTGGAGGTCGCCAAGGGCAAGGTGGCCCTGCCCTGGCTGGGCGGCCTCGGCATCGTCGCCTTCGCCGTGCTGTACGCGATGGTCGCCTTCCGCGCGCTGGACAAGCAGCGGCGCGAGGAGCGGGCCACGCTGGTCCTGCTCGGCGCGCTCGCCGCCGTCACCTACGCCATGGGAATCGGCTACGGCGGCGTCTGGCTGCTGTTCTTCCCGCTGGCCTCGCTGGCCGCCGGGGCGGCCGTGCGGGACCGGCGGCTCGGCTTTGTGATCATCACGCTCGCGGGTTCGGTGGGGGTGATCTCGGGGATCAAGACGGGCGACCCCTGGGACAACATGACCATCGCGTACGGCACGTTCCTGTCGGGCCTGGTGATCTCGTCCCTGCTCTCCCTCTCCGAAACGGTCCGCGAACTGCGGGACACCCGGCAGGAGTTGGCCCGTACCGCGGTCGAGAAGGAGCGGCTCCGCTTCTCCCGCGATCTGCACGATCTGCTCGGCCACACCCTGTCCGTGATCGTGGTGAAGTCGGAGGCGGCCCGCCGCATCGCCCGGCGCGACCTCGACGCGGCGCTCGGTCAGGTCGCCGACATCGAGTCGGTCGGCCGCCAGGCCCTGACCGAGATCCGCGAGGCCGTGACCGGCTACCGCGAGGGCAGCCTCGCCACCGAGCTCGACCGGGCCCGCTCGGCGCTGAGCGCGGCCGAAGTGGAGCCGCTGGTGCGCCAGTCGGGCCCGCCGCTGCCCGCGCAGGCCGAGGCGCTGCTCGGCTGGGTGGTGCGCGAGGCGGTCACCAACGTCGTACGGCACAGCGCCGCGAGCCGCTGCGAGATCGTGGTCGAGGGCACGCCGGAGCGGGTGACCCTGACGGTCACCGACAACGGCAAGGGCGCGCCCGCAGCTCCCGCCCCCACCCCTCGGATCGGCGGCACGGGCCTCAAGGGTCTGACCGAGCGCCTCGCCGCGGCGGGCGGCTCGCTGACTGCGGGCCCCGCGCCCCGCAACGGCTTCCAGGTGAGCGCCGAACTCCCGGTGGACCCCGCGGACGCGGCCCTGGACGACGAACTGACCAGCGCCCCCGGCCACCACTGATGCCCGGCCGCGCATACCCTTTCCCCGTGGACGAGATGCCCCAGGATCACCGACCTGCCAAATCCGTACGAGTGCTGCTCGCCGAGGACCAGGGAATGATGCGCGGCGCGCTCGCCCTGCTGCTCGGCCTCGAAGAGGACATGGAGGTCGTCGCGCAGGTCTCGGCGGGCGACAAGATCGTCCCCGAGGCGCTGGTCTCGCGCCCCGACGTGGCCCTGCTCGACATCGAACTGCCGGGCATGAGCGGCCTGGACGCGGCCGCCGCCCTGCGCGAGGAGGTCCCGGACTGCCGGGTCCTGATCCTCACCACGTTCGGCCGGCCCGGCTATCTGCGCCGCGCGATGGAGGCAGGCGCCGCCGGGTTCCTTGTGAAGGACGGCCCGGTCGAGGATCTCGCGGAGGCGGTCCGCCGGGTCCTGCGCGGCGAGACGGTCATCGACCCGGCGCTCGCGGCCGCCGCCCTCAGCGCGGGCCCGAGCCCGCTGACCGCCCGCGAACGCGACGTCCTGAACGCCTCGGTGGACGGGGCGACGGTCTCCGACATCGCGGGCAAGCTGCACCTGTCGGAGTCGACGGTGCGCAACTACCTGTCCTCCGCGATCGGCAAGACGGGCACCCGCAACCGCATGGAGGCCGTACGGTCGGCCCGCCAGCAGGGCTGGCTGTAGCCCTCAGCGTTTGGCGGGACCGGCGGCCCGGGGCAGCCACACCAGGGCGAGTACGACGCTGCCGAGCAGCACGAACCCGCCGACGCGGAAGGCGAGCGCGTACCCGGCGGTGAGGGATTCGGGGCTCTGCACGAGGCCGGTCCGGGACGCGGCGACCGTGGACAGCACGGCAAGGCCCAGCGCCCCGCCCATCGTCCGGGACGTGTTGATGAGCCCCGACACGAGCCCGGCCTCGCCGGGCGCGGCCCCCGAAGTGGCCAGCGCCGCGAGGGGAGTTGTGGCGAGCCCGGCGCCGGTCATCATGAGGATGCCGGGCACGAGTATGGACATCCAGTACGGATCGTCCGCCCGCATCGTGGACTGCCACCCGAACCCGGCCGCGGTCACGAGCACACCGAGCACGGTCAGGTTCCGCGCCCCGGTGAGCGGCATGATGCGCGGCGCCAGCTTCGAGCCGAGGACGACGCTGAGCGAGCTGGGAATGAGCGCGAGCCCGGCGCCCAGCGGGGTGTAGCCGAGCACGTTCTGGGCGTACAGCGTCATGAAGAACCAGGTGCAGAACATCGCGGATCCGCACACGAACATCACGGCGTTGGCGGCGGAGACGGCCCGCAGCCGGAAGAGCCGCAGGGGCATCAGGGGCGCGGCGGTGCGGGCTTCGACGACCAGGAACGCGAGCAGCAGAGCCACTCCACCGACGAGCGGAACAAGGGTCGCGAGGGCACCCCACCCTTCGGCCTCCGTCTGGACGATGCCGTACGAGAGGGTGGCGAGGCCGGCCGTGACGAGGACGGCGCCGGGGAGGTCGAGCCGGTGACGCCGTCCGGCCCGGGACTCGGTGATCCAGAGTGCGGCCCCGAGCAGGACGAGGGCGCCGACGGGCACGTTGATGAGCAGCACCCAGCGCCACGACAGGACGTCGGTGAGCACGCCCCCGACGAGCCCGCCCGCCGCACCGCCGCCCGCGCCGACCGCGGCCCACGTCCCTATGGCCCGGGTACGGGCGGCGCCCTCGGGGACGGCGGCGGTCAGGATGGTGAGCGTGGCGGGCGCGAGGACGGCGGCCCCGAGCCCCTGGGCGGCGCGGGCGAGCAGCAACTGCCAGCCTTCTTGCGCGATCCCTCCACCGAGACTGGCCGCGGTGAACAGCCCGAGCCCCACGAGGAACATCCGCTTGCGCCCGTACAGGTCGCCCGCGCGACCGCCGAGCAGCATGAACCCGGCGAAGGCGATGGCGTACGCGTTGACCACCCACTGCAGCCCGCCGGCACTCATGCCGAGGCCGGTGCGCATGGAGGGCAGGGCGACGTTGACGACGGAGACGTCCAGCACGACGAGGAACTGCCCCGCGCAGGCGGCCAGAACGACCGGCCAGGTGCGGGCGGTTGGGGTCGGGGTGGATATGTGGGTGTCTGCGGACGCGTGGGCCATGCGGGTCATGGTCGCACGGCGCGGGCACCCGTTACACGCCTTTTCCCACCCCGGGCCTCCACCCCAGCCCGACCCTTACGAAATCCCGGAGCGGGCCAGTTCACTCCCAAGGGGACAGAGGGGACAATTCATCTTCCACGGGCGGGTGAATCCAGGCGTGTCCATTCATTGACTCAGGCAGTTACAGGGGTGGCTCGACCGAGCCACCGAGTCGGTGTCACGCTCCATTTCACAGCAGGGAGAATACTGTGCCCATTCTTGCCATCCTTGGTGCTGTCGTGGTCGGGCTTGTCCACGTCGTAGGCGCTCTCCTGAAGGCCCTGCTCGGCTAGCAGCCATTCAGGGCAGAGAACGCACCTGCACCGCACGCCGCCCCGGTACGGGCCAATTCGGCGCCCGCACCGGGGCGGAGCCGTGTCCGGAGCCGCAAGGGGGCGGGGTTTCGATGCCGAGCTCCACAAGAAAGACAGAGAACTCCGAAAGGCACCGGGCGTCGAATTCGGCCGTCCGAGGGGTTAGTTCGATGAGCCGTTTTTCACGGTGAATGCCGGGGTAGCTTGGCGGCGACTTGTTGTCCCGGATGAGGAGAAAGCCGTGCGTGTACGCAGAGCCCTGGTTATTGCGATCGCCACCCCTGTCCTACTGGCCACCATCGGAATGAATGCCGCTTCCGCGGCAACTCCGCCAAGGCCGACGGCCGACGGTTCAACCGTCCGGTCGGATCCTGCTCCCGGCAGTGGGCATCGCGAGACCTCCGACCGTAAGCACGGCAGGATCGGAGAGTCGAGCGACGACGAAATGGACGGGGGCCTCATCGGCACTATCGCGGGCGAACTCCTGGGCCGCTCCTGAGCCCCACGCGGCACAGTCCCCCGCGCCCCCAACAGCGTCGGTGCCGGCCCGCACAGGGAGGCCACGCGGCGGAGCCGCCCAGTGCCACAGCGGGAAGGGGCGGGGTGGGGAGACTCACCGGCGCAGCAGCGTCACCACCGCCGCCCCGCCCAGCCCGATGTTGTGGGCCAGCCCGACCCGCGCCCCCGGCACCTGGCGCGCCCCCGCCGCCCCCCGCAACTGCCACACCAGCTCCGCCGCCTGCGCAAGCCCCGTCGCCCCCAGCGGATGCCCCTTCGAGATCAGCCCCCCGGACGGGTTCACCACCCAGCGGCCCCCGTACGTCGTCGCCCCGGATTCGACCAGCTTCCCCGACTCCCCCGCCCCGCACATCCCCAGGGCCTCATACGTAAGCAGCTCGTTGATCGAGAAGCAGTCGTGCAGCTCGATCACATCGACGTCCTCGATGCCCAGGCCCGCCGCAGCGAACGCCGCCCGCCCCGCCGCCCGCGACATCGGCGCCCCCACCGCGTCGATGCAGCTCCCCGAGGCGAAGGACTCCTCCGTGTCCGTCGTCATCGACTGGCCCGCTATCTCAACCGCCGTGTCCCGCAAGCCGTTTCGGTCCACGAAGCGCTCCGAGACCACCACCGCCGCCGCCGCTCCGTCCGACGTCGGCGAGCACTGCAGCTTCGTCAGCGGGCGGTGGATCTCCTTCGCGGCCAGGACCTCCTCCACCGAGTACGCGTCCTGGAACTGCGCGTTGGGGTTGTTCACCGAGTGCCGGTGGTTCTTGGCGCCGACCGCCGCGAGCTGCGCCGCGGTCGTCCCGTACCGCTCCATGTGTTCGCGGGCCGCGTTGCCGAAGATCTGCGCGGTGGGCGGGCTCATCTCGAAGCCGTGGCGGGCCGCCATGATGCCGTAATGGCGGGCCACGGGAGAGGTCTTGAAATCCCCTCCGTCCGAGCCGCCGCCCAGCGCGCCCCGCTTCATCTTCTCGAAGCCGAGCGCCAGTACGCAGTCCGAGATCCCGCCCTCCACGAACTGCCGCGCCAGCATCAGCGCGCTGGACCCCGTCGCACAGTTGTTGTTGACGTTGTAGACCGGCACTCCCGTCAATCCCAGTTCGTACGCCGCTCGTTGGCCCGCCGTGGACGCCTGGAAGCAGTAGCCGACCGGGACCTGTTCCACCAGGCCGTATGCGATGCCCGCGTCCGCCAGCGCCGCGCTCCCCGCCTCCTTCGCCATGTCCCAGTACTGCCAGTCCCGGGATTCCGGCTTCTCGAACTTGGTCATGCCGACACCGACGATGTAACTCTTCACGACAGGGGAACCCTTCAGTCTCGGGGCAGGCCGAGGATGCGCTCGGCGACGACGTTGAGCTGGACCTGGGTGGTGCCGCCCGCGATGGTCAGGCAGCGCGACATGAGGAAGCCGTGCACGGCCCGCTCGCCGGGCCCCTCGGCGACCGCGCCTTCGGGGCCGAGGAGTTCCAGGGCGAGCTCGGCGATCTTCTGCTGGTGCGGGGTCTGGACGAGCTTGCGGACGCTGGCCCCGGCTCCGGGTTCCAGGCCCGAGACCTGCTGCATGGTCGTACGGAGGCCGATGCAGGCGAGCGCGTGCGCCTCGGCGGCAAGGGCGCCGATCCGCGCCCGGTACGCCCCGTCGAGGTCCCCGGCGCGGGCGATCAGCGCTTCGAGACCGGTGTCGAAGGTCAACTGGTCGGCCATGTGGACGCGTTCGTTGCCCAGGGTGTTGCGGGCGACCCGCCAGCCGCCGTTCACCTCGCCCACGACCGCGTCGGCGGGCAGCAGCGCCCCGTCGAAGTACACCTCGTTGAAGAGGGAGTCCCCGGTGATCTCCTTCAGGGGGCGGATGTCGATGCCGCTCGTCCGCTTCATGTCGATCAGGAAGTACGTGAGCCCCTTGTGCTTGGGGGCCGCCGGGTCCGTGCGGGCCAGCAGGATGCCGTAGTCCGCCCACTGCGCGGCGCTCGTCCACACCTTCTGGCCGGTGATCCGCCAGCCGCCGTCGTCCGTGCGCTCGGCTCGGGTGCGCAGCGAGGCGAGGTCGGAGCCCGCGCCGGGTTCGGAGAACAGCTGGCACCACAGCAGCTCGCCTCGCAGGGTGGGGCCGAGGAAGCGGTCCTGCTGGGGGCCGGTCCCGTACGCGAGGAGGGAAGGGACCACCCACGTGGCTATCCCGAGGTCGCTCACCTTGACCCCGCTTCGTGTCAACTCCTCCTGGATCACGAGCTGTTGGACCGGGCCGGCGCCCAGTCCGTACGGGGCCGGCAGGTGCGGGGCCGCGTATCCGAGGGGCGCGAGAGCGCGCCTCGCCGCGGCCGGGTCCAGGTCCCGTACGCCCTCGATCACCGCTCGGGCGGGGCCGCGGAAGTTCTCGGCCTCCGGCGGCAGTTCCATCCGCAGCTCGCGCCGGGCGCCGCCGAGCGCCAGGCGCACCGCCCGCAGCCGGTGGGTGTCCCCGGCGCCGAGGAGCTGGCGGGCGACCAGGGCGCGGCGCAGATACAGGTGGGCGTCGTGCTCCCAGGTGAAGCCGATGCCGCCGAGGATCTGGATGCAGTCCTTGGCGCACGAGCAGGCGGCGTCGACGGCCGTGGCGGCGAGGGAGGCGACCAGGCCCCGCACCTCGGCGGGCTCGTCCATGGCGCGGGCCGCGTCCCACACCAGCGCTCGGGCCTGCTCCAGGCGTACGAGCATGTCCGCGCAGAGGTGCTTGACCGCCTGGAACCGGCCGATGGGGCGGCCGAACTGCTCCCTGACCTTGGCGTGTTCGGCCGCGATCTCCAGGGCGCGGGCCGCCGTGCCGCAGGACTCGGCGGCGAAGAGGAGCGCGGCGAGGTCGCGGACGAGCGCGGAGTCCACGTCCAGGACCCGGCCCGCGCCGACCACGACGCCCTCGGCCCGCACCTCGGCGGTGGGGCGGGTCGGGTCGGTGCTCGTGTGGGTACGGATGCGCAGGGCGTCGGCGTCCACCGCGAGCCAGAGCGTGCGGTCGTGCGCCTCTGCCGCGAGGATCACCGACTCGGCCTGACCCGCGGCCAGTACGGGCGGCGCGGTCCCGTCGAGCAGCCAGCCGCCCTCGCAGCCGACGGCGGTGAGCGTGCCCGCGCCGAGCGCCACGGCCGCGGTCCTGCGGCCCTCGGCGATGTCCGCGACCAGCCCCTCGTGCCGCCCGGCGCGGCGCAGCAGCTCGGCGGCGAGCACCCCGGGCAGATACGGGCCCGGCAGCAGCCCGCGCCCGGCCTCCTCCAGGACGACCGCGAGCTCGGGAAGCCCGCCCCCGCCGAACTCGTCGCCGAGGTGGATGCCGAGCAGCCCCTGTTCGGCGAGCCCGTCCCAGAACGGCGGGCGGGCCCCGGCGGCCTCGGGCGCGTCCAGGAGCTTGCGTACCTCCTCGACGGGCACCGCCCGCGCCAGCCAGCCGCGTACCGCCTCCGCGAGCTCCCGTTGTTCTTGCGTGATCGCGATGCCCATGGACGCCCTCACCCGTCGCCGGTCCCGGAACGGCGCAAGAGTAGAACACGTTTCAATCTGACGGAAGGTCAGATGGACGTGACCTTCGAGGCCCCGCCCGCCGGGGGCGGCCCCGGCGGCGTACGGCACCATGGACCGCCCACACACCTACGACCCAAAGGAGCCGGGCCGTGGCCACTCCCAAGCCTCAGATCCTGGCCGCCTTCGAGGCGGCCAAGGGCTTCATGCCCGTACGGGAAGGCCTGGCGCTGTACGAGGCGGCGGCCGCGGCCGGCACCCTCGGCCTGCCGCTCCTGGAGGTCGGCACCTACTGCGGGCGCTCCACGATCCTGCTCGCCGAGGCCGCCCGCGAGAGCGGCACGGTCGCGGTCACCGTCGACCACCACCGCGGCAGCGAGGAGCAGCAGGTGGGCTGGGAGTACCACGACCCCACCGTCGTGGACCCGGAGGTGGGGCGGATGGACACGCTGCCCACCTTCCGGCGGACGCTGCACGCGGCGGGTCTTGAGGACCACGTCATCGCGGTGGTCGGGCGCTCGCCGCAGGTGGCACGGGTGTGGGGCGGGCAGCTCGGCTTCGTGTTCATCGACGGCGGGCACACCGACGAGCACGCCGCGGCCGACTACGAGGGCTGGGCGCCGAAGCTCGCCGAGGGCGGCACGCTGGCCATCCACGACGTCTTCCCGGACCCGGTGGACGAGTTCACCGGCCAGGCCCCGTACCGCATCTACCTGCGGGCCCTTGCGTCCGGCGCGTTCACCGAGGTCTCGGCGACCGACTCGCTGCGAGTGCTGCGCCGCACGTCCGGCGCGCTGTGACACTTCGCGGCGCGGAGTGCCCGGGTCCTGGACAACAGCGCCGCTAGCATCGCAACCGTGCCGTACGACAGCGAGTCATCGAATCCGGACAGCCGGGCGCGCCGTGTGCGCGGCCGGGCTCTCGTCGCCCTCGCGGCGCTTGCGCCGACCGCCCTCGCGGGCTGGCTCGTCTGGCAGGCGATGAGCAGCCCCGGCAGCCAGGACGACAAGCCGCCGAAGGTACTCCCCCTGCCGAGCCGCCCGGCGCCGTCCGTGCCGCCGGGGGCCGGCAGGGCGACGGTGACCGTGACCGCCTCCTCCACTCCGGGCGGCGCCCCCGGCTCCCCCTCGGCGCCCGCCGCGTCCAGGGACGGATCCGGCGCCGGGCCGCTCGCCGGAAAGACCGTCGTCATCGACCCGGGTCACAATCCGAATAATTTCCGGCATACACAAGAGATCAATGAGCCGGTGGACATCGGAACGAACAAGAAGGAATGCGACACCACCGGCACCGAGACCAACGACGGTTATACGGAGGCCGAGTTCACGCTCGATGTGTCGCACCGCATCAGGGCGATCCTGGAAAAGCAGGGCGCGAAGGTCGTGTTCACCCAGGACGGCGACCGGACATTCGGCCCGTGTGTGGACGAGCGGGCCCGGATCGGGAATCAGGCGAAGGCGGACGCCGTCGTGTCGGTGCACGCGGACGGCGCGGACGAGGGCCAGCGCGGCTTCCATGTGATCCTGCCCGCGAAGGTGAAGGGCGGGGCCGCCGACACCGCGCCGATCGTGGGGCCTTCGCGTGAACTCGGTGTGCGGATCGCGGGGAAGTTCGTCCAGGACACGGGCATGAACGCCTCCAACTACGTGGGCGACGGCACCGCCCTGGACACCCGCAGCGACCTCGGTGGGCTCAACCTGTCGAAGGTTCCGAAGGTGTTCATCGAGTGCGGCAACATGCGCGATTCCCGGGATTCGGCGCTTCTCAAGAGTGCGGACTGGCACCAGAAGGCGGCCCAGGGCATCGCCGACGGCATCATGGCGTTCCTGGGCGGGTAGGCTCCCGACCCGCCGTACGGCCCACAGACCCAGACGATAGATTCTTCCGCACAGGGGGAACCACCTAGAGCTTCACGCCGTGTGCACGTACACCGGCGGCAGCGATGACCGCCCCGACGAGACGACATAAAAGAGGACTTTTACGTGAACATCCGCTCCCTCACACGAGGCGACGGCGTGGTGATCGGTGCAGCGGTGGTGCTGTTCATCGCCTCGTTCCTGAATCTCACGTCCGCTCCGAGCTGCTCCGGCCAGTTCTGCCCGAGCGTGGACGCGCCGAACGCCTGGGACTCGCTCTCGCTCCTGATGAGCATGTACCTGGCAGGCATCATCGGTGCGGTCCTGGTGGTCGTCGGCCGCTCGCTGCCGCAGCCGAAGAAGGTCGCGGGCCTGGACCTCACGCAGTTCGGCGTCGCGTTCACCGTCTTCGCCGCGTGGACCGCGTTCTGGACGATCATCGACGCGCACGGCTCCGGCGCCGGCATGATCCTCGGCCTGATCGCCACGCTGGCGCTCGCCGCGGCCGCCGTGGCCTCGCCGCTGGTCGGCGCGCTCAAGGCGCCGCTCATGGGCACCCCGAGCCCGGCCGCCCCGCAGCCCTACGGCTACCCGGGCGCGCCCCAGCCGGCCGGTGGCTACGGCTACCCCGGCGCCCAGCAGCCGTACGCCGCACAGCCCGGCGACCCGAGCCTCGGCGGCCAGCCGGGGGCCCAGGCCCAGCCGTTCGGCGCGCAGGCCCCGGCTCCGGCCGCGGACCTGAACAAGGACAGCCAGGCGCAGCCCGCCGCTGCCGCCCCGGCCGGCGACTTCGCCCCGTTCTGGTTCGCGGTCCCCGTCGCCCGCCCGCTGTACGCGGAGGACGGCTCGCCGACCCCGATCGCCGAACTCGCCCCGGGCACCTGGTACCTGGCCGTCGACCAGCGCGGTCCCGGCCTGGTGGCCCAGACGCAGGACGGCCGCCGCGGCGTGCTGCAGGACACCACGGGCATCCAGCGCGGCTGATCCGCCCGGCATTTCGACGGCCCCCCGCCCTCTTCCGGGCGGGGGGCCGTTGCCCTACAGTCCCCTGACGGATCGTCAGATCATGGGAGGGGACGGCACATGCGCCTGGGACTCGCACTCGGCTACTGGGGGCGCGGCCCGAACCCCGCCCATCTCGAACTGGCCCGCGCGGCCGAGGAGTTCGGCTACCACTCGGTGTGGACGGCGGAGGCCTGGGGCTCGGACGCCTTCACCACCCTGACCTGGATCGCGGCGCACACCTCCCGCATCGGGCTCGGCACCGCGGTCGTGCAGATGGCCGCGCGCACCCCCACCGCCACCGCCATGCACGCCCTCACCCTGGACCACCTCTCGGGCGGCCGGATGATGCTGGGGCTCGGGCTCTCGGGGCCGCAGGTCGTCGAGGGCTGGTACGGCCGCCCCTTCCCGTCGAGCCCGCTCACCGCGACCCGCGAGTACGTCGACGTCATCCGCCAGGTCCTGCGCCGCGAGGCCCCGGTCGAGCTCGACGGCCGCTTCCACGCGCATCCGTACGGCGGCGAGGACGGTACGGGCCTGGGCAAGCCCCTCAAGGCCATCACCCATCCCCTGCGCCCGGACATCCCCGTACTCCTGGGCGCCGAGGGCCCCAAGAACATCGCCCAGACGACCCGCATCGCCGACGGCTGGCTCCCGCTGTACTGGTCGCCGACCCGCACGGACGCGTACGCCGCCGCGCTGACGGGGCTGCGCGACGGCTTCCTGGTCGCCCCCATGGTCCGGGCCCACGTGTGCGACGACGTCGCCGAGGGGCTGCTCCCGGTGAAGGCGATGCTCGGCTTCTACATCGGCGGCATGGGCCACGCGGCCCGCAACTTCCATGCCGACCTGATGGCCCGCATGGGCTACGAGGACGAGGCCCGCCACATCCAGGACCTGTTCCTCGCGGGCCGCCGCAACGAGGCGGTCCTGGCCGTACCGGACGCCTTCGCCGACGACATCTCCCTGGTGGGCCCGCGCCGGCGCATTGCGGAACGCCTGGAGCAATGGCGCAAGGGCCCGGTGACGGACCTACTGGTCACATCACCGGACCTCGCGACTCTGCGAACGCTGGCCGACCTCAACGCCTAGACGGCTTCGGCCGCAAAGCGGCGCGGGGAACTGCGCGACCAGCCCCCACCGGCCCGCGGACGAAATCAACAAGCCCGTCCGGCGCTTGAGGACAGCGCAGGGGGCTCACCCTCCGGCAAGCTGCCCAGCCGAGGGAACCTGATCGGTGACGGGCGCCCCCGCGCTCTGGCCCGCGTTCTTGACGCCGCCGATCACGTTCTCGAACTGGCTGACATCCGCATCACTCGCGTCCCCCTTGCGGAGCTTGCCGCCCAGGTTCTTGAGGGAGTCGATGCCGGAGGACAGGGGCGCGAGGGCCTTGGAGAGCAGGGGGTCGCCCTTGGCGTTCTCGGTCGCGGCCTTCAGCCGGTTGTACGTGAACGCGCCGGCCAGGCCCGCCTTGACGAGCGCGAACGTACGGCCCTTGGCGCCCTTCTTGAACTTGCCGGCCTTGTAGGGCTTCACGATCCATTGGTAGGCGGCACCCGCCGCGAGCCCCGCGTTGGCGACGAAGCGCGTCTTGGCGAGCCTCTGCCGCTCGGCCGAGGCGGTCGGCGAGGCGCTGCTCTGGGCCGCGGCCAGGGCGGCGTCCTGGGCGGATTTCTGGGCGGCGTTCTGACTGGTGCTCTGGGTGGTGCGGGTCTCTCCTCCGCAGGCGGTCGTCGACACCAGGACGGTGCAGGAAAGGACGACCGCCACGACTATGCGGCGGATGGGGAACGTACTGGGCACGATGACCTCCGGGGGATGTTCGGCCTCCCCGGCAGCCTCACCCGGCCGGCCGCACTGCGCCACTCGGGCGACTCCGTACGGGTCGTCCTAGCCGCAGCAATCCGGCGCCAGGCCCCTGGGAAGCCGCTCTCCGCCGAACACCGCCGTCGTCGCCTCGTCGCCGCCGAGGGCCGCGACCGCGAGCAGCAGGGAGCCCGCCGTCCACGTCGTGAGCTCCTCCGGCCACACCGCGCGGTTGCCTTCGAAGACGTAGCCCGTCCAGTACAGGCCCGTCGCGGGGTCGCGCAGGTGCTGGACGGACTGGAGAATCTCCAGGGCCCGGTCGGACTCGCCCATCGCCCAGAGCGCGAGGGCCAGTTCGCAGCTCTCGCCGCCGGTGACCCACGGGTTGGGCAGCACGCAGCGCACCCCGAGGCCCGGCACCACGAAGTCGTCCCACATCGATGCGATACGGGCCTTGGCCGCGTCCCCGGTGACCGCGCCGCCGAGGATGGGGTAGTACCAGTCCATCGAGTAGCGGGACTTGTCGAGGAAGCGCTCGGGGTGGTGCTGGACGGCGTGGGCGAGCGCGCCGGTCGCCAACTCCCAGTCGGGCTGCGGCTCTTCGCGCTGTTCGGCGATGGCGAGCGCGCAGCGCAGCGCGTGGTGGACGGAGGAGCTGCCGGTGAGCAGCGCGTCGGTGACGGCACTGCCGTCCTCCTCGCGCTTCCAGCCGATCTGCCCACCGCTCTGCTGGAGGGCGAGGACCCACTCGACGGCCGCGTAGACCACCGGCCACATGCGGTCGAGGAAGGTGTCGTCGCCGGTGGCGAGGTAGTGGTGCCAGACGCCGACCGCTATGTAGGCGACGAAGTTGGACTCCCGGCCGCGGTCGGTGACCCGGTCGTGTTCGCCGTCGTGGTAGGCGGCGTACCAGGATCCGTCCTCGTTCTGGTGCCGGGCGAGCCAGTCGTAGGCGCGCTCGGCGGCAGCGTGTTCGCCCGCCGCGTCCAGTGCCATCGCGGCCTCGGTGTGGTCCCAGGGGTCCAGGTGGTGGCCGCGGAACCAGGGGATGGCGCCGTCGGCGCGCTGGACGGCGAGCAGGGTGGCGACCGTCTGCCCGGCCTGCCCGGCGGTGAGCACCCCGGGCAGGACGAGGTGTTCGGTGCGCTCCGGAGAGGTCACTTGGCGGCGCTCACAGGAAGGTGCGGCTTGGTCGCGTACGCCACGAAGCTCTTGCCGACGACGGGGTTGAGCGCCCGCTCGGCGAGCCGGGTGAGGGTGCTGATGCCGGGCGTCTTCATGATGTCCCAGACCAGGAGCTGGTGGTACGCCTTGACCGGCAGCGCCTTGTCGTTGTCGACACCGAAGGCGCACTTGAGCCACCAGTACGGCGAGTGCAGCGCGTGCGCGTGGTGGGTGCCGTACGGCTTGAGGCCGGCCTGCTTCATCTTGCCGATGAGCTCGTCGGCCTTGTAGATCCGGATGTGGCCGCCCTCGACCTCGTGGTACGCGTCGGAGAGCGCCCAGCACACCTTCTCGGGCCCGTACCGCGGCACGGTGACCGCGATGCGGCCGCCGGGCCGCAGGACGCGGACCATCTCGGCGAGCACGCCCTTGTCGTCGGGGATGTGCTCCATGACCTCGGAGATGATCACGACGTCGAAGGACTCGTCGGGGAAGGGCAGGTTGAGCGCGTCGCCCTCCATGGCGGTCGCGGTCGCCCCCTCGGGCGCCTCACCGGCCTCCTTCATCGCGGCGAACCACTTGGCGACCTCGCGGATCTCCTCGCCGTTCTGGTCGAGCGCCACGACCTGGGCGCCACGCCGGTAGCACTCGAAGGCGTGCCGGCCCGCGCCGCAGCCCAGGTCGAGCACGCGGTCGCCCGGGGCGAGCGGGAAGCGGGAGAAGTCGACGGTCAGCACGGGGTCTGCCCTTTCCGATGGAGATCACCTGTGGCCGCGGAGCGGCCGGTAGTCGTGGGCGCGGGGCGCCCGGTCACCTGGCGGGCTTCCGGGCCGGGACGCGGCCCTGGGCCTCGATCGCCTCGCGGTAGAGCTCGGCGGTGCCCTGGGCGGCGCGGGCCCAGGTGAACTTTTCCAGGACCCGTTCGCGGCCCGCCGCGCCGAGCCGCCGCCGCAGCGCCGGGTCGTCGAGGAGCCGGGCGAGGCCCGCGGCCAGCGCTCCCGCGTCGCCGGGCGGCACCGCGAGGCAGGTCTCACCGTCGGTGCCGGCGACCTCGGGGATGGCGCCGCCGGTCGTGGCGAGCAGCGGGGTGCCGGTGGCCATGGCCTCGGCGGCGGGCAGCGAGAAGCCCTCGTACAGCGAAGGGACGCAGCTGATCTGCGCGGACCGTACGAGGTCGACGAGCTCGGCGTCGGTGATGCCCTTGACGAACTCGACGGCGTCGCCGAGCCCGTACTTCTCGATGGCCTGGGCGACCGGGCCGTCCTCGGCGCGCTTGCCGACGACGACGAGGTGGGCCTCGGGGTGCTCGGTGCGCAGCTTGGCGAGGGCTTCGACGAGGAAGACCAGGCCCTTGAGCGGCACGTCGGCGCTGGACGTGGTCACGATGCGGCCGGGCACCTCGATGATCGCCGGGTCCGGCGACCAGAGGCCGGTGTCGGCGCCGATGTGCACGACCCGGATGCGGTCCTCGGACACCCCGAGGTGGTCGACGATCTCGCCCTTGGAGGTGCCGGAGACGGTGAGCACGGAGGGCAGCCGGCGGGCGACCCGCTTCTGCATGCGCGTGAAGCCGTACCAGCGGCGCACGGAGGCGCGGCGCTTCCAGTCGGGGGCCGCGTCGAGTTCGAGCTGCCTGTCGACCGTGATCGGGTGGTGGATCGTGGTGACCAGGGGCGCGCCGACGTCACCGAGCAGCCCGTACCCGAGGGTCTGGTTGTCGTGGACGACATCGAACTCGCCGCGCCGGGCGGCCAGATGGCGCCGGGCGCGCAGCGAGAAGGTCAGCGGCTCGGGGAAGCCGCCGGTGCGCATGGTGGCGACCTCCAGGCGGTCGATCCAGTCCCGGTACTCGTCCTTGGCGGGCGTACGGAACGGATCGGGCGAGCGGTAGAGGTCGAGGCTCGCCAGCTCGGTGAGCGGGACGCCCTCGTCGAGCACGGGGTAGGGCTGGGCGCCGATGACCTCGACGCTGTGACCGAGCCGGGCGAGCTCGCGCGAGAGGTGGCGTACGTAGACGCCCTGGCCGCCGCAGAACGGGTTCCCCTTGTAGGTGAGGAGCGCGATCCGCAGCGGGCGCTCGCCCTCACGGCCGGAGTCCCCGGTGCGGGGGCTTGCCTCTATGGCCTCAGCGGTCACTCGCGGCCCCCTTCATCACTGCGTTTCGCCGGAGCGTAACCGCTCGCGCTAATCTAGAACAAGTTCCAGACTTGATCCTTCTTGAGCGTTCTTTGATCACTCAAGGAGCTTCGAATCTACCGGCAGGTAGCGCGACTGTAAGAGCCGGATCAGGTGATTCGCGCCACGGCGGGGCCCCTGCCATGCTGGGCCGCCGAACACCGTGGCAGAGAACCGGACAAACGGAACGGGACACATGACAGCGGAAGTCAAGGCGGCCACCGCGGCCACCCCTCCCCTGACGGAACGCCAGGAGGCCCGGCGCCGCCGCATCCTGCACGCGAGCGCCCAGCTGGCCAGCCGGGGCGGCTTCGACGCGGTCCAGATGCGCGAGGTGGCCGAGGCCGCGGGGGTCGCGCTCGGCACCCTGTACCGCTACTTCCCCTCCAAGATCCATCTGCTGGTCGCCACGATGCAGGACCAGCTCCAGCACCTGCACGGCACCCTGCGCAAGCACCCGCCCTCCGGCGAGGGCTCCGCGGAGCGAGTGGCCGAAACCCTCATGCGCGCCTTCCGCGCGCTCCAGCGCGAGCCGCACCTGGCGGACGCGATGGTCCGGGCCCTCACCTTCGCCGACCGCTCGGTGAGCCCCGAGGTGGACACGGTCTCCCGGCAGACCACGGCGATCATCCTGGACGCGATGGGGCTCGACCGTCCGACCCCGGAGCAGCTCTCGGCGGTCCGGGTCATCGAGCACACCTGGCACTCGGCCCTGATCACGTGGCTCTCGGGCCGGGCGTCGATCGCCCAGGTCAAGATCGACATCGAAACGGTCTGCAAGCTGATCGACCTGACGACCCCATCGAAGGGCTAGCACCTCGCCGCCCCCTTCACCTGCGGGCCGCCGGGGACGGTTCGCGCAGTTCCCCGCGCTCCTTGGGGTGCCGCGGCTCGCGGGGTGACGCGACAACCGCCGGGGGTGCGGCCATTCGACTGCGGACCGTACGTGGTTGCTCGCGCAGTTCCCCGCGCTCCTTCAGGGCGCGGAACTGTGACATTGTGCGAGTCCGCCGCGTGGGTGCGAACAGCCGCCCCCTCGCAGAGGGCATGCGCTCCCCCCTCCGTGGGCACGGGAGGCGGGTCAACTCCCTGACCAGGCGGGGGATTTGGGGGCTGCCGGAGGCCCCCGGACATGCGCCCCACCCGCGCGCAGCGCGCCCCTCGTGCGCGGGTACGCGCCCCCGGTGCCCCCCACCGATTCGTTCGCCCGGACCATGACAGGGGTAACCGCCGCCCAGAATCGTTGCGTGCCCAACGAAGGCGCCGGTAGCGGTAAGCCTGGAAGGAGCTGGGAAACGTGATCCGGGTACTTCTCGTGCACGACGCGTGCCTCTTGCGGTCGGCCCTGGCCGAACGCCTCGCACGCGAACCCGACCTGGAGGTTCATCATTCCGCTTGGCGCGGCGCCCCGGCGCTGGCGCGATTATTGAGCCCGGACGTCTGCGCGGCCGACCTGGACTGTTCGGAGTCCTATGGAATCGCACCGCTCGGCGAACTGACCGGCTGCCGTCCCGGCACCGGAAAATGCCGACTCCTGGTGCTGGCCGACGCCCACCGTCCGGGACCGCTGAAACGGGCCGCCGATGCCAACGCACGCGGCTATGTGGACAAGGGGGGCACACCCGAGCAGCTGATCTTCGCCATCAGACAGGTGGCCGAGGGGAAACGGTTCGTCGACGACTCGCTCGGCTTCAGTTTCCTCCGGGCCTCCGAAATGCCGCTCACCAGACGGGAGTTGAGCGTCCTCTCACTCGCGGCGGAAGGAGCTTCGGTCTCCGACATCGCGCTCCGGCTCCATCTTTCCAACGGCACCGTGCGCAACTACATGGCCGCCATCACCCGCAAGACCGGCGCCCGCAACCGGGTCGACGCGATACGGATTTCCCAGGGGGAGGGGTGGGTGTGAGGGGCCGGCCCCGGTGAGGTCGCGGTAGAACGCGGAACGGGCCAGGAGTTCCTCGTGGGTGCCGAGTTCGGCGCGGGCCCCGTCCATCAGGAGCACGCGGTCCGCGCGCCGGGCCGATCCGGTGCGGTGGGCCACCACCACGAGGGTGCGCCCGGTGAAGGCCCGCTCCGCGCGTGCCTCGGCAGCCGGGTCCAGGTGGCAGGTCGCCTCGTCGAGCAGCACCAGGGGCGCGGGTGCGACATGCGCCCGCGCCAGTGCGACGAGCTGGCGCTCGGCGGCGGAGAGCGCGGCGGGATCGAGCACCGCGTCGAGCCCGCCGAGCCGTTCCAGGAGCGGCCCCGCCCCGACCGCCTCGGCCGACCCCAACAGGGCTTCGTCACAGGGAAGCCGGGGAGAGAAATAGGCCAGATTCTCGCGGAGGGTGGCGGTGAAGACGTATGCCTCCTGCGGTACGAGCACCCGCTCGCAGCCCGTCGCCACCTCTCCGGCGTCCGGCCGGAGCACCCCGGCGATCAGTCCGAGCAGGGTGGACTTGCCGATGCCGCTGGGCCCGGCCACGGCGAGCCGCTCACCGGCCGGTACGGCCAGGTCGAGCCGGTCGATGACGGGCGCCGCGCCCGGCCCGTACGCGAAGACGAGCCCGCGCAGCCGCACCGGCCAGGCCTCGCTCTCGTGCCGCACCCGGGCCGGGGGCTCCCCCTCCCCCGAGGTCAGCCGGCGCAGGACGACGGTGAGGCGGGCGCCCGAGGTGCCGAGCCCCTGCACCAGGGCCTGGAGAGCGGGCAGCAGCGACTGGGTGAGGTAGGCGAGCGCGCCCGCCAGGCCGCCCGCCGTGACCCCGTGCCGCAGCAGCCACGGCGCGGTGACCAGGAGCAGCACCAGCGGCAGCCGCCCGCCGATGCCCACGGCGAAGGTGCGGGCCACGCCCCAGTGGGCGAGCGAGCATGCCGCGCGGTACTCGTCGTCGATGCGTTCCCCGGCGCTCGCGGCCGCGCGCTGGTGGGCGCCCGATGCCTCGATGTCCCTCAATCCGCTTGCGACGAGGCCGAGTTCGGCGGCCAGGCGTTCGTCGGCGGCCAGGAAGTCCTCCTGGCGGCGGGCGAGCGGGCCCAGCGTCGCGGCGAAGAGCGCGAGCCCCACGAGCAGCGGGCCGCCGACGACCGGGAGCAGGACGGGCGCGAGGGCGAAGAGGCCGAAGAGGGCCCCGGCGGCGGTGAAGACGAAGGTGCGGGCGACGAGCACGAGCCCGGCGAGGGTGTCCCTGGCCAGCTCGACCTGCTGGGTGAGGCGGGAGAGCGCGGCGTCGTCCGCCTCGCGCAGGCCGCGCGTCACGACCGCCCGCACGAGTTCGTCCCGTACGGGCTCGACGAACGCGGCGACCGCCCCGTACACCCGGCGCGTCCCCCAGGCCCCGGCGAACACGGCGCCGGCGGCCGCCGCGAGCCAGCCGATTCCGGTCGCGGCACGGCCCGCGAGGAAGCCGGCGTCGAGGGCGCGGGCGAGGGCGAAGCCGAGGAGGAAGGTCTGCGCGGATTCGAGCAGCGACCATCCCGCGAGCCGCAGCAGCACCCGCCTGCGCCGCCTCAGCAGACTCATCAGCACGACGCTTCGACCTCCCCGAACACAGCGCGGTATGCGGCGAGTTGCCAGAGCTGCCGGTGGGGTGCGACCGCGCGCACCCGCCCCTCCTCCAGCCACACGACGAGGTCCGCTCGGGCCGCCGTCGAGGCCCGCAGGGCGATGATCAGGTGGGTGCCGGTGCCGTGCAGCAGCGCCTGGGAGACCTTGAGCTCGGTCGCGGAGTCGAGGCTGGAGGTGGCGTCGTCCAGGATCAGGAGCCGTCCGGGATGCGCGAACGCCCGGGCCAGACCAAGGCGTTGGGCCTCGCCGCCGGACAGCGGGGCGCTCGCGCAGGGCGTGGCGTAGCCGTCGGGCATCGTACGGATGAAGTCGTCGGCGCAGGCCGCGCGAGCGGCGGCGCGCACCGCGGCCTCGCCCGGCTCGTCGGCCCCGTACGCGATGGTGCCGCCCACCGTGCCGCCGAGCAGGACCGGACGGGCGAAGGCGTAGCCGACCGCCCTGCGCAGTTCGGCCCGCGCGAGGGAGGGCAGGGGCACGCCGTCGAGGGCGACCGTGCCCGACTCGGGGTCGGCGAGGCGGCCCGCGACGGCGGCCAGCGCCGACTTGCCGCTGCCCGAGCGCCCGACGACGGCGACCACGGCCCCGCCGGGGACCGTCAGATCGACCCCGCGCAGGGGCCCGTGCACGACACCACGAAGGGTCAACTCGCCGCCTGATGACGGTAGTTCACCCTTCCCGTACGTCACGGCCGGAGCGGCCAGGACGTCCTGGAGGCGGGCGGTCGCGGTGCGGCCCCGGGTCAGGGTGTTGACCATGCCGACCAGGGCGCCGGTGCCGGTGGCGAGGGCCGCGTACCGCCAGGCGGCGAGGAGGCCGCCGACGCTCAGGTCGCCGTGCGCGACGCGCAGTCCGGCGACCGCGAGGACGGCGAGCTGGAGCAGCGGCAGGAGGATCGCGGCCTGCGCGGTGGAGCGGCCGAGGACCTCCCACATGCGGTGGCCCTGGCGGGAGAGTTCGGGCAGCGGGGCCAGGATGCGTTCGGCGTCGCGCTCGGGGTGCCCGGCGGCGGCGATCGTACGCGCGCCGCGCACCGCTTCGAGGAGGCGGCCCGCGATCTCGCCCTGGGTGTGCAGATACCCGGCGCTGCTGGCGCCGGAGCCGCGTACGAACACCTTCAGGAGCAGGGCGAACAGCGGCATTCCGGCGAGCACCACCAGGGCGGTCCACCCGTCGGTGAGCGCGAGTGCGACGAGGCCGCCGACCGGGGTGACGACGGCCGCGAGGGTGCCCGCGATCGACACCGGTACGGTCGCGGCCTGCACTGCGTTACCAGTGAGCCTGGCCACCAACTCGCCCTCCGAGCAGGCCTGTTGAGTGCCGGCGTCCAGTACGTGGCCGAGCACCCGGCGACGGATCCAGGCGGCGCTGCGGGCGGTGGCGGTCGCGGTGACGGCGGACTCGTAGGCGCCGATGAGGACCGCGAGCACGGTGAGGACGACACACAGGGTGATCCAGGGTCCGGCCTCGGACTGCCGTCCGGCCAGGACCAGGTCGAGGGCGCGGCCCAGTGCCGCGGGCAGGGCGAGCCCGGCGCCGGCCGACGCGCAGCTGAGCAGCAGGATCAGGGTGCCGGGGCCGGCGCTCTGCCGGACGGTCTCACGCAACAGCAAGGCGGCCTCCCGCGTGCGGCGGCCCCGGCCGGCGAGCGGTGCCGGACGGGGCCGCGTCGTTCACTGCGTCACCGGAACTACGTGGTGATGACAGGTGGTGATTACAGGCAGAGCGTCAGGCTGGCGACGCTGTCACAGAGGAGCAGGCTGAGCGAGCTGCCGCCGCCGTGACCGCCGTGGCCGCCGCCGTCGCCCTCGTCGATGTCGAGTTCAACGTCGAGGTTCTGCAGGTCCAGAAGGGACATTGCTTTCTCCTTTGTCGGCGATGTGCGTTGCCGTCCGTGGGGGACGGGGTTTGCTTCAGCCCCGGGTGGGGCCGTCTGTGGGGCCGCCCGGTGGGGCGGCGGGGGTGGGCGCCAGGAAGGGCAGTCCGACGGGCCGGTCGGCGAGGGCCGCGCCGAGCGCCAGGAGGCAGCCCGCCGTGCCGGTCGCGAGGTCCATGGAGAGCCGCATCATCTGGTCGCCGGGGAAGGCGAGCCGGCCCTGGTAGGGCAGTGCGTACCAGGCGAGTCCGTCGATCTGCTCGGCGAGCCGGGCGGGCGGCGCCCCGGTCCTCGCCAGGTGGAGCACCATCCCGGCGCGCCCGTTGAACAGGCCGGACTGGCCGTAGTACCGGGAGCGCGCGGCGGGCAGGATCTTGTCCCGCGCCTCGCGGAACGCCTCGTCGGGGCGGTGCGCGAGGAAGTCGTCGAGCACGGCGGCGATACCGACGCTGCCTCCGCCGAGGTAGGGCAGGGTGCGCCTGGTGTCGTTGACGACGAGAGTGCCGGCCGGGTTGGTGACACAGCGGTCGAGGTCGCGGCGCAGCTCCTCGGCGGCCCGGTCGAGCAGCGCGGGGTCGCCGGTGGACTCGTACAGGCGGAGCAGGAACAGGGCGGGGCCGGTGGCACCGTGCAGGAGACCGGCCCGGCGGCCGCCGTCGGTGCGGGAGGCGAGCAGGTCGGATGCCTCCAACGCCTGTTCCTTGAAGCCCAGTCGATCGAGTACGAGGCCCAGTCCGGCCAGTCCGCCGTGCAGTTCGGGGGCGAGCCGCTGCCAGTTCTCGGCCAGGACGGACTCGATGAGCTCGCGGGCCCGTCCGGTGTGGCCGAGCCGGTCGAGGACGAGGGCGACTCCGGCGAGCCCGTCGTACAGGCCGAGCGGGGTGCCGGCCGGCGGCGGCGCGGTGTGCGCGAGCAGCCACTGTTCACCCTCGGGGTAGCGGGCGGCGCCGGTCTCGGCGAGCGCGTAGAGGACTCCGGCGGCGCCGTGCGCGAGGCCGAGGCCGCCGCCGTCGGCGAACTGGGCGACGTCGCCGGGGAAGAGCCGGTCGTCGCGCCCGGGGGTCGCGGAGGCGAGGATGGCCGCCGCCATGGAGTCGCGGCTCGCGGGCCAGTCGCCCGGCTCGACGGGCACGCACCCGCCCATCGGCGCGCTCTCCCCCTCGATCACCCGGACCGCCTCGTCGAGGTAGCCCGCGGGCAGGCCGGGGAACTGGGAGGCGGCGATCTCGGCGAGGTGGGCGGCCTTGGACCGGTCGATCACCAGAAGGCTCGTCATCGGCACGAAAAGCGCGAGCCGCAGGCAGGCAAGCGCGTAGCGGTCCACGTCGAAGCCCTTGCGGTCGAGCGGCGCGATGAAGCCGGGGTGCGCCATGGACTGGCCGCGATGGTCGTCGACGGGCAGCGCGGCCTCGAAGTCGAGGAGCCGTACGCCCTGTTCGTCGGGGTCGACCATGATGTTGAACATGTGCAGGTCGTTGAAGACGACGCCCCGCCCGTGCACGGCGGCCACCGCGTCCTCGACGGCCCCGAGGATGCGCAGCGCCCACGCGGTGTACTCGGCGACCGCGTCCGGGGCCGGCTCGGCGCCGATGAGCGGGTGGCGGTGTGCGAAGAAGGAGTTGAGGGTGCGTCCTTCGAGGAAGTCCATGACGAGGAAGCGGTGCTCGCCGAGGGTGAACCAGTCGCGTACGGCGGGTGCGACGCCGAGCCCGCCGACCTGCTCCAGGGCGGCCTTCTCGCGCTCCAGGCGGGTCACCGCGTCGGCGCCGTCCGCGGCGAGCCCGGCGTGCGGCCTGGCCTCCTTGAGGACGACCTTCTCGCCGGTGCGGACGTCGGTCCCGGCGTACACGCCGCCGCCGTTGGAGAAGTGCAGGGCGCGCTCGATGCGGTAGGGCAGGTCGCCGGTGGTGGTCGCGTTGCGGGCCGCGAGGTGCGGCGCGAGGAATTCGGGCAGCGCGACCCAGTCGGGCAGATGGAAGGCGGGGTCGCGGCGGTCGGGCACGAGCACCCCGTCGCCGTTCTCGATCGCGGTCACCAGGGTGCCGTCGGCGTCGACGCAGTGCCGCTTGGTGAACCCGCCGTAGCGGACGTAGAGCGGACCCTCGCCCCAGCGCAGGTCACTGAGGATGTACGGCCCCGGCTCCCCCGCGAGGAGCTTGCCCAACTCCTCCAGAATCACCCGGAATTCGGCCTCGTCGGCCGGGTAGATCGTGGCGAACTTCCCGCTGGAGCCGCGGCCCGCGTACTTGGAGTTGCGCAGGTGCAGGGGCCGGCGTCCGGGCACGAACTTGAACGGTATGGCGCGTGCGACGCAGTAGTCCCACACGTACGACGCCGTCTTCTCGGCGTTGGCCAGACAGGCCGATACATGGATCTTCCAGCCCTGCTGCGGCCGCACTCTGCGCCCCGGTATGCCGTCGGGGCTGAAGTGCAGCCAGTCTCCGGCGAGTTGGGCCGTCCAGCCCCCGGGGACGGTGCGCCGCGCGGCCTCGAAGAGCGGCAGCCGGCCGGCGTCACCGGCGCCGCCGTCGGTGCGCGAGGAGGACAAGCGGTCCGGGGTCTCGTAGAAATACCTGTCCGCCAGACAGAAGACCTCGTACCGCTTGTCCATGGTGCCTCCCCCTCGACGTCATGACATCGAGTTGGTGCTCCCCCCTCGACGGCGTGGACGACTTTTCCACGCCACCGACGGGCCGGGACAGTCACGCCTGTCATGAGGTCACCGTGCGCTACGCATGGATCAACCTGTGTTCGCAGGCCGTCGAACGGGAGGGGGCAAAGGGGGCTGTTCCGCGCTATTCCCCGGGCGTATCGGGTCTGTTCCTCGGGCGCATCCGCCTTATTCCTCGGGCGGGAACACCGTTTCGCGGGAGTCGTGCAGGGTGATCAGGATGGCCTCGACCGGGCAGCCCTCGGCGGCGGCCAGGATCTGTTCGTTGGCGTCGGTGTCGGGGGTGCGGGGGTGGGACTGGCGTGCGGTGTCGAGTTCGAAGCCGGCCGGGGCGTGGTTGACGCACATGCCGGAGCCGATGCACACGCTCCGGTCGACCTCGACGTGCCAGCGGTCGCCCATCACTCGCCTCCGTGCCCGGCGGGCAGGTGGATCATCTTGTGCTCCAGGTACTCACCGAAGCCCTCGGGCCCGAACTCCCGCCCCAGGCCGGACGACTTGTAGCCGCCGAACGGCCCGAGCATGTCGAGGCTGAAGGTGTTGACGTTGAAGGTGCCCGTACGCACCTTCCGCCCGAACTCGATGCCGTGCTCGACATCGCCGGTCCACACGCTGCCGCTGAGCCCGTACTCGGAGTCGTTGGCGATCCTGAGCGCCTCGGCCTCGTCCCGGTACGGCAGCAGGCAGATGACCGGACCGAAGATCTCCTCGCGGGCGATGCGCATCGCGTTGTCGACGCCGCCGAAGAGGGTCGGCTCGACGTACCAGCCCCGGTCGAGCCCGGCCGGCCGGCCGCCGCCGGTGAGGATCTTGGCGCCTTCCTCCTGCCCGATCCGGATGTAGTCGAGCGAGCGCTGCTGCTGCCGCCTGGCAACCAGCGGCCCGACCTGGGTGGCGGTGTCCAGGGGATCCCCGACGACGAGCGCCCCGGCGGCGGCCGCGAACGCCTCGGCGATCTCGTCGTAGCGGCTCTGCGGCGCCAGGATGCGGGTCTGGGCCACGCATGCCTGGCCGTTGTTCATCCAGGCGGCCGGGACGACGCCCGCGACGGTCGCCGCCAGGTCGGCGTCGGGCAGGATCACCGCGGCCGACTTGCCGCCGAGCTCCAGGGTGACGCGGGTGAGGTTGCGCGAGGCGACCTCCATCACGCGCTTGCCGGCCGCGACGGACCCGGTGAAGGACACCTTGTCGATGCCGGGATGCCCGACGAGGTACTCGCTGACCTCGCGGTCCGCGGGCAGGATGGAGAGCACGCCTTCCGGGAGCCCGGCCTCGGCCGCGATCTCGCCGAGGATGTACGAGTCGAGGGGCGACTCGGGGGACGGCTTGAGGATCACCGAGCAGCCGGTCAGCAGCGCGGGCCCGAGCTTGGCCGCGGCGACGAACTGCGGGACGTTCCACGGCACGACGGCCGCCACGACCCCGACCGGCTCGCGCCGCACGAGCAGCGGGCCGAGCGCCCCCGACCGCCGCTCCTCGTAAGGGAATTCACGCGCGACGGTGATGGCGGAATCCCACACCATCATCGCGCCGAGCGCCTGCGCGAGCACGCTCCAGGAGTACGGGGAGCCGTTCTGCGAGCTGATCGACTTGGCGATCTCCTCGTGCCGGACCAGGATCGCGTCCTTGATCCGGGAGACGACCTCGATGCGCTCCTCGGGCGTGGCCCGCGCCCAGGGCCCCTCGTCGAAGGCCTTGCGCGCGACAGCCACGGCGCGGTCCACATCCGCCCGGGAGGCGTGCGGGACGCGGCCGATGACCTGCTCGGTATGGGGCGAGATCACCTCGATGACGTCGGAGCCGAGGGGGTCGGTCAACTCCCCGCCGATGAACAGCTGTCCGTGTTCCACGAGCTCGGTCATGCCTGGTGCCTCCTGCGGGGCTCTTCCTGACGGCTGCCTGACTTCGTTTCAGAACTGATACCAGTTCTAGTTCCAGGAGTCCACGGGCCGAACAGGGCCGGGGCGGAGGAGCGGAAGGGCAGTTGAATCACAGGGAACTTGGTTGACTGAACCAACCACTGAAACCAGTTCTAGTTATAGTGAGGGGGAAGCGTGCCGCCGGGCGTGCACCCAGAGGGATTCCGCGCGCCCAGCGGGACTCCCGGAGAGACGAGGACGCCATGCCGCAGGAGCCAGCCGCGCCTCAGGTGACCGACCACGGTGGCGGCGTCCACTCCATCAAGGTGCCGATCCCGGACAACCCCCTTGGCCACACCCTGGTCCACCTCGTCGAGACCGACCGGGGCCCGGTGCTCGTCGACACCGGGTGGGACGACCCGGCCTCCTGGGGCACCCTGACGGCCGGCCTCCAGGCGCTGGGCACGGAGGTCTCGGCCGTCCACGGCGTGGTCGTCACCCACCACCACCCCGACCACCACGGGCTCTCCGGCCAGGTGCGCGAGGCGTCCGGCGCGTGGATCGCGATGCACGCCGCCGACGCCGCCGTCGTACGCCGCACCCGCGAGGCCGAACCGGGCGTCTGGCTGGACTACCTGTGCGCCAAGCTGGCCGGGGTCGGCGCGCCCGAGGAACACATCGCCCCGCTGCGCGAGGCCCGCGCCTCGGGCCGGATGCGGACCCTGCCAGGGCTGCGGGCCGCGCTGCCCGACCGCGAGATCGTGCCCGGCGATCTGCTGCCGCTCGCCGGGCGCCGGCTCCGCGCGATCTGGACGCCGGGGCACACACCGGGCCACGTCTGCCTCCACCTGGAGGAGGCGCACCCCTCCCAACTCCCCGGAAACGGCCGCCTGTTCAGCGGTGATCACCTCCTGCCCGGCATCACCCCGCACATCGGCCTGTACGAGGACCCCGACGAGGCCGGGGCGGCCGACCCCCTCGGCGACTATCTCGACTCCCTCGAACGCATCGGCCGCCTCGGGGTCGCCGAGGTGCTCCCGGCCCATCAGCACGCCTTCACGGAACCGGCCGCTCGGGTACGGGAGTTGCTGTCCCACCACGAGGACCGCCTTTCGGGCCTGCTGTCCCTGCTGTCCACCCCCCTCACCCCCTGGCAGCTCGCGGAACGCATGGAGTGGAACCGCCCGTGGCCCCAGATCCCGTACGGGTCGCGCACGATCGCGGTGTCGGAGGCGGAGGCGCATGTGCGGCGCTTGGAGAAGCTGGGGCGGGCGGAGCGGGTGGTGGGGGACGGGGTGGTGCGATACCGGGCGGTTTAGGGGGCTTCTTTCCCCACCCCGCCCCTTCCCGAGATCCGCCGGGGGATGTCGATCGGCTGCGGCCCGTCGTCGCCCTGGGGCTCCGCCCCAGACCCCGTTCGCGCCTGAAGGGCGCTCGTCCTCAATCTCCCCCAAGGCCTCAAGGGCCAGGGGGGACCCCCACGACAGGCTGAAGATGTCAGTGCTGGCCAGGGTCCACGCTGCTAGGGGCGCGGGGAACTGCGCGACCAGCCACGCACGGTCCGCAGCCGAAAACCGTCCCACCCTGCACAGGGGTCCGCCCCCCCAACAACAACCAGACCCCACCCCACCCCTCCCCTCACCCCCGGAGGGTTTCGGGAAGGGGTGGGGTGGGGTCCCAACGGGGTCTGGGGCGGAGCCCCAGTGCATCCCGCCGGCCCGGATCACCGCCCGGGGCGGGGAAGGCCCCGCAGGGCGCTCGGCCCCCGCCCGGTAGGGTGGTCGCGTCGTCGTCATGCCCGTACGGGGGGAAGCCGGTGCAATTCCGGCGCTGGCCCTTCCCCAAGCTCTCGGCTTCGCTCGAGCAGGGGAGACCCCAATCCGTTAAGCCACCCCGGCAACCCGGAACCCCGTCACCGCATGACCGGCTCACACGTCACCCGCACACCGCGGGGTGACCGGCACCGTCGAGGCATACGGAGCCGGAGCCGGGTGCCAGCGCGCGCCCGTGCCCGCGCTCCCCCGCAGGAGAGGCACCGCCCGCCATGACCGTACGCCGCTGCGCCGCAGCGCTCGCCGCCGCCACCGCCGTCCTGGGCGGTGGCGCCCCGGCGGCATTCGCCGACGGCACACCGTCCCCCGCGGCGGTCCCGCCGGGCCTGTACGGCACGAAGGACCCTCAATACGACGGTGTCTTCCGGCAGTCCCTCGCCTTCCTCGCCCAGGAGAAGGCGAACGTCAAGCCCGCCGAGCAGGCCGTGACCTGGCTCACCGGCCAGCAGTGCGCCGACGGCTCCTTCATGTCGTTCCGCGCGGACACCACCAAGGCGTGCGACGCGACGAAGCTCGACACCAACGCCACCTCCGCCGCCGTGCAGGCCCTCGTCGCGGTCGGCGGTCACACCGACGCCGTCAAGAAGGGCGTCACCTGGCTGAAGTCGGTGCAGCAGGACGACGGCGGATGGCCGTACACGCCCGGCATGGGCGGCAGCGACGCCAACTCCACCGGCATCGTGATCGGCGCGCTCGCCGCCGCCGGCGAGAAGCCCGCCGACGTGAAGTCGGCCAAGGGCGGCAAGTCCCCCTTCGACGCGCTGCTCACGTTCGCGCTGCCCTGCGACGACCCCGCCGGCCCGGGCGCCTTCGCCTTCCAGCCCGACCCCAAGACGCAGAAGCTGTACGCCAACGCGGACGCCACCGCCGCCGCCGTGACCGGCTCGCTCGGCAAGGGCCTCACCGCCACCGCAGGCCAGGCCGACAGCAAGGGCACCGCCTGCGAGAAGGCCGCCACCCCCGAGCAGGCCGCCCACAACGGCGCCGCCTACCTCGCCAGGACGCTGGCCCCGACCGGGTTCCTGAAGTCCGCGATGCCGGGCGCCACCGACCAGCCCGACTTCGGCAACACCGCGGACGCGGTGGTCGCCCTCGCCGCCGACGGCATGGCCCAGCAGGCGAAGGCCTCCGCCGACTGGCTGTCGAAGAACGCCACCGCCTGGGCCAAGGAGAACGGCCCCGCCGCCTACGCCCAGCTGATCTTCGCCGCCGACGCCACCGGCGCGGACCCGAAGAACTTCGGCGGCACGAACCTGATCCAGTCCCTGAACGCCACGGGCCCGGCCCCCCAGGCGGCCCCGTCATCGGCCCCCGCCGAGGAGTCCAAGGAAAAGAAGAACGACGGAATCTCCGTCTGGTGGTTCGTCGGCGTCTGCCTGGTCGCCGGTATCGGCGTCGGCTTCCTGATCAGCGGCCGCAAGAAGAACCAGCAGCTGTGATGCGCAGGCGACTCGCTTCGTTCGCGGCGCTGCTCCTCGCCCTGGCGGCGCTCGCCGCCGGTACGGGGCCGGCGCAGGCGGCCGGGTACCGGTACTGGTCCTTCTGGGACCTGGCCGGTAACAACTGGACGTACGCCACCCAGGGCCCGGCGTCCGCGCACCCCGGCGACGGCTCGGTCCAGGGCTTCCGCTTCGCGGTGAGCGCGGACTCCAAGGACGCGTCCCAGCCGCGTACGACGCCGTCCTTCGAGGCGGTGTGCGGCACGACGCCGACCAAGGACGGCACGAAGCGGGTCGCGCTGGTCATCGACTTCGGTACACCCCAGGACGCCGGCCAGGGCGAGACCCCGCCCGCCCCGCGCAACGCCTGCGCCCAGGTGTCCCCGGACGCCACCAGCGCGGACGCCCTCGCCGCCGTGGCGAAGCCGCTGCGCTACAACAGCGCGGCCCTGCTGTGCGCGATCGGCGGCTACCCGCGCACGGGCTGCGGCGAGCAGGTGTCGGACCCGTCGGCGGCCAAGCCCGCCGAGCCCGCGAAGACCGACAAGGACGGCGGCCCGTCGGCAGGCCTCCTGGCAGGAGTGGCCGCAGTCGTGGCCCTGGGCGCGGCAGCGATCTGGCAATCCCGCCGCCGCAAGAACTGACCCCGGGGATGCCTTCGGAGGAAGACGGCGGCCCCCAGCCGCCGCACGCGGGCCCCACGGGCGGCGGGCGGACGCCGACGGCGATGGAGTCCCACGAGGAGACCCGCACCAATCCACTCAGCAGTACGGGTGGTGCGGGTGGGAAGGACAGCCCGGCCGCAGGCCGGGCGCACCCCCACCGGCCCGCGGACGCGAAACGCACCCCCCGGCCCGGGGCCGAGGACCGCACCCTGGGTCGGCCCGGGTCCACCCCCCGAACCCCGAGCCGGAAGCTGACCGCGCCCGAAGCCAGCCGGAGCAACGCCGTGCACCCCGGCGCCTGGTGGCTCTGGGCACTCGGCCTCGCCACAGCAGCGTCGCGAACGAACAACCCCCTCCTGCTCGGCCTCCTCGTCGGCGTCGCCGGATACGTCGTGGCGGCCCGCAAGACCGACGCCCCCTGGGCCCGCTCGTACACCGCGTTCATCAAGATCGGCCTGTTCGTCGTCGGCGTCCGCCTCGCGTTCAACCTGGTCCTCGGCTCCCCGATCCCCGGCAGCCACACCCTGTTCACACTCCCCGAACTCCCCCTCCCCGACTGGGCGAAGGGCATCCGGATCGGCGGCCGGGTCACCGCGGAGGGCATGCTCTTCGCCCTGTACGACGGGGCACGCCTCGCCACCCTGCTGATCTGCGTCGGCGCGGCGAACGCCCTCGCCAACCCCGCCCGCCTGCTCAAGTCCCTGCCCGGCGCCCTGTACGAGGCCGGGGTCGCGGTCGTCGTGGCGATGACCTTCGCGCCGAACATGGTCGCCGACGTCGTACGGCTGCGTACCGCGCGAAGGCTCCGCGGCCGCCCGACCGGCGGCATCAAGGCGATCGCCCAGATCGGCCTGCCGGTACTCGAAGGCGCCCTGGAGCGTTCGGTCGCCGTGGCCGCCTCGATGGACGCGCGCGGCTACGGCCGCACCGCCCGGGTCCCCGCCCCCGTACGCCTCACCACCACCGTCCTCACCCTGGGCGGACTCCTGGGCGTCTGCGCGGGAACGTACGGACTGCTCGCCTCCGAAGGCGCCGGGTACGGCCTTCCCGTCCTCGCGGGCGGCGTGCTCGCCTCCCTCGCCGGGCTCCGCCTCGGCGGCCGCCGCCAGATCCGTACCCGCTACCGCCCCGACCGCTGGGGCATCCGGTCCTGGCTGGTGGCCGGCTCCGGCGCGGCGGTGGCAGCGCTGATGCTCTGGGCGGGTACGTACGCTCCGGAGGCCCTCACCCTCGGAGTCGTCCCGCTGACCGCGCCGGGCCTGCCCCTGTGGCCCGCCCTGTCGCTGCTCGCCGGTCTGCTCCCGGCGTTCGTCGCCCCCGTACCGCCGAAGGAGTCCCAGTGATCCGGTTCGAGAACGTGTCGGTCACGTACGACTCCGCCGAGGAGCCGACCGTACGAAGTGTCGAACTCACCATCCCCGAAGGGGAGTTGGTGCTCCTGGTCGGCCCCTCCGGGGTCGGCAAGTCGACACTGCTCGGTACCGTCTCCGGGCTCGTCCCGCACTTCACCGGCGGCACCCTGCGCGGCCGGGTCACCGTGGACGGCCGCGACACCCGCACCCACAGGCCGCGCGAACTCGCCGACCTGGTCGGCACGGTGGGCCAGGACCCCCTCGCCCACTTCGTCACCGACACCGTCGAGGACGAACTCGCCTACGGGATGGAGTCGTTGGGCCTGGCCCCCGCGGTGATGCGCCGCCGCGTCGAGGAGACCCTCGACCTGCTGGGCCTCGCCGAACTGCGCGACCGCCCCATCGCCACCCTGTCCGGTGGCCAGCAGCAGCGCGTCGCGATCGGCTCGGTCCTCACCCCGCACCCGAAGATCCTGGTCCTGGACGAGCCGACCTCGGCTCTCGACCCCGCCGCCGCGGAGGACGTCCTCTCCGTCCTCCAGCGCCTGGTCCACGACCTGGGCACGACGGTCCTGCTCGCGGAGCACCGCCTGGAAAGGGTGGTCCAGTACGCGGACCAGGTCATCCTCCTGCCCACCCCCGGCGCGCCCCCGGTGATGGGCACCCCGGAGGACATCATGAAGATCTCGCCGGTCCACCCCCCGGTGGTGGCCCTGGGCCACCTGGCCGACTGGGCCCCCCTCCCCCTGTCGGTACGAGACGCCCGCCGCAGGGCAGGCGCGCTTCGCGAACAACTGGCGACCCACCACCCGCAACCACCGACGGCGGGGACGTCCCCCGAGGGGACCCGCACCAACCCACTCACCAGCACGGGCGGTGCCGGTGGGAAAGACGGCCCGGCCGCAGGCCGGGCGCGCACCCACCGGCCCGCGGACGCGAAACGCACCCTGGCCACCCTCTTCCGCCGCCCCCCGGAGGGCCCCCGCGCCCCCGCCACAGCAACCGCCACCACTCTGGGCGTACGCCGGGGACGCGTAGAAGCGCTGCGGCACGTGGACCTCACGGTCGCCCCGGGCGAGACCATCGCCCTGATGGGCCGCAACGGCGCCGGAAAGTCCACCCTGCTGAGCACCCTCGTAGGGATGATCGAGCCCACCACGGGCTCCGTCACCGTGGGCACCCGCACTCCCCACCGCACCCCGCCGAGGGAACTGATCCGCGAGGTCGGCCTCGTACCGCAGGAGCCGAGAGACCTGCTGTACGCGAACACCGTCGCCGCGGAGTGCACCGCCGCGGACGAGGACGCCGGGGCCGCCCCGGGCAGCTGCCGCGACCTGGTGACCGCGCTGCTCCCGGGCGTACGGGACGACACGCACCCCCGTGACCTCTCCGAGGGCCAGCGCCTGGCCCTCGCGCTGGCGATCGTGCTGACCGGCCGCCCGCCCCTGCTCCTCCTGGACGAGCCGACCCGCGGCCTGGACTACGCGGCGAAGGCCCGCCTGGTCGAGGTGCTGCGGGCGCTGGCAGCCGAGGGCCACGCCATTGTGCTCGCCACCCACGACGTGGAGCTGGCCGCGGAGCTCGCGCACCGTGTCGTGATCCTCGCGGGCGGTGAGGTCGTGGCGGACGGCCCGACCGCGGAGGTCGTCGTCTCCTCCCCCGCCTTCGCCCCGCAGGTCGCCAAGATCCTCGCCCCGCAGCACTGGCTCACCGTCCCTCAAGTACGCGAGGCCCTGTCATGAAGGGGAGCACAAGACCCGTACGCCTGGGCCCCCGCGCCGTGATCGCCCTCTCCCTCATCACCCTCATCGGCATCGCGGCCTTCGGCTGGCCGCTGCTCGCCGACGCGGACTCCGGCCTGGCGCACGCCCAGGACGCCCCCTGGCTCTTCGCCGCCCTGCTCCCCCTCCTGGTCGGTGTGGTGATCGCCACGATCACCGACGACGGGATGGACGCGAAGGCCGTGGCGATGCTCGGCGTCCTCGCCGCGGTGGGCGCCGCGCTGCGCCCGCTGGGCGCGGGCACGGCCGGCCTGGAGCCGATGTTCTTCCTGATGGTGCTGAGCGGCCGGGTGCTCGGCCCGGGCTTCGGCTTCGTACTCGGCTCGGTGACGATGTTCGCCTCGGCCCTGCTGACCGGCGGGGTCGGGCCGTGGATGCCGTTCCAGATGCTCGCGATGGGCTGGTTCACGATGGGCGCGGGCCTGCTGCCGGGCCCGCAGCGCCTGCGCGGCCGGGCCGAGCTTGCCCTGCTCGCGCTGTACGGGGCGCTGGCCTCATTCGCCTACGGCACGGTCATGAATCTCCAGGGCTGGACCTTCATCGGCGGGATGTCCTCGGGCATCTCCTTCCACCCCGGCGACGCCCTCCACGACAACCTGATCCGCTTCTTCGCGTACTGCGCGGCCACCTCGCTCGGCTGGGACCTGGGCCGGGCGGCGCTCACGGTCGTACTGACCCTCACTCTCGGGACCACTCTGCTCAAGGCGTTGAGGCGGGCGACAAGGCGCGCCGCCTTCGAGGCCCAGGTCACATTCGAGGCCTGAAAAGGGTCCCGCCGGGGTGAGGCCGCCCACAGGCCCTTGGTCCTCTACGAGGCGGGATAGTGGCCTCAGAACATGATCCACGAGGCCTCTCGCGGCCGCGCTGACCTGCACTTATCCGGGTCTTACATCCGACGGACGTTTCACCCGTCATGCGAATCCCGCTAGTAAACGGGGTCATTGCGGCCACCCATCGAGCCGGTTACAACTGTTCGAGTCGCCGGAACCGCCCGGTCCGCTCGCCGGGCTGATTCATTACGAGTTCCCTCGCCGTGGAGGTCTTCGAACCTCCGGCGGAGCGCGACGGCCAATGTCCCCGAAGTTAGGTTTCGCCTTGTCTTTCGCCGCCCGCATCACCGCTCGTAAGAAGTCCATTGCCGCCGCCGGCGCCACGCTGCTCGCCGCTGCGGGTGTCGCCATGGCCGCCGTCCCGGCTCAGGCCGCACCGACGAGCGCCCAGGCGATCGCGCAGAAGATGATGCCGTCCGACCAGTTCCAGTGCTTCAGCAAGATCGTGAACCACGAGTCCGGCTGGAACCCGTCCGCCACGAACGCCTCCTCCGGCGCCTACGGCCTGGTCCAGGCCCTGCCCGGCAACAAGATGGCCTCGGCCGGCGCCGACTGGCAGACCAACCCGGCCACCCAGATCAAGTGGGGCCTGGGCTACATGAACGAGCGTTACGGCAGCCCGTGTGGCGCCTGGAACTTCTGGCAGCAGAACAGCTGGTACTAAGCCGTACCGGCAACGGAGTCGAAGAGCCGCACGATCTGCGGCCCCGACTTCCTGAAGGCCCCGTTGTGGTCGACCGCTCCCTGGTCGACGACCGGGGCCTTCTTTCCGTGCGCGGCCAGCTGCCGGACGCAGCTGAGCGTGTTGGCGAGGGGCACGTCGGTGTCCCCGGTGGCGGTGTAGAGACGCACGGGCACGGCGGGCTTCCAGTCACAGGTGTGATCGTTGTCCTGCATGGCAGCGAGCAGCGCCCCGCGCGGATGCTGAAGCCGCTGGTAGAAGCCGGGCGTGAGCAGGTCCTTCACCTTGCCGGGCAGGGCCCCGAGGATCTCCTCCTCGGTGTGGCTCCCGTCGAGGAGCCCGTCGACGACCCGGTCGTACGGCGCACGGAAGGCTTCCCCGGGCTCCTTGTACAGGGGGTGGAGCCGATTCTGCGCAGTGAGCCAGTAGGACAGGTAGAGCACCCCACTGGTGTCATTGACCCGGCCGTCGAAGAGAGCGGGCACCTCTTGCCCCGCGAGGTCGTACGGTCCGGAGACCGGTGCCAGTGCCTTCAGCCGGAAATGGGCGTCGGCCCCCTGGCCGAGCGCCTTGCCGAGCGCCATGGCGACCTGCCCGCCCTGCGAGAACCCGGTGCCGTACACGTCCCCGGTCAACGGCCGGCCCAGCTCGCGGGCGGCGGTGCGGGTGGCCCGCAGCATGTCGAGCGAGGCGGACACGGACGATGCGGTGTCCATATAGGGGTGCCGGCCGGGCCCCTCGCCGAGCCCCAGATAGTCGGGCGCGGCGACGGCCCGCCCGGCAGAGGCATGCAGATACGGCGAGAGCCGCCCGTAGTCGTTCCCGACGGAGGGCGCGTAGTCCCGGTCGACCATGGTCCCGTGCGTGTCCGCGACGAGATCGACCCGCCCGTGCCGCCCGTCGAGAGGCAGCACGAGCAACCCGGTGGCGGTGGTGGGGGCGCCTTGCGGGGTGATGGTCCGGTACGTGACCCGATACCCCCGCACTCCGTACCGGACGGTGGCGCTGTCGACACCGGCGTCCTTGAGAAAGCCGGAGACCTGGGCGGGGGTGAGGTCGGAGACGGGCGTGAGGGACAACAGGTCACCGCGGTGTTCCGGGGTGGTGCGGGCCTGAGCGGGCGCGGCGCCCCCAACGAACCCTGCGACCAGGGCGGTTGAGGCGGCGACGACCCGAGCGATGGAATGAGTCATACGGAAATCCTGGCCGTTCCCGCCGCCCGGGCCCATCCGGCCAGCCCCCGCACCGAAAGGGGGCCCAGGTCCACCAGGGGGGTGCCCCCTTCCTCGTACCGACCCGACCGCCGATCCCATGGATGCCCCGCCTCGGCATGCCCCGCGCGCCAACTCCTTTACCCGCGACGGGACTTACCGCTGCCCCACAGCAAGCAGCAAGGGGCTGTCCCATTCCCCGGTCTTCTCGCCGGACTTCACGTACCGTGCGATCGAGAACGTGTTCAGGACGGTCGGTACAGGCCGGCCTTCGGGCGGGCGGCGCAGCGGGGAGAGGCGATCATGGAGAAACTGGACGGCAGGACCGCACTGGTGACGGGCGGCTCGCGCGGGATCGGGCGCGCGGTCGCCCTGCGGCTCGCCGCCGAGGGTGCGCTGGTCGCGGTCCACTACGGCGGCAGCCATGCGGCCGCCGAGGAGACGGTGGCGCTGATCGACAAGGCCGGGGGCCGGGCGTTCGCGGTGCAGGCCACCTTCGGCGAGAGCGGCGCGGTGGACCGGCTGTTCGAGCAGTTCGCCGCCGGTCTCGCGGATCACGGCGCCGACGGCCTGGACATCCTCGTCAACAACGCGGGGGTCCACTCGGTCAGTTCCGTCGCGCAGCTCACCGAGGAGGAGCTCGACCGGGTGCTGGCCATCAACGTGCGCACGCCGGTCTTCGTGATCCAGCGGGCGCTGCCCCTGCTGCGGGACGGCGGGCGGATCATCAACGTGGGCTCGGCGGCCACCCGGATCGCCAACCACCTCCAGATCGCCTACACCGCCAGCAAGGCGGCGCTGGCCGCCCTCGCCCCCTCGCTCGCCAACGAGCTGGGCCGGCGCGGCATCACCGTGAACACGGTCGAACCCGGGGTGGTGCAGACCGACATGACCGCCGGGTGGACCGTCGCCCCCGAGGCGGTGGCCGGCCTCGAAGCGATCACCGCGCTCGGCCGGATCGGCGAGCCGGAGGACGTCGCGGATGTGGTGACCTTCCTGGCAGGCCCCCAGGGCCGCTGGGTGACGGGCCAGGCCATAGACGTCTCCGGCGGCACCTACCTCGGCCCGATCACGGCCGGGTGACCCGCCGTCCGGGCAGGTACGACGGGTCCGGCCTGCCCGGTCCGACGTCAACGAGCATGCGGGGCGCCCTACAGGGGCGCGGGGAACTGCGCGACCAGCCACCCACGACCTGCAGCCGAAAGCGGACCACACACAGCCCCTCCGGCGTTTGAGGAGCGGGGGTCCGGGGGCGGCGCCCCCGGGAACGGACCTCAGCCCATCACGACCCCCGGAGGCCACGCGGCGGAGCCGCAGAGTGTCGCAGCGGGAAGGGGCGGGCTGGGGAAACCTACAGCCGCTGAATGATCGTCCCCGTGGCCAACGCCCCACCCGCGCACATGGTGACCAGCGCAAACTCCTTGTCCCGCCGCTCAAGCTCGTGCAACGCCGTCGCGATCAGCCGAGCCCCGGTCGCCCCCACGGGATGCCCCAGCGCAATCGCACCCCCATTGACGTTCACCTTCTCCAGGTCCTGCTCGAAGACCTGCGCCCAGCTCAACACCACAGAAGCGAACGCCTCGTTGATCTCGACCAGGTCGATGTCCCGCAACGACATGCCCGCCTTGCCGAGCACCGCCCGCGTCGCGTCGATCGGCCCGTCGAGATGGAAGTGCGGGTCGGCCCCCACCAGCGCCTGGGCGACGATCCGCGCCCGGGGCTTCAGCTTCAGGGCGCGGGCCATCCGCTTGGAGGCCCACATGATCGCCGCCGAACCGTCCGAGATCTGTGAGGAGTTGCCCGCCGTGTGCACGGCCGTCGGCATGACCGGCTTGAGCCGCCCGAGCGCCTCCATGGACGTGTCACGGAGGCCCTCGTCGCGGTCGACGAGGCGCCACATGCCCTGCCCCGCCGCCTGCTCCTCCTCCGTCGTGGGGACCTGAACCGCGAACGTCTCGCGCTTGAAGCGTTCCTCGCCCCAGGCGACCGCCGCCCGCTCCTGCGACAGGAGACCGAGAGCATCGACCCGCTCCCGCGTCAGGCCTCGGTTACGGGCGATCCGCTCCGCCGCCTCGAACTGGTTCGGCAGGTCCACGTTCCACTCGTCCGGCCACGGCTTGCCCGGCCCGTGCTTGGAGCCCGAGCCAAGGGGCACCCGTGACATCGCCTCGACCCCACAGCTGATGCCGACGTCGATGACCCCCGCCGCGATCATGTTGGCGACCATGTGGCTGGCCTGCTGGGAGGATCCGCACTGGCAGTCCACGGTGGTCGCGGCCGTCTCGTACGGCAGCCCCACCGCGAGCCAGGCGTTGCGCGCCGGGTTCATGGACTGCTCGCCGGCGTGCGTGACCGTACCGCCGACGATCTGCTCGACGCAGTCGGCGTGGATGCCGGTGCGGCCGAGGAGTTCGCGATAGGTCTCGCCAAGGAGATAGGCGGGGTGCAGATTGGCGAGCGCGCCTCCACGCTTGCCGATGGGGGTGCGTACGGCTTCGACGATGACGGGTTCCGCGGCCATGAGCTCGTCCTCTCCTGACACAGCCGCTGGGTGTCCCGGCACCGCACGGCCACGAACTGATACGCGTTCTAGTTCTGAGTGCAGTCTTATGAGAGCTACCCCGGGTACGCAAGGGTTGTGCACGTCCCGCGTAGGGAGTTCCGTGCGCAACAGATGCTGCCGCGGCCCTTGCCACTTGTAGAACCCGTTACTACCTTTCGGACAACTTCTGATGGACCGTCAGACATGGAGTGGCCAATGCGTTGCCCCCACCTGCCCGACGGGTTCGACTTCACCGACCCCGACCTGCTCCAATCCCGCGTGCCGCACCCGGAGTTCGCCGAGCTGCGGCAGACAGCCCCGGTGTGGTGGTGCGCCCAGCCGAACGGCATCGCCGGCTTCCAGGACGACGGCTACTGGGCGGTGACGCGGCACGCGGACGTCAAGTACGTGTCCACGCACCCGGAGTTGTTCTCCTCCACCACCAACACCGCGGTCATCCGCTTCAACGAGTCGATCAGCCGCGAGCAGATCGACGTCCAGCGGCTGATCATGCTGAACATGGACCCGCCCGAGCACACCCGGGTCCGGCAGATCGTCCAGCGCGGCTTCACCCCCCGCGCGATCCGCTCCCTGGAGGGCGCCCTGCGCGAGCGCGCCCGCAGCATCGTGAACGCGGCCCTGTCGGAAGCCGACAAGAACAACGGCACCTTCGACTTCGTCACCAACATCGCCGTCGAGCTCCCCCTCCAGGCCATCGCCGAACTCATCGGTGTCCCCCAGGAGGACCGGACCAAGATCTTCGACTGGTCCAACAAGATGGCGGCGTACGACGACCCCGAGTACGCGATCACCGAGGAGATCGGCGCCGAGGCGGCGATGGAGCTGGTCTCGTACGCGATGAACCTCGCGGCGGCCCGCAAGGAGTGCCCGGCGAAGGACATCGTCTCGACGCTGGTCGCGGCCGAGGGCGAGGGCAACCTGCTCTCGGACGAGTTCGGCTTCTTCGTCATCCTGCTCGCGGTGGCCGGCAACGAGACGACCCGCAACGCCATCAGCCACGGCATGCACGCGTTCCTGACCCACCCCGACCAGTGGGAACTCTACAAACGCGAGCGCCCCGAGACCGCGGCCGAGGAGATCGTGCGCTGGGCGACCCCGGTGGTCTCCTTCCAGCGCACGGCGACCCAGGACACCGAACTCGGCGGCCAGAAGATCAAGGCGGGCGACCGCGTCGGCATCTTCTACTCCTCCGCCAACAACGACCCCGAGGTCTTCGAGAACCCCGAGCGCTTCGACATCACCCGGGACCCCAACCCCCACCTCGGCTTCGGCGGCGGGGGCCCGCACTTCTGCCTCGGCAAATCCCTGGCGGTCCTCGAAATCAACCTGATCTTCAACGCGGTGGCCGACGTCCTGCCCGACCTGCGTCTGGCCGGCGATCCCCGCCGCCTCCGCTCGGCCTGGCTGAACGGGATCAAGGGCCTTCAGGTGTCCCGGAGTTGACCCACCCGGAACCGGGAGGCAGGGGCCGTCCCCCTACGCCCCGCCCCTGTCTCCTCCCGGGCTTCCCGTTACGCTCGTGCCATGGTCAACGGGGTGGACACCGCAGGTCAGGGCTGGGGCGCGACCCGGCTGTGGGTCGAGAAGAGCGTGGGCGCGCAGGTCGAGCAGGCGGTCGCGCTGCACGGCGGCATCACGTCCGAGATGCGGCGGCTGTACGTAGGCGGGGAGCGGCCGCGCTCGGTCGTGCTCCGCTCCTTCGTCATGGAGTTCTACGTCCGGCACGCCCGCGGGCTGCTCACGCGCGAGGCCGACATCCTGACCCTGCTCGCCCGCACCGGCGTGCCAGCCGCCGAGCTCATCGCCGTCGACGCGGGCGGCGACCACTGCGACCACCCCTCGCTGCTCATGTCGCTGCTTCCGGGCGAGGTACGCCTCGACGCCTCCGGCGCCGACGGGCGCGCGCCGCTGCTCGCGCGCCAGCTCCTCGACATCCACCGCGTCGAGGTCGGCGCGTCCGAGCGGCCCCGCGACTACCAGGCCTGGACCACCGCCGACGAAGTCGAGGCACCCGAGGACACCCGCCGGCCCGACGTCTGGCAGCGCGCCATCGACGTCATCCGGCGCCGACCGCCCACGTACCGGCCGGTGTTCCTGCACCGCGACTTCCATCCCGGCAATGTTCTGTTCACCGGCGCCGGTGCGGATCTGCGCGTCAGCGGCGTGGTCGACTGGGTCGAGACGTCCTGGGGCCCGGCCGACCTCGACGTGGCGCACTGCTCGACCAACCTCGCGCTGCTCCACGGCGCCCCGGCCGGGCTGGCCTTCGCCGAGGAGTACGCCGCGGCGGGCGGACAGCTCGCGTCCGACCCGCACGACCGGCTGTACTGGCGCCTCCTCGACGCCCTCGCCTTCGCCCCGGATGCCGCGAAGGTCGCCGTCCCCTGGCGCGCACTCGGCCGCACCGACCTCACCGAGGACCTCGTCAAGGAGCGCCTGGAGGACTACGTCCAGGCCGTGCTCGACCTCTGCACGCGGGAGACCGACACCTCTTGATGAGCGCCCTTTCTGCTGAAACAGTTGACCAGGCATGCCCTCGCAACTGAATCGGCAGGAAAATGGACGCAGAGCGACCGGATCAACACATTCAGCCGACACACCTGGCCGTCACCGAACGGACCCGGCATCGGCGGCTGCGTGACCAGGGCAGCACCCGGGTCGCGGATCTCGACGCGATCCTGAGGGCCGGGTTCGTGTGTCATCTCGGGGTGGTCGTCGACGGCACGCCGATGGTTGTGCCGACCGTGTACGGCGTGGACTTCGAGAGCCGGACCCTGTTCGTGCACGGCTCGGTCGCCAGCCGCAGCATCGTTCAGGCGCCGGACGCGACGGTCTGCGTGAGCGTCACGCACATCGACGGGCTCGTGCTCGCCCGGTCGGTCTTCGAGCACGGGGTCAACTACCGCAGCGCGATGGTGTACGCCGTGCCCCGGCTGATCACCGGCGGGGACGAGCTCCTGCACGGGCTCAGGGTCGTCACCGAGCACTGCACGCCGGGCCAGTGGGACTACGCCAGGCGCCCCAACTCCCGTGAACTGGCGGCCACTTCACTGCTCGCCCTCTCGCTGGAGGAAGCGTCCGTGAAGGTGGCCGCGGGCCCGCCCGACGATGCGGACGGGCCCGACGGGGAACTCGGCCTGTGGGCCGGGGTGGTGCCGCTGCGAAGCCGCTTCGGGGCGCCCGAGGCCGACCCGGCGCTGCCCGTCGGCATCGCCGTGCCCGCCCATGTCGCGGCTCTGGGCGGCGGCAGCCCGGGGAATTGACGACCCGCGCAACCGTGTCTACGCCTGGCCGTCCCGCAGATTTGTCCGGAACGGTCCCGGAACGAGCCGCGAACGGGCAACGTACCGGAACCGAAGGCACCGCAACGCCGTCGTAGCTCCCGTCGATCGATCAACACGGGGGTTCGCGGACATGCGGAACGGTCAGAGGCGATGGCGGCGGGCGCTGTTGGTGGCATTGGCGCTGGTGGCGATGCAACTGGGCTCGCTGGTGGCGCCCGCGTACGCCTGTGGCTGCGGGGCGATGGTGCCGCAGAGCGGGCGGCAGTTGAGCGTGAAGCAGGAGACGTCGGCCGTGCGCTTCGACGGGCACACCGAGCAGATCGTCATGCGGCTCACGGTCGACGGAAACGCGCCTAAGGCGGCGTGGATCATGCCGGTGCCGAGCCGGGCGACGGTGAAGCTCGGCGACCGGCACCTCTTCGACCAACTGGAGGAGCTCTCCGAGCCGGTGAACCGCACCCGTTCGTACTTCTGGCCCCGGGACGGCGACTGGCCGTTCACCAAGAGCCGCAGCGTAGGCGACGGAGCGCCGAACCCCGGGGCAAAACCTCCCGTCGAGGTGATCGGCAGGGAGCGGCTCGGCCCGTTCGACGTGGCCCGCCTCACCGCCACCGACCCGACGGCCCTGCGCGACTGGCTGACCCGCAACGGCTTCCAGCTCCCGCCCGCCCTGGCCACGGAGCTGCGCCCGTACGTCGACCAGAAGTGGGAGTACGTGGCGATCCGCCTCGCCCCCGACCAGCAGGGCCAGACCCTGGGCGGCCCCCTGGACCCCCTGAGCCTGACCTTCGCCAGCGACCGCCTGGTCTACCCGATGCGCCTGTCCCGTCTGGCGAAGACCCCGCAGACGCTGAACCTGTACGTCCTGGCGAACCACCGCATGGAAACGACGTCACCGATCGGCGGCTCCACCCCCCAGCTCCTGTTCGCGGGCGGAATCGCCCACCCGACGGGCTCCCTTGCCGACCTGGTGGGCCGTGAAAGCCCGGTCTACCTGACCGCCATGACCCAGTTCTTCCAGCATCCGTCCGAGATCACCGGCGACCACGAACTGAAGACGTCGACCGACGACACACCCTTCCAACGGGCTCGGTACACGGACGCGTTGATGACGGTGGGCGGGATTCCGGCCTGGCTGTTGACGGTGGGGGGCGTGCTGGTGGTGCTGGGGGCCGGGGCCGGCCTCGCCGTCCGGGCCCGCGTGAGGCGTCGGGCCACCGCCCTCACACCGCTTTGACCTGGCCATGTAGCACACTGACCCCACAAGGACGAGGCGAAGGCCCCCACCCCCGGCGGCCTTCTGACGAGAGGTGTCGCGTGGCCAGCGTCGTAAAGATCAACGTACTGACCGTGCCGGAAGAGCAGCGGGAGGTCCTTGAGAAGCGGTTCGCTGCTCGGGCCGGGTCGGTGGAGAACTCGGACGGGTTCGAGTGGTTCGAGCTCCTTCGGCCGGCCGAGGGCACCGACCAGTACCTCGTCTACACCCGCTGGCGCAGCGAGGAGGACTTCCAGAACTGGATGGCCACCTCGATGCGCGGCGCCCACGGCGGCTCCCAGGGCGAGGGCGGCGAGCGCCCCAAGCCCGCCGCCTCGGGCTCGGAACTGTGGTCCTTCGAGGTCGTCCAGCAGGCCGCGCCCAAGGCTTGAACCCGGCGGCCCGCTTAAATCGGTGGCCACAACGGCCACCCCCGGGATAGGTAGGGGCCATGAGTTGGATCATGGCTGCCGAGCAGCCCGACACCCCCGATGCGAGTCTTCTGCGGCGCGACTACTACGACGAGGTGGCGAGCCGGTGGTACGGCCGGCCCGCCACGGTCGAGGAGATCGCGCAGGGGCTCACCGATGACGGTGCCGATCAACTGCGGTCGCCCACCGGAGGCTTCGTGGTCGGGCGGTACGGCGGGCGTCCCGCCGCCTGCGGGGGTGTGCTGCTGTGTGCCGAGGCTCCCGTCATCGACGGGACCGCCCCGGCCACGGCCGAGCTCACCCGCGTCTACGTCCGCCCCTTCGCGCGCGGCACCGGCGGTGGCGCCGCGCTGCTCTCGGCCCTCGAGGACGCGGCCCGGCGCCTCGGCGCCCGGCGGCTCGCCCTCGACACCCGGCACGATCTCGTCGAGGCCCGCGGGCTCTACGCCAAGCACGGCTATCGCGAGGTCGAACCGTACAGCGAGGGTCCCTACAGCGAGCGCTGGTTCGCCAAGGAGCTGTGAGTACGGCGCCCTACGCCGCGTGGTCCCTCGGCGCCCCCGGGCCCGTCGGCTGTTCCCCGTCCGAGCCCGACAGCTCCGCCGAGAGTTCCGCCACCAGTTTCTCCAGGTCCCTGGGGCGGTCCGGGCCCCACCAGTCGCCGAGCAGCTCGGCGAAGGACTCCTCCCGTGCCGCTGCCAGGCGGACCGCGACCTCGCGGCCCTGGTCCGTGAGGATCATCGGCATGCCCTCGCGCGTGGCGAGCCCGCGTTCCTCGATCTGGCGGGCCGCCTCGGTGATGACGTGCAGCGGTACGGTGACGCGCTCGGCGAGCACCGCGGGGTCGGCGGACCCGTACTTCCTGATGCGCAGGAGCAGCCAGCTCGCCGCCGGGAGAAGGTCGAGGTCCGCCTTCGTCGTGATCGTCTCGTAGATCTTGCGGCGGCCCTCGCGCGTGCCGAGGACCGAGAGGGCCCGCGCGCACTCGTCGTAGGAGGAACGCTGGACGGGGTTCGAGGCGAGGGTCTCGCTGGTGTCGGGCGCGGTGACCGCACCCCGCAGCTTGTCCTCCTTCAGGAACCACGCCGTGACGAAGGCGAGGAGCACGACCGGCGCCGCGTACAGGAACACGTCGGTGATGGAGGACGCGTACGCGTGCAGTACCGGCGGCCGTGCGGCGGGCGGGAGTTGGCCGATGGCGCGCGGGTCGGCGGCGATGGTGCCGGGGCCGACGCCGGGCGGCAGCTGCTGTCCGGCCAGCGCGTCGGCGAGCTTGCCGGTGAGCCGGTTGGTGAAGATCGTGCCGAAGATGGCGACGCCGAACGAGGCGCCGATGGAGCGGAAGAAGGTGGCACCCGAGGTCGCGACGCCCAGGTCCGCGTAGTCGACGGCGTTCTGCACGACCAGGACCAGGACCTGCATGACCAGACCGAGGCCCGCGCCGAAGACGAAGAAGTAGACGCTCATCTCCCAGGTGGAACTCGTCTCGGTGAGCCGGTGCAGGAGCAGCAGGCCGATCGTCGTGACCCCCGTGCCCGCGATGGGGAACACCTTCCAGCGTCCCGTCCGCGACACGATCTGGCCGGACGCCGTCGAGGTCAGCAGCATGCCGAGGACCATCGGCAGCATGTGCACCCCGGACATCGTCGGCGAGATGCCCCGCACGACCTGGAGGAACGTCGGCAGGTACGTCATCGCGCCGAACATCGCGAAGCCCACGATGAAGCTGATGACCGCGACGAGGGTGAACGTACGGATCCGGAACAGCTTCAGCGGAAGCACCGGCTCGACCGCCCTGCGCTCCACGGCGGTGAAGGCCACGAGCAGCACCACGCCGAGCACCGCGAGCCCGATGATCTGCGCCGATCCCCAGGCCCACGTCGTACCGCCGAGGGACGCGACCAGGACCAGACAGGTGGCGACGGAGGCGATCAGGAAGGTGCCCAGGTAGTCGATGGTGTGCCGGGTGCCGCGCGCCGGGATGTGCAGCACGGCGGCGATGACGAGGAGCGCGATCACCCCGATGGGCAGGTTGATGTAGAACACCCAGCGCCAGCTGAGCTGTTCGGTGAAGAACCCGCCGAGCAGCGGACCGAGCACGCTGGTCGCGCCGAAGACCGCGCCGAACAGGCCCTGGTACTTGCCGCGTTCGCGCGGCGAGACGATGTCGCCGACGATCGCCATGGACAGGACCATCAGTCCGCCGCCGCCAAGACCCTGGAGCGCCCGGAAGCCGATCAGCTCGCCCATGTTCTGCGCGATGCCGCACAGCCCGGAGCCGATGAGGAAGATGACGATCGCCAGCTGGAACAGCTTCTTGCGGCCGTACTGGTCACCGAGCTTGCCCCACAGCGGGGTGGCGGCGGTGGCGGCCAGCATGTAGGCCGTGACCACCCACGACAGGTGCTCCATCCCGCCGAGGTCGCTGACGATGGTCGGCAGCGCGGTCGAGACGATGGTCTGGTCGAGTGCGGCGATCAGCATGCCGAGCAGCAGCGCGCCGATGGCGACCAGCACGGTCCGCCGTTCCTGCCCCGCACCGGGGGCGACGGTGGCGGGAGCGATTCCCTGAGCCATGACCACGTCCCATCCGTGTGTGTGCTCCGACTCGCTCCCACCATCTTGATCGGAATGTACGGAAATGGCCTGCCGGGCTGCTCCCGCGCACCCCGGGTGCCCGCGGGCCTCCGGGCATAATCGCTCGCAGTCCATGGGGAGGGGACCCGACGATGACCGGACACGGCTGTCCTGAATGCGGCGCGGAACGGGGGGTGGACGGCAGACCCGGCTGCGCCTGCGCCGAGCGCGCCGCCGAGACCCTGCACGCGGAACGCGTCGCCGAGGCCGCCGCGGCGGAGGACTTCGACCCGCTGCGGATCCGGCCGTACGTGATGCTGCCGAACGCCGGGGAAGAGCCGCCCGCCGCCCCCGAGGCCCCGTCCGAGCAGACCATGCGGCTCGGGACGGTCCCCGCCGAGGAACCCCCGGCCACGGTTCCCGAGCCCCCGAGCCCCGCGGGAGCGCCCCGCAACCGGCGCCGTCTCGCCGCCCTGGCCATCGGCGCCGCCGCCGCGGTCGTCATCGGTACGGCGGCGTTCGCGAGCACCCTGTTCGCCGGGGACGCCACGCCGAAGCGGGCCCTGCCGGACGTCGCGGACACCGGCGTCCCGTACGGCGGCGCCGACACCGCCTCCGCCGAGGCTCCCTCGGCCGTTCCCTCCCGTACGAAGAAGGCGGCCCCGGGCCGCTCCCCCTCGGCACGGCCCTCGCCGACTCCGTCCGCGTCCAGGGCGGCCTCGCCGCCCCCGTCGAAGCCCGCGCCCAAGCCCTCGGCCCCCGCATCCGGACCGCCCTCGAACTCCCCCGGCGACAAGCCGCTCGCGCCGCCGCCGAGCACGACGCTGCGGCGGGGCGACAGCGGGCCCGCTGTGCTCGAACTCCAGGAAAGACTCGGCCAGTTGGGGCTCTACACCGGAACCCCGGACGGCGTCTTCGGGTCCCGTACGGAGCGCGCGGTACGCGACTTCCAGTCGTACACGGGCGTCGACGGCGACCCGGCCGGGGTCTACGGCCCGGCGACCCGCCGCGCCCTGGAGTCGATGACGGACCGGCCGTAGGCGCGGCACGGCATCCCCGGCCGAGAGGCCCGGTTCCGCCTCCGCACGGCCCGTGACATCCGGGCGCGGGAGGCGGACCGTGGAGGAATGACGCCCACGAGTCCGGCCAAACCCAGGCGGAGCCCCTGGCTCCTGCTCGTCCTGCCCCTGCTGCCGCTGATCGTGCTGCTGCGGCTGCTCCTGCGGCGCCGCACGCCGGACGGCTCCGGCCCGGGCGGCCCGCCGCCCGCCGGGGTGCGCGAACCGCGCCGGCCGAGGCCCGGCCCCCCGGCCGCGACGGTGGCCGCGCCGGTCCCGGGCGAGTAGCTCCGGCCCGCAGCTCCGAGCGACAAAGGGGGGCCGGGTGGCACAACCCCCTCCGCGTTTTGTATCGTGGTGGAACAAAGTGATCCCTGCCTGTACTCCCTGACCGGCGGGCGGGGGTCACCTTTGTGTTTCTGTGCCCCCCCGCTCCCGTGCTCTGGAGTCCGCCGATGCCGGCCAGCACCACGACCACCACCGTCCTGACCGCCCGCGCCTTCCTCCTCGACATGGACGGCACGATCGTGAACTCGGACGCCGTCGTCGAGCGCTGCTGGCGCCGCTGGGCCGAGCGCAACGGCCTCGACCCCGAGGAAGCGCTCAAGGTCGTCCACGGCCGCCAGGGCTACGCCACGATGGCCGTGCTGCTCCCGGACCGCCCCATGGAGCAGAACTACGCCGACAACAAGGTGATGCTCGCCGAGGAGACCGCGGACACCGACGGCGTCGTGCCGGTCGCCGGGGCCCCCGCCTTCATGGCCGCCCTGGCCGGCCGGCCGCACGCCCTGGTGACCTCGGCCGACGCCGCGCTCGCCCGGGCCCGTATGACGGCCGCGGACCTGCCGATGCCCGAGGTGCGGGTCACCGCCGAGTGCGTGGGCGCGAGCAAGCCGGACCCGGAGGGCTTCCTCAAGGGCGCCGCCGAGCTGGGCTTCGCCCCGGCGGACTGCATCGTCTTCGAGGACTCGGAGGCCGGCATCGCGGCGGGCAGGGCCGCGGGGATGCGCGTCGTGGGCGTCGGCCCGCGCGCGAACGCCCACGAGCCCACCGCGTACGTCCCCGACCTCACGCACCTCACCGTCACCGCCCAGGCCGACGGCACCCTGCGCCTGGAGATCACCGGCTGACCTCCCGATCGGTGCACCAAGAACAAACGGCCCCCGTCCTACCACGGGGGCCGTTTTCACATCCGTACGCCTGGAACATCCGTACGCCTGGGACATCCGTATGCCCGGGAGAGGAGCCTCAGCCCGCGACCGCCTCGAACAGGCTGAAGCCCGCGAGCGCCAGCATCAGGCAGGCCGCCACCTTGGTGATCAGGCGCAGCGGCACGCGCTTCATCAGGGCCTTTCCGCCCACGATGCCGAGCCCGGCGACCGCCCACAGGCCGAGCACCGCGCCGAGGCCGACGGAGAGCGGGTTGTCGTAGCGTGCGGCCAGGTTGGCCGTCATGATCTGGGTCAGATCGCCGAACTCGGCGACCAGGATGAGCATGAAGCCCGCCCCCGACACCTTCCAGAACGACTGGTCGGCGGGCGCCTTCACTTCCTCGTCGTCCTCGCCCTTCTTGAAGAGCAGCATCGCCGCGCCCGCGAGGAAGAGCACCCCGACGATCGCCTGGAGCAGCCGGTGCGGCAGCAGGGTCAGCACGCTGCCCGCCGCGATGGCGAGGACGACATGGACGGCGAAGGCGGCCGCCACGCCGACGAAGACGTACGAGGCCTTGTAGCGGGTGCCGAGCATCAGGCCCGCGAGCGCGGTCTTGTCCGGGAGTTCGGCGAGGAAGATCACACCGAAGGTGATCGCCATGATCGTGAAGCTGAGCACGGAAGGAGTTCCTCAATCGGTCGGGCACGGCCGCACCGAGAGCAGTTCGGACAGAATCCGGGGTCGCTTCGGCTCGGCAGCGCCATGAATGGTCATGTCACTGCGGCCGAAGGTCTCGCTGGCGGGTCCCTCGCGGGCACTCGCCTCCGGGCGCCGGCCGAGAACCCCCTGAGGGACCCGGCAGTATGTCGACGTTCCGGCGAAGAGCTACTCCCCTTCTGCGCCCTCAAGGGTACGGCATGCCGTACGCACCCCATCAGGGACTTTGGTCCCGTACGGTCACCCGCGCCTCGCGGTGCACCTTGCCCCGCGCCACGAGTTCCAGCACGACCGACACCGCGACCGCCTGTACGGCCATGAGCGCGACCAGGACGAAGAGCTGGACCGCGCCCGCCTGCACGGGAGAGGCGCCGCCGAGCAGCATGCCGACGAACGCGCCGGGCAGCGTGACCAGGCCCACCGTCCTGGTCTGGTCGAGGCCGGGCAGCAGCGCGTCGGAGGCGGCGGGCCGGGCGATCTCCAGGCGGGCGTCCCGGTCGAGCAGGCCGAGCGCCATCCCCGCCTCCACCTCGCCGCGCCGCGCGGTCAGCTCGTCGAGGGCGCGGCGCCCGCCGAGCACGGTCGCGGTGAGCGCACCGCCGATGAGGATGCCGGTGACCGGGATCAGCGTGATGCCCTTGACCGGGACGAGCCCGGTGAGCAGCAGCGCCGATACCACCGGTACGACGCCGGCCGCGATGGGGGCGGCCGCCCACCACCAGGTGGTGTTGGCGGTCATGCGGCGCCCGGCGGTGCGCACCGCGACGGCGTACATCAGGGCCAGGAATCCGAGCAGCAGCGGCACCGAGCCGACCACCCAGTGGATCGCGAGGGCGACCACGGCGAGCTGAACGGCCGCCCGCACCCCGGCGATCAGGATCTCGCGGTGCCGCCCCAGGTGCGCGGCCGCGGCGACGCCCGCGGCGGCGAGGAGCAGGGCGACGAGAACGGCCCCGAGCGTGACATTCACCGGCAGCAGCACGCGCCCACCGTACGACGGGCGGCCCGCCGGGACGCTCACCCTCGCGGGGCGGGTGCGCCCGGCAGGACGCTGCCGCACGAACGGCCCGTCGGCTTCCTTCCCTGTCAGGGACGCGCGAACGGCCCGTCAGCTCCTTTCCCATCGGTTGCGCACGAACGATCCGTCAGTTCCCTTCCCCACGGGTCCCGTCCGAGCTCTTGATCTGACGTGCCCATGTCGCCACGCTGTTACCTGGCGCCCACCCGAAGGAAACCTGGCGCCGTCACGCTGGCCGGGCCGCCCGTCCCGTGGCCGGTCAAGTTCCCCCCACTTCAAGGGAGTTAGCATGTCAGCCGCCATAGGAACCCGTACGCCCCGCGTCTACGCGCGTCGCACGGCCGTTCTCGCCGCCGCTGCCGCGCTCGCCGCGGGCGCCGCCCTCATCACCGCCCCGGCCGCCGTGGCCGCGCCGCCCACCCCGGTCGACGCCGCCACCGCCCGCGCCTACCTCGGCCAGCTGACCGTGCAGGCGGAGGGCTCGCTGACCGGCTACAGCCGCGACAAGTTCCCGCACTGGATCACCCAGTCCGGCACCTGCAACACCCGCGAGGTCGTCCTCAAGCGGGACGGCGTGAACGTCACGACCGACTCCAGCTGCGCGGCCACCAGCGGCAGTTGGTACTCCCCGTACGACGGCGCCACCTGGACCGCCGCCTCCGACGTGGACATCGACCACATCGTGCCGCTCGCCGAGGCCTGGCGCTCGGGCGCGAACAACTGGACCACCCCCCAGCGCCAGGGCTTCGCCAACGACCTGACCCGCCCCCAGCTGATCGCGGTCACCGACAACGTCAACCAGGCCAAGGGCGACAAGGACCCGGCCAAGTGGCTGCCGTCGCAGACCTCCTACCGCTGCACCTACGCACGGATGTGGGTCGACGTGAAGCACTACTACAAGCTCACGGTCGACTCCGCCGAGAAGTCCGCGCTCCAGGGCATCCTCAACGGCTGCTGACACCCTGACCTCAACTGCCCCGGATTCGGAGGCCGTTGAAACCTGTCGTACCCCTCCGTCGTTCCGTACCGTACGAACGACCGGCGACGGAGGGGGCACCACATGGCCGGGCTTCGCCTGGGGCCGCTGCTGCGGTACGTGGATCAGCGAGGGGCCGCCACGGTCTGGGCCGAGGCCGACCGGCCGTGCACGGTCCGGGTGCGCTGCGCCGACGGCACCACGGGCTCCGCACGTACGTTCCAGATCGCCGGGCACCACTACGCGCTGGTCCCGCTGGCCGGGCTGACGCCGGGCACGGCCACCGCGTACGAGGTGCTGCTCGACGGGCGGCCGGTCTGGCCACAGCCGGACTCCCTCTTCCCGCCGAGCACCATCGCGGTCCCGGCGGACGGGTCCGCGCTCCGTGTCACCTTCGGGTCGTGCCGGCGCGCGCCCGAGACCGGCGGCACGGACGCGCTGGACGCGCTCGCGGCGGGCCTGGCGGCCGATCCGGAGGCCGAGCGGCCCGACGTGCTGCTGCTCCTCGGCGACCAGGTGTACGCGGACAGCGTCTCGGCGGAGACCCGCCGCTGGCTCGGCGCGCGCCGGGACCTGCGGGACGCGCCGGGCGCCCAGGTCGCGGACTACGAGGAGTACACCCGGCTGTACTACGAGTCCTGGCTCGACCCCGAGGTGCGCTGGCTCCTGTCGACCGTCCCGAGCTGCCACATCTTCGACGACCACGACGTGATCGACGACTGGAACACCAGCGCCGCCTGGCTCGCCGGGATGCGCGCCACGCCCTGGTGGCAGGAGCGGCTGATCAGCGGCCTGATGTCGTACTGGGTCCACCAGCACCTGGGCAACCTCTCCCCCGCCGAGCTCGCCGCCGACCCGCTGTACGCGGCGGTGCGGGGCACTCCGGACGGCACGGAGGCGCTGCGCTCCTTCGCCGCGTCGGCCGACGCGGACCCGGCGGCCGTGCGCTGGAGCTACCGGCGCGACTTCGGCCGCACCCGGCTGCTGATGGTGGACAGCCGGGCGGCCCGCGTCCTGGACGAGGAGCGGCGGGCGATCCTCGACGAGGGCGAGGCGCGGTGGCTCCAGGAGCAGCTGCCGGCGCCGGGCGCCTGCGACCACCTTCTGATCGGGACCTCGCTGCCGTGGCTCCTTCCGCCGCTCATCCATGACGCGGAGGGCTGGGACGCGGCTCTGTGCGCGGGTTCGCGGGGCCCGCGCTGGGCGCGGATCGGCGAGAAACTGCGGCGCCGGGCCGACCTGGAGCACTGGGCCGCCTTCCCCGCATCGTTCGGGCTCCTCGGCGAGCTGATCGTCCGCGCGGGGTCGGGACCCGGCGCGCCCGCCACCGTCGCCGTCCTGTCGGGTGACGTGCACCACGCCTACGTGGCGGAGCCCTTCTGGCCAAATTCCGCGCCCCAACCCACCGCGCGTGTCGCCCAGTTGACGTGTTCGCCGGTCCACAACTCCGTTCCGGCCCCCGTGCGGGCCGGATTCCGCTTCGGGTGGAGCCGTTTCGGACGCCGGCTCGGGCGCGCACTGTCCCGGCACGGCAGGGTGGTTCGGCCACCGGTCGACTGGCGCAGAACCGGTGGACCATGGTTCGGCAATCAGCTCATGACCCTTACGCTGCACGGCCGTTCCGCACGCCTGCGGCTCGATCAGGCGCGCCGCGCGAGAGTCCTGCGAATTGGTCCAGTCCAACTGAAAACCATCTTGGACCGGCCACTGACCCTCGACGCCACACCTGGCTCAATTCACCCGATGGAAACAAGACATTAAGAATGTTGAACTTGCAAGCACTAGTGAGGGCTGCCTAACCTGTGGATCCCATCGGTCACGTCCCCAACCGAAGGAGCCCCCCATGGCTTCCCCCACGCTCGATACCGAGCGCGCGCGTCCCTACGCGCTCGCCCTGTTCCGCATCGTCATCGGCCTCCTCTTCGCCTGCCACGGCGCGGCCTCCCTGTTCGGCGTCTTCGGCGGCGCGATGGGCGGCGGCTCGATCCCCGCGGGCACCTGGCCCGGCTGGTACGCCGCGGTGATCCAGCTCGTCGGCGGCATCCTGGTTCTGACGGGACTCTTCACCCGCCCGGCGGCCCTTGTCTCGTCCGGCTCGATGGCGTACGCGTACTTCAGCGTCCACCAGTCCAACGCGCTGCTCCCGCTGCAGAACGGCGGCGAGGCCTCCGCGATGTACTGCTGGGCGTTCCTGCTGCTCGTCTTCACCGGTCCCGGAGCGCTCGCGCTCGACCAGCTCCTCGGCGCCCGCCGCACCGCCCGGCCGGCCTCCGACACCCAGCGCGAGACCGTCACCGCCTGAGGCTCACGCACCCAACGCCCGCCCCGCTGCCCGGAGTTCAGCCGCCGAACTCCGGGCAGCGGCATGCCGTCCCCCGTCGCCCTCACGGTGGCCACCCCCCGCGGTCACGGCCCGCTCGAACCTCCCTGTGCCGCAACACCACCCACCCCTGGAAGAAACGCACAAGAACCCCGGCGTACGCTGTACGGCTGTACCGCCGCCCCTGCCGCTTCCCCGCGACACCGCGGTATTCCGGGTCCCGGGGAACCGACGAAGCCGCAGAGGAGCGAACGTGCTGGAGAGTGTGGGGGCGCTGACGTCCAGCCCCTGGATCTACGCCGTGGTCACGCTCTCCGTGCTGCTCGACGTGTTCCTTCCCGTGCTGCCCAGCGGTGTGCTCGTGATCACGGCGGCGACCACGGCGGCCGGGTCCGCCGGAGCGGGAGCCGCCACCCAGACCGCGCACGCCGATCTGTTCGCCCTCGCCGCGTGCGCGGCGACCGCGTCCGTGCTCGGCGACCTCATCGCGTACCGCCTCGCGCGGCGCGGCGGGGCCCGCCTGGAGCGCGCGATCGCCCGCTCCCGCCGCCTGACCCGGGCGCAGGAACGACTCGGCATCGCGCTCAGCCGGGGCGGCGGCGGCCTTGTCGTCATCGCGCGCTTCGCCCCCGCCGGGCGCTCCGTCGTCTCGCTGGGCGCGGGCGCGGCGCACCGCAGGATCCGAGAGTTCCTGCCCTGGTCCGCGCTGGCGGGCGTGGCCTGGGCGACGTACAGCGTGGGGCTCGGCTACTTCGGCGGGCAGTGGCTGGGCGCGACCTGGCTGGGCACGGCGGTGTCGGTGCTCGCCCTGTTCGCGGCGGGCGGCCTCGCGGCGTACGTCATGAAGCGCCCGGAACCGGCGCCGGCCTCGGCGTCCTGACGAGAGCGCGGCCCGAGCCCGGCGGCTCCTCCGCGCCCCGGCACGCACACCGCCCGGGCTACGCGGGCTTCCTCGCGGCGGCTCCCCGCACCTCAAGACCGGCCAGCAGCTCGCGCGTGGCCTCGGCTATCTCGTCGACCGCGCGCTCGAACACTTCCCGGTTGTGCGCGGCGGGCGCCCGGAAGCCGGACACCTTGCGTACGTACTGCAGGGCGGCGGCCCTGATGTCGTCGTCGGTGGCCTCCTCCGGCATGGCCGGCGGCCTCAGCGTCTTGATACTTCTGCACATGCCCCCAGTGTGACCGACACCACTGACAACGGCCCCGGCCCGCCCACCCTGCTGGTCCAGGTCCGAAATGCGCGAGGTTTCGCCGGGCCATCCGTCTAGAGTCGGAGGCATGGCGGAAGCAGCGAACGGCACCAGCACCGGCCCCGTACGCGTCGACAGCTGGATCTGGTCGGTCCGGCTGACGAAGACGCGCTCCCAGGCGGGCACGGCCTGCCGGGCCGGCCACGTCCAGGTCAACGGCGAGCGTGTGAAGGCCGCCCACCAGGTCAAGGTGGGCGACGAGGTGCGGCTGCGCATGGACGGCAGGGAGCGCATCGTCAAGGTCGTCACGCTGCTGCGCAAGCGGGTCGGCGCCCCGGTCGCGGTCGAGGCGTACATCGACAACAGCCCGCCGCCGCCCGCCCGCGCGGACGCCCTCGCGGCCGGCGTACGGGACCGGGGTCTCGGCCGTCCGACCAAGCGCGACCGGCGCGAGATGGAGCGCCTGCGCGGCCTCTCGGAAAGCCGCCGCGCGGCGGGCTGAGGACGGCTGAGGGCACGGCCGGGGTTCTGACGGATGGCGCCGGGGTGCCTCACGGACGACGGCCCGGATTCCCCGCGAAGGGCTCCGGAGTGCCTCACGGACGACGGCCGGGATTCCCCGCGAAGGGCTCCGGAGTGCTTCACGGATGACGGCCGGAATTCTCCGCGAAGGGCGGTCGGGGTTCTCCGCCGATTAACTCAGGGGCCAACTTCCCCTGTTCCGGAGTAGCTTGGTGGCTTGAACCGGGGGTCAGGGGAAGCCCCCGATCCGTCCCTCAAGGACCCACCATGATCCTCTGGATGATCCTTCTCGCTCTGATCCTGTACGGATTCGGCCTCAGCCTCGGCAGCATCATCTTCTGGGTGGCCGTCGTGGCCGTACTGCTCACCGTCTCGCGACGCCCCGGCGGCGGTCCGGCCGCCGGCTCGGGCGGCGGAGGCGGCGGGGCCGGCCGCATGGACTCCGACTACCGCGCCTACCGTGCCCGCCGGGACCGGATGGACCGCTGGGAGCGCCGCTACCGGCGCGAACGCCAGGGCCTGTTCTCCCGCCACCGCGACTGACCGAGCGGCGCAACGGCTGACTGCTACAGCCAGCCGTTGCGCCGAAACCCCCGATAAATGACGAAACAGGCCGCCGCCATGAGCCCGAGCGCCATGAAGTAGCCGTAACGCCAGTGCAGTTCGGGCATGTTGTCGAAGTTCATGCCGTAGATGCCGCACACCATGGTCGGCACGGCGACGATGGCCGCCCATGCGGTGATCTTCCGCATGTCCTCGTTCTGGGCCACCGTGACCTGGGCGAGGTGGGCCTGGAGGATGGAGTCGAGCAGTCCGTCGAAGGCGCAGATCTGTTCGGTGGTACGGAGCAGGTGGTCGGCGACGTCGCGGAAGTACGGCCTGACCTCCGGGGCGATCGAGGGCACCGCTTCACCGGCGAGCTTCTGCAGCGGCCGGTCCAGCGGGGCCACCGCCCGCTTCAGTTCCAGGAGTTCGCGCTTGAGCTGGTAGATCCGGCCCGCGTCGCCGCGTCCGGCGTTCTCGGCGAACACGGCCGTCTCGACCGCGTCCATGTCGCTCTGCATCGCGTCGGCGACGGCGAGGTACTCGTCGACGACGTGGTCGGCGATGGCGTGCAGCACCGCGGAGGGCCCCTTGGCGAGCTGCTCGCGCTCCTGCTCCAGCTCCTCCCGCAGCGGGCCGAGCGAGCCGTGCATGCCGTGCCGCACGGTGATGACGAAGTCGGCTCCCGTGAACACCATCAGCTCGCCGGTGTCCACCACCTCGCTGCTGGCGGTGAGCTCCTCGTGCTCGACGTACCGGCAGGTCTTGAAGACCGAGAACAGGCTGTCGTCGTACGGCACGACCTTGGGGCGCTGGTGTGCGGTCACCGCGTCCTCGACGGCCAGCGGGTGCAGCCCGAACAGCTCGGCGAGCCCGGCGAACTCCTCCTGGGTCGGCTCGTGCAGCCCGACCCACACGAAGGCCCCGTCGCCCAGTTTGCGCACCCGCCGCAGCGCCTCGTCGACGGGGCAGTCGTCCTTCTGCCGCACTCCGCCGGCGTACACCGCACAGTTGACGACGGCGCTCCCCAGGGGCGAGCGCGCCGGATGGCTGAGGTCGACGGTCCGCCGGTAGGCGCGGCGCACCGCCCTCCGCAGATTCCGCATCATCGCCACGACCAGCTTCCCTTCCCCAGCCCCATCACCATCACCGAACGAGCGGCCAGTGTGCCACCGTCTCCTGTACGCACTCCGCGGGAGGCGCCTTTGCCTGGGAGGCGCCTCGCCCGGGAGGCACCTTGTCCGGGAGGCACCTTGTCCGGGAGGCACCTCCCTCGGCAGTCGTCCCCCCGGGAATCGGCAGGCCCCCTCCCTCGGAGACGAGGCGGGCCGCGCCTACGTTCCCCGGCGGGCGGCGGCGGCCACGGACAGGCAGTAGCGCCGAGTGGCCAGATCCTGGAGCAGCCGCGTGAGGGGCCCGCCGAGCCGGGAGTACCAGCGAGCCGGCCGCGAGAAGGCGGCGACTTCGAACCAGACGACTCCATCGGGGTCACGCCCCACGACGAACGACTCCTCACCGCACTCGGGGTGCCCGGGCAGGGTGCCGTAGGCGAATCCGATGCGTTCGGCGGCCCGTACGGTCCACACGACGCGGCACGGGATGGCGAGGCGAGGGACCGGCAGCCTCGGCAGCCGCAGAACGACGAGCGCGGTCGCGCCGGGCACGGCGGGCCCGTCGGGGTACACCCCGAACCCGGCCCCGCGCTGCGCGCCCCACGCGAGCACGTGCGCCCCGGCCCACTCGAAGACGTCCTGCCCGTACCCGACGAGGATCCGCCGCCGAAAGGTCCGGTATCCGCCGGGCAGCACGGCGCCTTCCGTCGCCCCGACCTCGGCGTAACTGGGCTCCGAGGCGAGGGCATGCCGATGGGCCGCTCGCAGACTCCGCTTCACACCCATGCCCAGGCCCTCACTCCCTCACCACGCACCAGAAACACACGGCACCGCACCCGAACCAACAGGCCCCGGGCGCCCCGTGAATCCGCCGGGACCTCATCACGCACAGGGGTTACGTTTCAGCCAACCACAGGCGTAATCTCAGCCATCCGGCGGAGTCCTCCCCGCTCCTGACCCGCCGGAACTCCGGCGCCGAGCGCATCCCCGAGCGCGCTGCGGCCCCGGCCGAGAAGCCCCGTCCGCACCCCGACGGGGCTTCCCGCTGAACGCGGGTGCCCCCATGTTGTCGCGGGTCCCGGCAGGCCGCCATGTCCGGCCCCGCCGCACTGGGATGGCGCGCAACCCGCTGCCGAGTGCTTCCCTTCGCAATCTGCCGCACTCGCCGAGCGGGGCGGGGGTGGTGCGCCGCATCCTGGTTGCTCGACCAGCGCATATGGAGGGCGGCCACATGACGCTCCGTTTCATGGGAACCACCAGCGACGACGGCGACTGCCCCACCCTGTACGAAATCGAAGGGACCGACAATGTACTGGTCCAAGGGGAGCGGGTGACCGACCCAGAGCATCTGGCGCGGCTGCGCGACGTGAAGGAGTCCGAGACATTCGTCGTGGTCCCCCGGAACCTCCTCACGCGCTATGCCCCGAGGGAAGCCGCAGCCGAGCTGGTCCTCTTCACAGAAGTGACCCACCTCTTCAGGGACTTCAAGCACATGGCATGGCGCCTTGAGACGCGCCGCGGATACGCCTCCGACCTCCAGGGCGCAAAGTGGCAGCGCTGGCAGGCGGGCGAGGACATCGCCGCCGAGCCGTTCGACGCCTGGCGCATCAACGTCCGCGAACAGACCGAGCGGGGCAAGCGGTTCGAGCGAGTACGCGTGGTCGACGTCCCGCCGACCGAAGGTCAGCGGTACCTCCTCGCCTCCGGGCTCGGCAATGTCGCCGCGGGCAAGGACATCCGCAACCTCCCCCGGACAGAGGCCGAGAAGCTCGGCCTGCCCGACCGGGACTTCTGGCTCTTCGACTCCCGCATCCTGGTCCGCCTGGTCTTCGACGACCAGGACACCACCCTCGGCGTCTTCGTCAGCGAAGACCCCGCCGAAGTCCTCGCCACCTGCCAGGCCCGCGACAAGGCCTGGCATCACGCCGTACGTACCGAGAAGTTCCAGAGGCGGGTACGTTCCACGACGTGACCACGGACTTCCAGAACGCAAGGCTCGCCCTCGGCGCGCGGCTGCGCGAGCTGCGCACCGGGGCAGGCCTGGACGGCAAGGGGATCGCCGAACGGCTCGGCTGGCAGCTCCAAGGTGTCCCGCCTGGAACTCGGGACTTTGAGGTCTGGCCTCGTCCCTATCAGGTCGATCACGGGGAACCACCGACATCGGTCAATCCACTACGTGCCTCGGACAGCAGGCCGCTGGAGTTCGGCCCTGACCGATGTCGTTCGTGGCTGTTGGTGTCAGGCGCTGATGTCAAGCTCGGAGACGGTCTTGACGTGGCCCGCTTCACCTATCAGCAGCGGAATCGTGGCGCTTCGTTGCCCGGACTCGGTCGATGATGAGCCCCATAAGCCCTGCAAGGAAACAGAGCGCCCCCACGCCCAGGCCCACCCGTAGCAACAAGGGTCGGCCGTGGCTCATTGCGCGGGCGCCTGCCCATGCCGATCCGGCCGCGAGTCCCACGGCCTGTAGCCACCATTGATCCTTCTTCGTGTCTTTCATGTCCCCCCAACGCGAGACACGATGATCTCACCTCAACCCACCACTCTCCCCAGCTCCCATCTCGTCTGCCGTCGCCCCACACGCATGTGGAGCGGGCGTGGTTCATGGCGTCCAGGTGGAGCGCGCCACTGTACGAACGACCTGGACGCCAGGGGCCGCATCTGCTCGGCTCTGCCTGGGTCGACGGTGGACGGGTGGGAGTCCCCACACTCGCCACAATGTGCCCGCGGCCGGGAACAGGGCCCCCTCCCACCCGGTGCCGGCCGATCCCCCGCCGGAGGCATCGTCTGTGACTGTGGGACGCAGAGGTCCGGGTGATCGACTCATGGCCTCCGGGGTCTATCCACAGTGGGCGGGCGTCGGCGCGGCCGGGGCGGAGCGGGCCGGAGGCAGGAGCGGCGCCCCGAGCGGAGCCGGAAAGCCCGCCTGGCGGAGCGAAGCGCAGCCGGGTGCTTGACGAAGTAGGGAAAGTTCCACCACGCACGTCGTCTTGTGGGGACAGGCCCGGGCTGTTGCCATGTTGGTGGGGTGGCACACCGACGCCGGGGGGCTTGCGTGAGCGATCTGAAGATCACCGTGTGGAAGCGGTACGGGCATGATCGGCTGTATGTGAACCTGCCGAACGGGGTCGCCGTCGCATTCCTCGACCGGCACACCGGCAAGGTCACCATCCTGAGGGCGGAGTATCGAACTGCCGCCACTGAGGCTCTCGTTCAGTACCTTCCTGCTGCCGAGCCCGCTCCTCCCCCACCCCGGTCTTCGGCACCACCTCGTCCCAAGGTGCATCCTCTGCCAGAGCTCAGTCGGGAGGACGACCTCGCTCTATGGCCGCCGGGCAAGGCTCTGCGGGACAAGCTCCGTAGCGAGGGACCTGGCCCTGCGAAGCGCTTCGTGAACCTGCTGCTGCGCCGCAAGACCGAATGGGACTCCTGGCGCAAGGGGCTGGCCGGCGAAAAGCGGGTAGGTCGGGAGCTGCGCCGATTATCCGGTGACGGCTGGCTCGTGCTGCACTCCGTACCTCTGCCGCGGAAGGTCGATATTGACCATCTCCTCATCGGGCCCGGCGGAGTGTTCAGCATCAACACCAAGCGGCATCCGGACAAGGATGTCTGGGTCGGTGACGACATGGTCAAGGTCAATCACGGCAAGCCTCAGCCGTACCTACGAAAGAGCCGTGCCGAAGCCAGGCGCGTGCAGCGGGTGCTGGAGCGCTACTGCGACTTCGAGGTCCCGGTGACACCGGTCCTGGTGTTCGTCGACATCCGTCACCTGGACAAGGTCGCCACCTTGCTCGACGTCCGGGTCTATGAGGAGCGGGCTGTATCCGCGCTCGGCCCTCTCACGGGTGTGTTCCAGCCTGAACAGGTACGGCAGCTGTACGAAGCCGCCCGTCGCAAGGCGATATGGGAGAACGCCTGAGGCCACCCGGAGTCAGCTCGCGTCGCTGAGGCCTCGGCCGTCGTGGGTGCGAACGTACAGCCCGCTGTCGCGCAGCGCGAAGCCGTCAGCCATACGACCCCGGCTGCTCAGGAGGCGGCCCGAGCGTGGATGACCATAAACGTTGATGTCGTCGGACCAGGATGTCAAAGGCCCCCCGCCATGATCGGCGAGGGGCCTTCGCAAAACATCTGGTGGGCGTGGACGGTTTCGAACCGCCGACATCTGCTTTGTAAGAGCAGCGCTCTACCCCTGAGCTACACACCCGTGGATGAGGGAACAGCGTACATGGCCCATGGGGTGCCGCCGCAAACCCGATCCGGGGTGGGGCTAGCACCACTCCCGATCCGGTCGCGGGCTCCAGTGCGCGAGAGGCGTGCCGGTTCGTACCGTGGGGCACGGGCATCGCCACGTCACCGGGGGAAGATCACCATGGCATTTCGCTGTCGCACCGCGCTGTTCGCCGCCGTCGGGACCGGGGTGCTCTGTCTCGGTCTCGCGGGGTGCGGGAGTTCGGATGCCTCGGACGCTCCCGTCGAGCACAAGAGCTTCGCCTTCGGGGGCAAAGCGCTGACCATCGATGCCGGGCACTCCACCCTCGTCGTTGCGCCCGCCGACGTAACAGACGTCCAGGTCTCTCGGCAGGTCGACGGGTGGGTCGTGTTCGGGAACGGGCCCGATGCCGACTGGGAGCTCAGCGGCGGCACGCTCAGGCTCGGTGTGAAGTGCAGCGGGGTGATCAAGAACTGCGGTGCCCGGCACGAGGTGAAGGTCCCGCGCGGGGTCGCGGTCACCGTGCGCAACGACGACGGGCGCGTCGAGGCGAGCGGGTTCGACACCCCGCTGGTCATCGCCTGCGACAACGGGCGGATCAGCGTCAAGGACTCCTCCGGGCCGCTGGACCTGACGTCCAGGGAGGGACGGATCGACGGGCAGGGGATCCGGGCCAAGAACGTGCGGGCCGGTTCGGACAACGGCCGGGTGGCGCTCGCCTTCGCCGCCGTGCCGGACAGCGTGGTGGCCACCAGCAACGACGGACGGGTCGACCTGGCCGTACCGAAGGACACGTACAAGGTCGCCGCCCGCGCCGACAACGGCCGCGTCGATGTCACCGTGGGCCGCTCCGATTCCAGTACGCATGTGCTCACCGTGCGGAGCGACGACGGGCGGGTGAGCGTCCACGACAGCTGACCCCTTGATGACGCGACAGCTGAGCTGAACCGTCCCGGCTGAGAACGGGACCCGAGATCGGAGGGGGAATCATGAACTAACCGGCCGGTGTGTTCGTCCTTACCTGGTGGGAGAATGGACCAGCAGGGCGACACAGCACGGGAGAGGGATGTGACGGCGACACACGCGCGGCCGTACAGCAGAGCGGGTGCCACCGTCCGGGACGTGCTGGTGCTCATCGCGCTCCCCGTCGTCCTCGGGGCCGCGGTGCTGCCAGGCGCCTTCGCCGGAGGCGGTACGCGCCGCTGGTTCGGCGGGCGCGGCGAGAGCCTGCGCGCCGACGCCCAGGCGGCCAAGGACGCGGCGGCTGCCGCGTTCTACGAGCTCGACACCGCCCAGCGCGATCTGCGGATCTCCATCGAGACGATCACAGCCGTGGACAGTTCGCCCGGCGCCCGCCGCGCCGTCGACGACTTCGCGGCTCTGGGGCGCCGTATCGACGAGGTCTCCAACCAGTACATCAACGCCGTCGACGCCCACGACCTGGACCGGGACGACCTCGACGCCTCCGTCGCCTCGCGGGCCCGGGCCGAGCTGACCGCCGCCAAGGACGAACTGGTCCGCGTGAAGGGCGAGCTCGACCGCTTCGAGCAGAGCCTGCGGCCCCTCCTCGACACCGCCGAGACCCAGCTCGCCCGGCTCGCCCCCGCCGTCGAGCGCGCCCGGCACGCGCTGCTCGGTGCCAGTACCGCGCTGGATGCCGTACGGGCCTCGGGCCTGCGCGCCGACGAGCTCGCGGCGCGGCTCGCCTCGCTCGGGCCCGAGCTGACCAAGCTCAACGAGGGCGCCGGGCGGCACGGCGTGCCCGAGACGCTCCAGCGCGCCGACCGGGTGCTGCGCGACGCCGAGGCCGTACGGGCCGAGGCCGAGCAGCTGCCCGCGAAGGCCGCCGAGATCGACCGCCGGCTCGTATCCCTGCGCACCCGCGCCCAGGCGCTCACCACCCGGGCCGGCGGGGTCGACCCGGTGCTCAGCGAGCTGCGCCGCCGCTTCGCCGCCGCCTGCTGGCAGGACCTCCAGCAGGTGCCCGAGCAGGCCGCCGTCTCCGTACGGCAGGCGGAGGAGAAGCTCAAGGAGGCGGCCAAGGCGCGCGATGAGCAGCGCTGGGCGGATGCGACGTCGCGGCTCAGTACGGTGCGGGCGCTGCTCAACTCCACGGACGAGGCGGTCTCGGCCGCCGGCGACCGGCTGCAGAAGCTCAACGCCGTCGCGAAGGACCCGCAACAGGAGATCCAGCGCACCCGGTTCGCGATCCGCGACGCCCAGCGCCTGGCGATGTCGGGGCGCAACACCCCCGACCCCCGTCACGCCAGGCCCCTGGACGATTCGGTGGCCCGCCTGGAGCGGGCGATCGCCACGCTGGAGGGCCGGCACCCGGACTACTGGCACTTCCTGACGGAGACGGACGCCGTGCGGCGGACCGTGGCGGATGTGGTGTCCCGCATTCGGGAGGAGCTCGGGCACGGGGCGTGAGCGCTCCGCGGGGGGCGGATAGTCGGATGCCCTTGTTCGGCTGCGGGCCCGTTGTGGCTGGTCGGCCCCGCGCGGGGGAGCCGCACAATGGAACAGCCCCGCGCCCCTGGCAGGGTGCGGCAGCCGGCCCCCTTGAGTTGATAGGGGCCGTCACCCGGCGGATGCTGGTGTACGTACGCCCTGCGTGCCTCGCGATAGGGATGAGGAGGGCCCCATGGCCACCCACACGATCTCGCAGCGCCTCAATCACAGCCGGGTCTCGCTCAACGAGCATCTGCCGGTCGACCACCGCCTCAACCGCGTCTACCGCTTCGGCGCCGGGGTGATGGGGGTCGTCCTGCTGGTCTTCGGCATTCTCGGGCTGGTCCATCAGATCGGGTTCTTCGACACCGGCGGTGACCGGGTCGCCGGGCTGAACACCAACGGCGCGCTGAGCGTGCTGTCCATCGTCGTCGGTGTGCTGCTCCTGTACGGGATGGTCAAGGGCGGCAACTTCGCCTCGACGCTCAACATCACGCTCGGCATCCTGTTCCTGATCAGCGGCTTCGTGAACCTCGCGCTGCTCGACACCACGCACAATTTCCTGGCCTTCAAGATGCAGAACGTGCTGTTCAGCTTCGTGGTCGGGCTGCTTCTGATGGTGTTCGGGATGTACGGGCGGGTCACCGGCTTCCTGCCGCACGACAACCCGTACTGGAAGGCCCGCCACGAGCACGCCGACGATCTTTGAGCCGGTTGCGCGGGGCGGAGGCCACGCCCGGGATGCCTGAAGGCTCCCGGGCGCAGCCGTGCCAGCCGCGCGACGTGCGGGCGCGATTAATTGGTAATTAATTAGCACTTGTGCAACTCTTTACCTCGCCAAGGGTAAACATTGACCGGCGTCCAGGTCGGGCCGAGCGAGGGAGTGCGCCACGTGAGCGAGGCCGCCTACATCGGGCGCGGTGTCCACCGGACCGCCGTCGAGAGCTTGGCCCTGAAGATCTTCGACGGTACGTACGACGAGGGTGACACCCTCGAACTCCCCGCACTCATGGCCGAGTTGGGGGTCAGCCAGACCGTGCTGCGCGAGGCCGTCAAGGTGCTCACCGCGAAGGGGCTGCTCGACGCGCGCCAGAAGCGGGGCACGTTCGTACGGCCCCGCGTCGACTGGAATCTGCTCGACAGCGACGTCCTGCGCTGGAAGCTGGCCGCCGGGGCGCCGCACGACTTCTTCGCAGACGTCCTCGAACTGCGCCGCGCGATCGAGTCGGCCGCCGCCTCGCTCGCCGCCGAGCACCGTACGGAAGAGGATCTGGCCGCTCTGGACGGCGCGCTCGACTCCATGCGGGCGGCCGGGAGGGATCCGGTACTCGCCGTGCGGGCCGACACCTCCTTCCACACCGCGCTCCTGGGCGCCTCGCACAACCGGTTCTTCATCCAGCTGCGCCGGGTGATCGTGCCCGCGCTCGTGGCGCGGGGCCGGCACGGGCGCACCCACGGGCACGAGGACCCGGTACCGGCGCACGCCGAGGTCGTCCGCTCCGTACGGGAGGGCGATGTGGACGGCGCGTACATGGCCGTGCTCGAACTCCTCGACCTGTCCCTGCGCGACCATCCGTGATCCCGAGGGGCCCGGTCCTCACGACCCCGGCTCCCACGAACCCGAACTCTGCGAACCCGGTCCCTACGAGCCCGAGAGGAACCCCCATGGACTGCGAGGCGGCCCGCGCATGAGCGTCTTCACCTTCGGCGAGACGACGATCGCGCTGCGCGGCAGCGGGCCGCTCCGGCTCGGCGGGTCCATGGACGTCTCGATCGCCGGGGCCGAGTCCGGTGTGGCCATCGGTCTGGCCCGGCTCGGGCACGAGGTGCGCTGGGCGGGCGCGGTCGGCGACGACGAGGCGGGCGAGCTCGTGCTGCGTACGCTGCGGGCCGAGGGCGTCGACGTGTCGGCCGCCTCCCGCGACTCCGGGGCGCCGACCGGGCTGGTCCTCTTCGAGCCGCGGCTGCCCGAGCTGACCCGGGTGCACCATTACCGGGCCGGGTCGGCCGGGTCCCGTATCACCGCGTGCTCGGTCGCCGAGGCCTTCTCGGCGGCGCCGCCCAGGGTGCTGTACCTGACCGGGGTCACCCCGGCGCTCAGCCGCACCGCCCGCTCGGCCGCGTGCCTGGCCCTCCAGCTGGCGGCCGAACACTCGACGCTGGTCTGCCTGGACGTCAACTACCAGGCTGAGCTGTGGAGTTCCGGCGAGGCGGGCGAGGTGATGCGGGAGTGGGCGCCGAAGGCGGACGTCCTCATCGCCTCGGACGACGAGCTCGCGCTCTGCCTGCCTTCGGGCGTCCCTGACGACGCCGGACTGCGGGCGAAGGAGTTGCTCGCGCTCGGCGTCGGCGAGGTCGTGGTGAGGCGAGGGGCGGCCGGGGCGACGGCGTACTCGGTGCAGGGGCGGGTTCACCGCCCTGCCCTCGCCGTACGGGCCGTGGGATCGGCCGACGCGGACGCCTTTGTGGCGGGGTATCTGTCGGCGCTGCTCGACGGGTCCACCACCGCGGCCCGGCTGGAGCGCGCGACGGCGGCCCGGGCCTTCGCGGGGGCCTCGCGCGGGGGCTGGGAGGGCGCCCCGGGCCGGTCCGAGCCGGCCCGGCTCGGACCGGGCATGCGCTGAGCCTTTCAGACCCCTCCGGGTCGGCTCCGCGGCGGCGGCCCGGCCCGGAGGTCTGCCCCCTGGGGCCGGAGGTGGACGGACCTCCGGCCCCAGGCGCTTCGCTCCGCGAGGGGGGCGGGTGTTTGAGTACGGGCAGTCCCCCGCGCCCCCAGCGGGACCTGCCCCGAGCCCGGTCAGCGCTCGGCGGGGTGCGGCTGTTCGTCCGCGGGCCGACTGTGGCTTGTCGCGCTGTTCCCCGCGCCCCACAGGATCCGCCCCGAGCCCACCCAACCCTCCGCGGGATGCGCCCACAGGCTCGCTAGCCGCAGCAGCCGCCTCCGCAACAGCCGCCGCCACCGGCGGACGGGGCGGGGCCGGACTTGGCGGAGCCTCCTACGGCCACCGTGGAGAGCAGCTTCACCGTGTCGGCGTGGCCTGCCGGGCAGGTTGCCGGAGAGGAGGACTCGGCCATCGGGCGGCTGAGCTCGAACGTGTCGTCGCAGGGGCGGCAGCGGTATTCATAGCGAGGCATGGCCCCAGACTAAGCGGGCTTGAGGAACTCCGACGCGCCCACCGCCCACCCCGCAGGGGCGCGGGGAAGTGCGCGCCCGGCCGCAGGCGGCCCGCCGACGAATCCTCGCGCCCAGGAAACCGCACCTTCGAGACAGGCGCGCGGAAGCCTCCCTGAAGGGGCGCGGGGAACTGCGCGCTCAGCCCGCGGCGACCCGCAGAGCGCTGGGCGAGCGTACGCAAACGCCCCTCGGGGGCGCGGGGCTGTGCCACTGTGCGGCTCCGCCGCGTCGGCGCGACCAGCCACAATCCGCCCGCGGCCGGACACCCCGTGGAACGCCGCGTGGGCGCCGCCAACCGCAACCGGCCCGCACACGAACAAGCCCCCCCCCCGCCCAGGGGAACTACCTCCGCCGCGAAAGAGTCAGGCCGTCCGCCACAGTCAGCATCACGCTGTCCATCCGCTCATCCGCGGCGACATGCTCGTTGAACGCCCGGATCGCCGCGGGCGCTCCTCCCGGCGCCTCCGGGTCGAGGACCCGGCCGTGGTACAGCACGTTGTCCGTGGCGATGACCCCGCCCGGGCGCAGGCGTGGCACCAACTCCTCCCAGTACGCGATGTAGCTGCCCTTGTCCGCGTCCAGGTACGCGAAGTCGATGTGGGGGTCGAGGGGCATCGCTCGCAGGGTGTCGAGGGCCGGGGCGATCCGGAGCTCGATGCGGTCGGCCACGCCCGCCTTCGCCCAGGCCTCCTTGCCGTACGCCGTCCACTCCTCGGAGACGTCGCAGGCGATCAGCTTGCCGTCGGCCGGGAGCGCCTGCGCCATGGCCAGGGCCGAGAAGCCGGTGAAGGTGCCCACCTCCACGACGTGGCGGGCGTTCACCAGGCGTACCAGGAAGGCGAGGAGCGGGCCCTGCTCCTCGGCCGACTGCATGCCCGCGTGGTCCGGGAGGCGGTCGTACGTCGTCTTCACCAGCTCCCGCTGCACCGCGTCCAGCGGCGGGTTGTGGGCCAGCATGTACGCGTACAACTCGTCAGTGATTTTGGTGCTGTTTCCCTTGGTCATGCGGCGACCGTACTCAATTCCGGGCGCCGAGGAAGCGGCGCAGGATCTCCTCGCCCGCCAACACCCCGCACTCGGCGAGGGCTTCCGTGCCCGGCGACCGCCAGCCCGTCTCGGCGAGTTCGCCGTGGCCCGGGCGCCAGCCGTGGTCGGCGGCGAGCAGCAGGTCGGCGTCGAGGAGGGAGTCCCCGGCGGCCAGGGTGAGTGCGGCCCCGGTACGGCGGGCGACCTCGCGGACCGCCGCGCTCTTGGTGAGCGGCTTGGGCACGGCGTAGATCTTGCGGCCCTGGAGCGAGACCGTCCAGCCGCGCGGCTGGGCCCAGGCCGCGAGCTCCTTCACCCACTCCTCGGGCAGCAGCTCCCGCTCGACGACGAGGTACGCGAAGAGGTCCTCGGCGACCCGCTCCTTGCGGAGCCAGCCCGGGTCGGCGACCGCCCGCAGGTGGGCCCGCACCTCGTCGAGGGAGGCGCACTCGGCGGCGATGCGGCCGGTCACCTCACGCGCCCAGTCCGGGTCGGACACCCCGTTCACGAGCAGGTGCCCGCCGTTGGCGCAGATCGCGAACTCCGAGGGCGCGCCCGGGAGTTGGATGCGCTGGTACTGCTTGCGCGTGCGGGTCGTGGTCGGCACGAACACGGTGGCCGACTTCAGCTCGGCGAGCAGCCGCGCCGCGTCTTCGGTGACGTACGAGAGGGGCTTGTGCTCGTGCACCTCGACGCAGAGCAGGCGCGGCGCCCGGTGGTCCGGCATGGTCAGCGCGAGGGCGGCCGCCGAATAGATCAGCGTGCGGTCGAGGTCGCTGGCGACCAGCGTCACAGGGGTGCTCACTTGGCCGCCACCGCCTTGCCGTCGGCGCCGGTCGCGCCCCGCGTGTACTGGGGGTGGATCAGGCCGACGCAGCTGTACGGCAGGCCGTCCACCTCCTCGACCGGCACGCCGCGCTGTTCGGCGAGCAGCCTGACGTGGTCGAGGTCGGCCCCGGCGCCCCGGCCGGCGAGGATCTTCCACGGAACCCGGCGGAGCAGCACCCGGGTGGTCTCGCCGACGCCGGGCTTGACCAGGTTGACGTCGTGGATGCCGTACTCCTCGCTGATCCGCTCGACGGCCGCCCAGCCCTCCCAGCTCGGCGTGCGGTCCGCGTCCCGCAGGGCCTTGGCCTCGCGGTCCACGTCGGCCGCGACCTCGTCGAAGCGGGCGGCGACGGCGTCGAGGAAGTCGCCCGACACGTCGGCGCCGGCCAGCTCGCGGTAGAACTTGGCGCCGTGGAAGTCGCCGGGGCCGATCAGGTCCTGGCGGAGGACGGTGCGCGAAATCAGCCCGGACACAGTCGAGTTGAGGCAGGCCGACGGGATCAGGAAGTCTTCTCGGGTGCCGTACGTCCGCACGCAGGACCCGGGGTCGGCGAGCACCGCGATCTCCGGGTCGAAGCCCTCGAACTCGGGGAACTCCCGTATGGCCGCGGCCAGTTCGCGGGTGATGGCGCCCTTGCCCGTCCAGCCGTCGACGAACACGACGTCGGCCGGGTCGTGGTGGGCGGCGAGCCAGCGCAGCGCGTTCGGGTCGATGCCCCGGCCGCGCACGATCGACACCGCGTAGTGCGGCAGGTCGAGACCGTGGCGGTGCTGTGCCCAGCGGCGCATCAGCACGCCGACGGGGGTGCCGGCGCGGGCCAGCGAGACCAGCACGGGGCGCGGCGACCGCTCGGCGAGGACGGTCTCGGTGACCACTCCGACGGCCTGCGCGATCCGGTGCGCCGAAGCGTCGAGCGCGGCACGGAACAGCTCCTGGTACTGCGGGCTCGGCTGGTACTCGACCGGCAGCGACTCCGCGTAGTGCGCCCCGCCGCTCTGGATGGCCTCCTCGCGCTCCTCGGTGGGGGCTTCGAGCTCCACCCCGGACAGGTCCTTGAGCAGCCAGCCGACCTCGTCGGGAGCGTAGGAGGAGAAGGCGGGTCCGCGGAGGGGTTCGGGCAGCGGCTCGGGCATGGGGGCACCTCCGGGTACGTACGAGGGCAGCACGGCGAGCACGACGTGCGGTATGTGGGCCGCGAGCTGGGCCAACAGGCCGTCGGGGGCGTGCAGTTGGGGGGTGTCGGCGGCCGAGTCGACAACGGCTATGACCGCGTCGAAGCCATGGCCGGCGACGTTGTACGCGTACCGCTCGCCGGGCCCGTCGGCCGGGTCGTCGTGTGCGGGGAAGGCGAGGCGGGTGCGTATGGCGTACCCGGGGTCGTCCACGGCGAGCACGGGCGAGCGGGTGGTGGTGGAGTAGCGCACCTCGGCGCCGCCGCGCTCTTCGAGGGCGACGGCGAGGCGGAGCGGCGCGTACATCAGCTCCTCGAAGCCGAGGACGAGGACGCGGGGCCTGTCGGGGGCGGTGGCGCCCACCGCGTCGGCAAGGCGGGCCGCCATTTCCGGCAGGGCCGCCTCCAGCTCGGCCCGGTGGGCCGGGGTGAACCCGTGCCGCCCGCCGTCGGGAAGGCTCGCGGGCCAGGGCAGGTCGACGCGGTGTGCGCAGCCCGGGGATGGAGCGCCGCTCCTGCAAAGCGGCTGTCCCTGGCCACTCGCCTCGAACTCCTCCACCAGCGCCCGCCCCTTCTCCAGCACCCCCTCCGGCAGCCGTACCGTCCCCGACGCCGAGGCGATCAGGTCGACGCGGGCACCTGTCTCCGCCGCGAAAGCGGTCAGGCGGTCGCGGTCCTGCGGGGAGCGCATGTCGACCAGGGCGACGATCACGTAGTGGTCGCGCGGATAGCGCGCGTGCAGGTCGCGAATCGTGTTCAGGACCGTGTTGCCGGTCGAGAACTCGTCGTCGACCAGGACCAACGGGCCCTGCCCGGCGAGGAGTCGGGGGTCCTCGGGCAGCAGCAGGTGGGAGGTGGCGTGGGAGTGGGACTCCTCGAAGCCGCCCGCCGTCGCCACGCCGTCCACCGGGCGGCGGGTCGAGTGGAGGAAGGGGGCGAGGGCGAGGCCGTCCGCGACCGAGTGGCCGAGGCCCGTCGCGGTCTCGGCGTACCCGAGCACCACGGCCCGCGCGGCCGCCTCCGCACCAAGCAACTCCCTTACCCGCAGCCCGAGTTCGTACCCCGTGCGCCACACCACGGTGGGGCTCTGCGGCACGTGCTTGCCCAGGACGTTCGAGACAAGGAGATGGGCGCGCTTCGGGTTGCGGCGCAGGGCGAGCCCGAGCAGACCGCTCAGTCCCTCGTCCCCGACGAGCTCGACTCCGAGCCGCTCGGCGACCCATGTTCCCGACCACTCAACCACGTTGCTGTGTCTCTCTGTTCGTTCGCACTGATCGTTCGTACTCGTCGCGTGCTCGTCGTTCGTGCCGGTGGTTCGTACGTCAGCCGGCCAGGCCGGCCGTGAGCAGGTCCACGAAGCCGACGTCCTCGGCGGCGACGCCGAACACCTCGGCCCGCAGCAGGGTGCGCTCGGCCCAGGCCCGGTGCGGCTTCACCTCGTTCATCTTGTTCGTGTACGCCGAGCGCAGCACCCCGCCGCCGCCCCGCTCGGGCCGCAGAATGTCCTGGGCGTCGCTGAACTCCTCGTGGCTGACCACCGACAGGGCGTGGACCGGCACCACGTGCGAGGGGTGGATGCAGGTCTTGCCTAGCAGGCCGTTGGCCCGGTCGAGCTCGATCTCGCGGAGCAGCCCGTCCAGATCGTGCTCGATGAGCGCGGTGCGCAGCTCCTCGGCGCGTCCTTCGAGGAAGGGGCTGCGGCGCAGCTGGGGCTTGAACATCCGCTCCTGGACGCGGAAGTACTCCCATACGGGCCCGGTGATGGTGAAGCCGCTGCCGTCGGCCCGGCCGAGCACGTTCACCACGTCCGCGATGACTCCGGCCACGATCTGCACGTCGTACGCCGTCATGTCGGGCGAGCGGCGAAGGCCGTAGGTGGAGCAGAAGTCGGTGACGCCGAGGCGCAGCGCGAGGATGCGGTCGCGGTACTTCTCCACCGTGCGCGCGATTCCGGCCAGGGTTTCGGCCCGGGTCTCCAGGTGGAGCAGCTGGGGCGATTCGAGGACGGGCATGGCGAAGAGGCGGCGGCCGCTCGCGGACTCGGCGGCGGTGAGCGCCTCCAGGAAGTCGATGCCCCGCTCCTCGGTGAACTTCGGCAGGACGAAGCCGCAGAGCAGGCGAGCGGAGTCGCCGAGGCGGTGCACGAGGTCGGGGATCTGGAGAGGCTCGCGGACCCGCACGAAGAGGAGGGGGACCTCTTCGCCACGGGCGTCGAGATCGGCGAACTGGCGGACCAGATTGGCCTCCGCGGCCACCACTTCGGCGTCGTCGATCGAGTCCTCCAGGCAGAGCACCATGGACACGACACCGCGGCCGACCTGTTTCAGGACGTCGTCGGCGAGGGTGGGCCGGGTCGCCGGGCTGTACAGGGTGGCGCCGAGGGCGGCCGACAGCACGCGTGCGGACGAGCCCGCGGTGAACTCGCAGGGCTCACGATGGAAGAGGTTCTTCCGTGCAGCCGGCGGGACGTGCCCGAAATGCCGCATATACATCCCCCGTACTGCCGGACGGCCGAGAATTTGGGTGGCCGGTAATAGTACGTAGGAACACGTGTCAAGAGTTCCCCAAGTGCATGAAATCCAGGTAACTCGTCTGCATCATTCGGCCCGTGCGCATGCGGCGAGCACGCCGCGGGACGCACCCGGGCCGGGCCCCGCGTTGTCCGCGGGGGCCGCGGGAAGGCAGGATGACCGGCATGACGCACGCGATGCTGAAGGGATCGAACGTCCCGCTGGAGGCCCCGGCCGTACGGGCCGTGCTCCGCTGGTCGCCCGGCGCCGACGTCCCGGACGTGGATGCCTCGGCGCTGCTGCTCGCCGCCGACGGCCGGGTGCGCTCGGACGAGGACTTCGTCTTCTACAACCAGCCGCGCCACCCCTCGGGCCTGGTGCGCCGGCTCCCCAAGAAGCGTGTCGCGGAAGGCCTGACCGACACCGTCGAGGCCGATCTGGCCGCCCTCGACCGCTCCGTCGACCGGGTGCTGATCACCGCGTCGTCGGACGGCGCGACCTTCCGTGCCGTACGCGATCTGCGGATCCTGCTGTTCGACGCGGCGGTCTCGGGAGCCGAGCCGGTCGCCCTGTTCGACGTGAAGCCGGAGACCGGCGAGGAGACCGCGATCATCTGCGGCGAGCTGTACCGCCGCGGCGACGGCTGGAAGTTCCGCGCGGTGGGCCAGGGGTACCCGACCGGTCTGGTCGGCCTCGCCACCGAGTACGGCATCTCCGTGGACGACGGCGAGGGCGGCGACAGCGCGCGGAGTGCGCCCAGTGCGCCGTCCGTGCCCCAGCCGCTGCCGCAGCACGCGGCCGAGCCCGCCTACGGCTATCCGCATCCCGCTCCTCCCGCCCGGCCGCCCCTCGCGCAGCCGTCCTACGGCTATCCGCAGCCGGCTTCGCCGCAGCCCGCGTACGGATACCCCCAGCCCGCGGCGCCCGCGCCGGACCCCACGTTCGTACTGCCGCCCATGGGGCCGCAGTTCATCCGCCAGTAGGCCGCGGGAGGCGGCCGCGGCTCAGGCCTTCGTCTTGTAGCCCCGGCCCCACTGCAGGCCCCAGCCGTACAGGCGGTCCAGCTCGGCCTGGAAGCCGTACACGAACTTCACCTCGCGCCGCACCACCATGTCGCCCTTGATGTTCTCGATGGAGACCACGGCGCAGGAGCGGGCCTCGGGGGCGCGCTCGTCGAGCTCGATCTCGATGCGCGGGCCGTTGCTCGGGTAGAGCGTCACCTTGGCGTGGGTGCGGTCGAAGGCCGGGGTCTGGTCGTAGATGTAGACGAAGACGAGAAGGCGCTTTATCTCGTCGCGGTGGTCCAGGTTGACGAAGATCGTCTCGCCGGAGGCCGAGCCGAAGCGGTCGTCGCCGCTGCACTCCACGTAGGGCGCCTTGTTGGTGGCGCCGAAGAAGTTGCCCAGCGGCTGGACGACGCCCTTGCTGCCGTCCTGGAGTTCGTACAGGCAGCCCAGGTCGAGGTCGACGTTGACCATGGACTGGGTATGGCCCTGGACCATCTCCGGCTTGAAGAACTTCAGCGGGTGGCGCAGCAGCCTCCCGCTCTGGTCGGGCTTGCCCCCGAAGTCCGACGTACGCATCCGCCAGGACAGGTTGACCCGCAGGCTGCCGGTGTTGGCGCCCTGCTTCCCGAGCGAGACCGTGTTGTGCCGTCGGGTCAGCTCGATCGTGTTGGTCGCCGCGCTGCCCGAGTCGAACTGTGTGGCCCTGCCCCGCCACAGGCCGTCCCAGAACGCCATTGCCCCCACCCCATAGGTCCGTGAACTGTCCCCGCACGCAAAACTCCGCGGGGCGGCCGGCGAGGCCGAGGCCTCGTGACCGCCCCGCAGAGAGCGTTCCTCATTCGACGGCGGATCACACGCCCGAGGGCGTGCGCTCCGGAAGCACCGGGGTCACACCCCGGAGCCGACTTCCGCCCGTTCGTTGGAATCCTCGCCGCCGTCCGCCGCGAGGCGCCGGTTGCGGCGCACGGAGGACCAGAAGGACCAGACGATCAGGAGGACGCCGACGGAACCGGTGATGACCTCCTGGATCTCGTACTGGATCGTGACCAGGAGGATCACGGCCAGCGCACCGATCGCGTAGTGCGCGCCGTGCTCCAGGTAGACGTAGTCGTCGAGGGTGCCCTGGCGGACCAGATAGACGGTCAGCGACCGGACGTACATCGCGCCGATGCCGAGGCCGAGCGCCATCAGGACGATGTCGTTGGTGATGGCGAAGGCGCCGATGACGCCGTCGAACGAGAACGACGCGTCCAGGACCTCCAGGTAGAGGAACATGAAGAACGCGGCCTTGCCGGCCATGACGACCGCAGAAACCTTGCTGCCGGTGCGCTCGGCCTCTTCCTCCGCCTCGTGCTCCCGCTCCTCGTCCTCTTCGAGACGGTTCTCGAAGTAGCCGGAGAGCCCGCCGACGACGAGGTACGTGATCAGGCCGGCGATGCCGGAGATCAGCACGGTCTGCGCCTTGTCGACGTGCGCGCCGCCGTGCTGGTGGGCGTGGGTCGCGACCGTCATGGAGGCGATGAGCAGGGCGATCATGGCGATGCAGACGGACAGCATGTCGATCTTGCCGAGCTTGGCCAGCGGGCGCTCCAGCCAGGCGAGCCACTTGATGTCACGGTCCTCGAAGATGAAGTCGAGGAAGATCATCAGCAGGAACATGCCACCGAAGGCGGCGATCGACGGGTGCGCGTCGGTGACCAGCTGCTGATAGCGGTCGGCGTCGTTGAGCGCCAGGTCGACCGCGTCGAACGGGCCGATCTTGGCGCTGATCGAGACGATGACGACGGGGAAGACCAGGCGCATGCCGAAGACGGCGATGAGAACGCCTACCGTGAGGAAGATCTTCTGCCAGAAGGCATTCATCTTCTTCAGGATTCCGGCGTTGATCACCGCGTTGTCGAAGGACAGCGAGATTTCCAGGACCGCCAGGATGGCCACCACGCCGAAGGCGGTCCACCCGTCGTAGAGCACGGCCAGGGCCAGGCCGATCGCGGTGATCGCGAACGACCAGCCGAAGGTTTTCAGAAGCACTGACTTCCCCATCGTGTAGAGCGGGCCGACCCGACGAAGAGCGGGTCTCCCCCCGCACCGCGCACGGCTTTACGCTGCTGTGTCCCGGGGGCGGGCCCCGGGCCCCCTTGCAGGGACCGCCCCGGACGGCGCTCGACTTGAAGGCAACCGGGTGATCTCTTTAGGAGACGTTGACCCCGAAGTCTAGAGCGATGCCCCGCAGCCCCGATGCGTACCCCTGACCAACTGCACGGAACTTCCACTCGCCGCCGTACCGGTACAGCTCGCCGAAGATCATCGCGGTCTCCGTCGAGGCGTCCTCGCTCAGGTCGTAGCGGGCGAGCTCCTGTCCGTCGGCCTGATTGACGACACGGATGAAGGCGTTGGCGACCTGGCCGAAGGTCTGGCCGCGGTTGTCCGCGTCATGGATCGAGACCGGGAAGACGATCTTGTCGCAGGCGGCGGGCACCTTCGTCAGGTCGACGATGAGCGACTCGTCGTCACCCTCGCCCTCACCGGTCAGGTTGTCGCCGGTGTGCTCGACCGAGCCCTCGGGGCTCTTGAGGTTGTTGTAGAAGACGAAGTACTCGTCGCCGAGCACCCGCCCGTTCGCGCACAGCAGGGCGCTGGCGTCGAGGTCGAAGTCGGCTCCGGTGGTGGAGCGTGCGTCCCAGCCGAGACCGACGAGCACCTGGGTGAGGTTCGGTGCGGCCTTGGAGAGGGAGACATTGCCTCCCTTGGCGAGCGTGACGCCCATGTTCGTGTCCTCCCCGAGAAGTGGAACAGGTGGTGAGCGCGTCCGGCGCCGCACCACGAGGGGTGCGGCGCCGGACACACGAGAGCGGTCGGCTCAGACGTTGACGCCGAAGTCCTGCGCGATGCCGCGCAGGCCCGAGGCGTAGCCCTGGCCGATGGCGCGGAACTTCCACTCCGCGCCGTTGCGGTACAGCTCGCCGAAGACCATCGCGGTCTCCGTCGAGGCGTCCTCACTCAGGTCGTAGCGGGCGAGCTCGCTGTTGTCCGCCTGGTTCACGACGCGGATGTAGGCGTTGCGCACCTGGCCGAAGGACTGCTGGCGGCTCTCGGCCTCGTAGATCGAGACCGGGAAGACGATCTTGTTGACGTCGGCCGGGACCCCGGCCAGGTTCACCTTGATGACCTCGTCGTCGCCCTCGCCCTCACCGGTGAGGTTGTCACCCTGGTGCTCGACGGAGCCGTCGGGGCTCTTGAGGTTGTTGAAGAACACGAAGTTCGCGTCGTTGGTGACCTTGCCCTGGTCATTGGTCAGCAGGGCGCTGGCGTCCAGGTCGAAGTCACCCCCGGTGGTGGTGCGTGCGTCCCAGCCCAGACCGACGATGACCGCGGTCAGGTTGGGGGCGGCCTTGGTCAGCGAGACGTTGCCGCCCTTGCTGAGGCTGACTCCCACGAGTCCTCCCAATGGTGTGAGGGGCCGGCTTGGACAGCGTCCCCGTCGTGCGTTGGCATCGGATCAACGAATGGATCCTAGTAACCGGTTCCCGGCTCAAACAGGCGATTCGACCGAACGATCATCCGGTGTCGGCCGGGCGGGACCGGGCACGTGCCGCGGTCAGATGGTGTCGAGCGCCTTGAGGTACTCGTTGAGGTCGCGGGCGTCCGGCAGGGCGTTGACGACGGTCCAGCGGACCACGCCCTCCTTGTCGATGATGAAGGTGCCGCGCACCGCGCACCCCTTGTCCTCGTCGAAGACGCCGTAGGCGCGGCTGACCTCGCCGTGCGGCCAGAAGTCGGAGACCAGCGGGTACTCCAGGCCCTCCTGCTCGGCGAAGACGCGCAGGGTGTGGATGGAGTCGTTGGAGACGGCGAGCAGCTGGGTGTCGTCGTTGACGAACTTCGGCAGGTTGTCGCGCAGTTCGCACAGCTCGCCCGTGCACACGCCGGTGAAGGCGAACGGGTAGAAGAGCAGCACCACGTTCTTCTCGCCGCGGAAGTCGCTGAGCTTCACGGTCCGGCCGTGGTTGTCCTTGAGCTCGAACTCCGGGGCCTTGGTGCCGACCTCGATAGCCATGGAAACGCCTTCCCTTCGATGGGCCGTATCGGTGAAACCCCACCCTACGCACCCCCCTATGCACAGGGCCCCCTCAGGCTGGTGCCTGAGGGGGCCCTGTGGGGCGTGAGGGGTGGATCAGCGCTTGCCGGACTTCAGGCGGGTGCCCGACCAGTCCTTGCCGACGCTGACGCTCTTGGCCGGTGACAGGCCGGCGGTCTGCGCGGCGTCTTGGATGTCGCTGGGCTCGATGTATCCGTCCCGGCCGGTCTTCGGGCTCAGCAGCCAGATCGTGCCGGCGTCCTCCAGGAGGCCGATGGCGTCCACCAGGGCGTCCGTTAGGTCGCCGTCCTCGTCGCGGAACCACAGCACGACGACGTCGGCGACGTCGTCATAGTCCTCATCGACGAGATCCTGGCCAATCAGGGACTCAATGCCCTCGCGGAGATCCTGGTCGACGTCGTCGTCGTAACCGATCTCCTGGACCACCTGTCCGGGCTCGAACCCCAGCCTTCCGGCCGGGTTGGTCCGCTCCTCCGCGTGGTCCGCGGTCGCGCTCACGGCTTGCCTCCTGATCTTGATTCGGTAAGTTCTGCAGCCGCGCGCATACGCGTGGCATGGGGCGTAGTCCACACGGGCGGGACGAATCTCGCAAGTACCCGGCCTCCGAACCCGCCCTTTGGGGGTCAGTGTGGCGGTGTTCAGGGACATCCGCATCCCCGTCGGTGATTCATCCCACACCATTGATGACTGTTTACGCCGTTCTGTTCCTTTGGGTACTCCAATCGGGCCCGAACACCCTTCGGGAACGGTTGGCCGGGTTGAGCGTAAGGTTGCGATTTGGCCCGACCCGTCCAGGCCCTGAGCCTACTTCCTGCTCCGGTGACGGTTACCTCTCGGTTACCTCTCAGTAGAGATGACGTTTGCGCCCCAGCGGTACACGATGGGATGCGGCGCAGAATTGGCTGTCTTCCGCATCCCCCGACAGTGAAGGAACAGCGTGGCTTCCGGATCCGATCGCAACCCGATCATCATTGGCGGCCTGCCGAGCCAGGTCCCGGACTTCGATCCCGAAGAGACCCAGGAGTGGCTCGACTCCCTGGACGCCGCCGTCGACGAGCGCGGCCGCGAACGGGCCCGCTATCTGATGCTCCGGCTGATCGAGCGGGCGCGCGAGAAGCGCGTGGCCGTGCCCGAGATGCGCAGCTCGGACTACGTCAACACGATCGCCACCAAGGACGAGCCGTTCTTCCCCGGCAACGAGGAGATCGAGCGCAAGGTCCTCAACGCGACGCGCTGGAACGCGGCCGTGATGGTGTCCCGCGCGCAGCGCCCGGGCATCGGCGTCGGCGGCCACATCGCCACGTTCGCCTCCTCCGCCTCCCTGTACGACGTGGGCTTCAACCACTTCTTCCGGGGCAAGGACGAGGGCGACGGCGGCGACCAGATCTTCTTCCAGGGCCACGCGTCCCCCGGCATCTACGCCCGCGCCTTCCTGCTCGACCGGCTCAGCGAGCAGCAGCTCGACGCGTTCCGCCAGGAGAAGTCGAAGGCCCCGTACGGGCTTTCGTCCTACCCGCACCCGCGGCTCATGCCGGACTTCTGGGAGTTCCCGACCGTCTCGATGGGTCTCGGCCCGCTCGGCGCGATCTACCAGGCGCGGATGAACCGCTACATGCAGGCGCGCGGCATCGCCGACACCTCCAAGTCGCATGTCTGGGCGTTCCTCGGCGACGGCGAGATGGACGAGCCCGAGTCGCTCGGCCAGCTGTCCATCGCGGCTCGCGAGAACCTGGACAACCTGACGTTCGTCGTCAACTGCAACCTCCAGCGCCTCGACGGCCCGGTGCGCGGCAACGGCAAGATCATCCAGGAGCTGGAGTCGCAGTTCCGCGGCGCCGGCTGGAACGTCATCAAGCTGATCTGGGACCGCAGTTGGGACCCGCTGCTCGCGCAGGACCGCGACGGCATCCTGGTCAACAAGATGAACACCACGCCGGACGGCCAGTTCCAGACGTACGCCACCGAGACCGGCGGGTACATCCGGGACCACTTCTTCGGTGACGACCAGCGGCTGCGCGCCATGGTCGAGAACATGACCGACCAGCAGATCCTGCACCTGGGGCGCGGCGGCCACGACCACAAGAAGATCTTCGCGGCGTTCTCGGCGGCCAAGGCGCACAAGGGCCAGCCGACCGTGATCCTGGCGCACACCGTCAAGGGCTGGACGCTGGGCCCGAACTTCGAGGGCCGCAACGCGACCCACCAGATGAAGAAGCTGACGGTCGACGACCTCAAGGGCTTCCGGGACCGGCTGCACATCCCGATCACGGACGCCGAGCTGGAGTCCGGCGCGCCGCCGTACTACCACCCCGGACGCAAGTCCGAGGAGATCCAGTACATGCACGACCGCCGGCTCGGGCTCGGCGGCTACGTGCCGACCCGTGTGGTGCGTGCGAAGCCACTGGCGCTGCCCGAGGACAAGACGTACGCGGTCGCCAAGAAGGGCTCGGGCCAGCAGTCGATCGCCACCACGATGGCGTTCGTCCGCATCCTGAAGGACCTGATGCGGGACAAGGAGATCGGCAAGCGCTTCGTGCTGATCGCGCCCGACGAGTACCGCACCTTCGGCATGGACGCGTTCTTCCCGAGCGCCAAGATCTACAACCCGCTGGGCCAGCAGTACGAGGCGGTCGACCGCGAACTGCTGCTCGCCTACAAGGAGTCGCCGACCGGGCAGATGCTGCACGACGGCATCTCCGAGGCCGGCTGCACCGCCTCGCTCATCGCGGCGGGCTCGGCGTACGCCACGCACGGCGAGCCGCTCATCCCGGTGTACGTCTTCTACTCGATGTTCGGTTTCCAGCGCACCGGCGACCAGTTCTGGCAGATGGCCGACCAGTTGGCGCGCGGATTCGTACTGGGTGCGACCGCTGGGCGTACGACGCTGACGGGTGAGGGTCTGCAACACGCGGACGGCCACTCGCAGTTGCTCGCCTCGACCAACCCGGCCTGTGTCGCCTACGACCCGGCGTTCGGCTACGAGATCGCGCACATCGTCAAGGACGGTCTGCGCCGCATGTACGGCCCCGACAGTGAGGACGTCTTCTACTACCTCACCGTCTACAACGAGCCGATCCAGCACCCGGCCGAGCCGGCGGACGTCGACGTGGACGGCATCCTCAAGGGCATCCACCGCTACAGCGCGGGGACTTCGGGCGCCATTCCGGCTCAGATCATGGCGTCCGGCGTGGCCGTGCCGTGGGCGATCGAGGCACAGCGGATCCTCGCCGAGGAGTGGAACGTACGGGCGGACGTCTGGTCGGCGACCTCCTGGAACGAGCTGCGCCGCGACGCCGTCGAGGTGGAGGAGCACAACCTCCTGCACCCCGAGGAGGAGCAGCGCGTCCCCTACGTCACGCAGAAGCTCCAGGGCGCGCAGGGTCCGTTCGTGGCCGTTTCCGACTGGATGCGGGCCGTTCCCGACCAGATCGCGCGCTGGGTGCCGGGCACGTACCAGTCGCTCGGCGCGGACGGGTTCGGCTTCGCGGACACGCGGGGGGCGGCTCGCCGCTTCTTCCACATCGACGCGCAGTCGATCGTGCTGGCTGTCCTCACGGAGCTGGCCCGGGAGGGGAAGGTCGACCGGTCTGCGCTCAAGCAGGCGGTTGACCGGTACCGGTTGCTCGATGTCAGCGCTGCCGAGCCCGGTGCGGCTGGGGGCGACGCGTAGGCTCCGCTGAGCCTCGTAGCGCGGGGTGTGATGGGTGTTGCGGGGTTTCTCCCCCGGGCCCCATCGCTTCCGCCTGTTGGGTGTTCGGTACCGGTTGTCCGTGGCTGGTCGCGCAGTTCCGCGCGCCCCAGTAGGTGACCCCGTGCGGGCGTCCCCACGCGGCGGAGCCGCAAAATGTCACAGCCCCGCGCCCCTGAGCAGGTGGCCCCGAACAGACAAGTGGAGGGGGCGGTTTCCCTGGTGGGAAACCGCCCCTTCCGGCCGTTCACGGCACGGTCAGAAGATGCCGTTGCCCACGCTTGCCGCACCTGCCAGCCAGATGATGGCCAGCAAGGTGTCTATGGCGCCCAGGACCAGGGCCACCACTGCCGGCAGGGGGTGGGAGCCGTTCCGGCGGCGGCCCATGGCCAGCCGGCCGCAGACGATCGCCGCCGGTCCCAGGACGATGCCGAGGACGAAGAATCCCGCCACCGCGCAGACCAGTCCGACGATGCCGAGCGTCGCGCGGTCCGGCCCGGTCCGGGGCCACATCCGGTTCCGTGGCCGGGGGGTCCTGCGTGTACGCGTGTGTCCGAAGCCCGCCATCATCACTCCCTGAGGTTGGTCGGCTCGGCCTCAAGGGGCGGGTACCACGCCTCAGCTCTCCCACACCTTGAACGCCCGTACCCGATAAGGGACTTGGGGCATCCACGTCCCGGCGCCCGGGTGCGTGTCGAACTCGCCCGTCTCCGCGCACTCGGCGGACTGGTAGGTCGTGACCGGCCGCCCCATGCGGTTGGCGAGGGACTGGGCGTCGGTGCCCGGCGGCAGCGCGGTGCAGCTCTCGATGTCGATGTGCGCCAGGTCGTACACGTGCCGGGCACCCTTGAATCCCGCCTTGCTCCAGAGGCAGAGCTCGCCCGCCGCGCAGTCCCCGAGGCGGGGTTCCGAGGCGGCATGGGCGGACGTGGGCAGCAGGAACGCGGTCGCGGCGAGCAGGGCCACCGTGGTCGTCGTCGTACGCATATGAGGTCAACTCCCGTGTCGGTTCGATCCGTTGGATCATGGGAACGCGGGGCGGGCAGGGGCGGTTCCGGGTTCCGAGGGCCGCGGGAAGAGATCATCCGGATAGGTGAAAGCCCCGCCGGACCGGGTCCGACGGGGCTTTCACGTAACGGAGTTGACGGGATCAGATGTGACCCGCGCCCACGCCCGCCTCCGCGTTCTCACCGCGCTTGGTGAACATGGCGACCGCGGCGGCCACGACCGCGACGATCCCGGCGACCGTGAACGCGCTGCTCATGCCTGACACGAACGTGTCGTGCGCGACGCCCGCGATCTTGGCGGCGACCTCCGGCTTCGTGCCCGGCGGGACCGGTGCGGCGCCGACCGAGACGGCCGAGGACGCCTGGGACAGCGGCGTGCCCTCCAGCTTGCCCAGCCCGGCCGCCGTCCAGTTGTCCGGCAGCTTGGAGCTGATCTGCGAGGACATCACGGCGCCGAGCACGGCGGTGCCGAGCGAGCCGCCGACCTGCATGCCGGCCTGCTGGAGACCGCCCGCGACGCCGGACAGCTCGATGGGGGCGTTGCCGACGATGACCTCGGTGGCGCCGACCATGACCGGGGCGAGGCCGAGGCCCAGCAGCGCGAACCAGATCGACATGGTGACGGTGCCCGTGCCGACGGTCAGCCGGGACATGCCGAACATGGCGACCGCGGTGCACACCATGCCGCCGACCAGCGGGACGCGCGGGCCGAGCTTGGTGATCAGGGCGCCCGCGATGGGCGAGGCGACGATCATCATGCCGGTGAGCGGCAGCAGGTGGAGCCCGGAGTCGACGGCCGACATGCCGTGCACGTTCTGCAGATAGAAGGTGACGAAGAAGAGGCCGCCCATGAAGGCGAACGCCATCAGGATCATCAGGACCGTGCCCGCCGACAGCGGCACGGACCGGAACAGGCCGAGCGGGATGAGCGGCTCCCTGACCTTGGTCTCCCACAGGGCGAAGAGGACGAAGCTGATCACCGCGGCCGCGATGAACCCGAGGGTCCTGCCGCTGCCCCAGCCGTACTCCGAGCCCTTGATGAGGGCCCAGATCATGCAGAACATCGCGACCGAGAGCAGCACGATGCCGAGGATGTCGAAGGACCTCGGCGCGTTCTCCGCGCGGTGGTCGCGCAGGATCAGCAGGCCCAGGACCAGGGCGATCGCGCCGACCGGCACGTTGATGAAGAAGACGGACTGCCAGCTGACGTGCTCGACGAGTACGCCACCGAGGATCGGGCCGCCCGCGGTGGAGGCGCCGATGACCATGCCCCAGATGCCGATCGCCATGTTCAGCTTCTCGGCCGGGAAGGTGGCGCGCAGCAGGCCGAGCGCGGCCGGCATCAGGAGCGCGCCGAACAGGCCCTGCAGGACTCGGAAGGCGATGACGAAGGTGACGCTGTGGGAGAGGCCGATGGCCCCGGAGGCGGCGCCGAAGCCGACGACGCCGATGAGGAAGGTCTGGCGGTGGCCGAACCGGTCACCGAGCTTGCCCGCGGTGATCAGCGAGACGGCCAGGGCCAGCATGTAGCCGTTGGTGATCCACTGGACGTCCTGCAGCGAGGCATCGAGGTCGTGCTGGATGGCCGGGTTGGCGATCGCCACGATGGTGCCGTCGAGCGCGACCATCATCACGCCGATGGCCACGGCGAAGAGCGTCAGCCAGGGGTGGCCGCGCAGCCCCTTGGCCGGCGCCGGTATCTCGTCCTGTGGCGCCTTTTCGACGGTGGTCTGACTAGTCATGCGATCGAGGCTAGTGTCAGTCGCTGACAGTTGACAAACCATTTCACAAGTCGGTAGCTGTCACGTGGCTCACAGTTAAGCTGAACACGCCAAATTGACTGAAAGAGGACTGCGAAGTGACGGTGGAGCAGCGGCCCATGGCGCCGAGCGGCGGCCTGCGCGAGCTGAAGAAGCAGCGCACCCGGGACGCGCTGCTGCGGGTGGCCCTGGAGCTCTTCACCACCAAGGGGTACGAGCAGACGACCGTCGACGAGATCGCGGACGCGGTCGACGTCTCGCAGCGCACCTTCTTCCGCTACTTCGCCAACAAGGAGGCCGTGGTCTTCGCGGCCCAGGACGCCATCGAGTCGCACTTCGTGGACGCGCTGCGCCAACGGCCGCCCGCGGAGGGCCCGTTCACCGCCATGCGGCGTGCGGCACTCTCGGCCTGGGACACCATCGAGGAGCTCCTGTCCCCCGTCGTGCCGGTCACCCTGTACATGCGGACGTACCAGGTGATCGAGTCGACCCCGGCGCTGCTCGCGGTCCATCTGCGCCGCTCGGCGGAGGTGGAGGAGCAGGTCGCGCGACTCATCGCGGAGCGTGAGGGCCTGGACATCGACGCCGACCCGCGGCCCCGGGTGGCCGTGGCCGCCTTCACCGGCGTGATGCGGGTGGCGGGCGGGCTCTGGGGGCAGGGCGAGGACCCCAGCGTGGCCGCGATCCGCGAGCTGACCGCGAGCTATCTGGACCATCTCGGCCCCGCCCTGGCCGACGACTGGCGCGCCTGAACCACACCGGGGAGGTGACGGCCGACACGCCGGAACCACAGCTCGGACGTACGGAGCGTGCGCCCGCGCGCGCTCTTGGTGAGACCACCCCCCGCTCAAACGTGATCTGAGTCACTGTCAGCCCAGTGGACCTCCAGGGTCTCCTACTGTGGTCAGCAGTGACTTCCTTCGACTCCTCCCCCACACTGAACGCCTGGCGCGCGCTGCTCGCGCTCGCCGTCGTGTTCGTCATGCTCGCGACCTCCGGCTGGACGGCGATCCGCGGCCACGCGGGCGACTCCGAGCCACGCGCCAAGGCCCTCGCCGCCTGGGCGCGGGGAACGATAGACGGCCACAAGCTGCCCAAGGCGGACGCCACCGCCCAGCAGCTGGCGCAGTTCTTCGGCGCGCTGACCCCCACGGAGCAGAGCACGCTCGCCCACCAGTACCCGCTGGTCGTGGGCAACCTGAACGGCGCCCCCGTACCCCTGCGCTACGAGGCCAACCGTGTCGCGCTCACCGAGGCACGCGCCGTCGAGGAAAAACGCATGGTCGACACCAGGCTCTCCGCCGACGGCCGCCAGGACGCGGGCCGCCGGATGCACCGGTTCGACTCGCTGCTCGACGACGGCCGCCAGATCCTCGCCTTCGACCCCTCCGACACCGGCCGGGTCGCGGAGGTCTTCGGCGACCTCGACCACGCGGAGCGCGTCTCCGTGATCGTCCCCGGAGTCGACACCGACGTCCTGACCTTCGAGAAGACCAGCAAGAAGAACACCGCCCCGGTCGGCATGGCCCAGTCGCTGTACGCGGCCGAGCGGGCGGCCGCGCCGGACACCCGGACCGCCGTGATCGCCTGGGCCGACTACACCGCGCCGGCCGGTCTCGGCATGGACGCGGCCATCGGCAGACTGGCCGAGGACGGTGCGGTACGGCTGTCCGCGATGGTGGGCGCGCTGCCCGGCAAGTCCTCGGTCGAGCTGTTCTGCCACAGCTACGGCTCGGTGGTGTGCGGCGTCTCGACGCGGCGGCTGCCGCCCCGGGTCGACGACATCGCGGTGGCCGGCAGCCCCGGCATGCGGGTGCGCAACGCCGCCCAGCTGGACACCTCGGCGCGCATCTGGGCGATGCGGGACAAGGACGACTGGATCCAGGACGTGCCGTACCTGGACGTCGCGGGCCTCGGCCACGGCGCCGACCCGGTCTCGGCGGCCTTCGGCGCGCGGGTCCTGTCGGCGGCCGGAGCCGTCGGACACACCGGCTATTTCGAGCCCGGCACCAAGAGCCTCGCCAACTTCGCCGCCATCGGAGTTGGCGCGTACCGGACGGTCGGCTGCGCCGACGGCGGCGCCGGGTGCGACAGCGGAATTTCCGACCGGCCGGCGGCTTGACGAACGCTCCGGCGGGCTGACACGCGTAGACGCCGTGGGATCGCCGGAGCGCTCGCGCGACGACGGGGTTTTCTCCGAGGGGGGACGCGCGGGCGTGCGCCGCCTACGATGAGGCGCATGGGTGATGTGCTGGCCGGAATTCATGCCACCTGGGAGTTCGAGTCCGACTCCGTGCTCATCCGCTTCGAACGGGGGATCCGCGCGCCGAAGCTGTTCCAGGCGCTGCGCGAACGGCGCATCCCCCACGAGGCGTTGGAGACGGTGACGCTCTCCCCGGGCAAACGCGGCACGGTGGTGCTGCACGCGGTGCCGAGACCGGGCGCCGACCCGTTGATGGATGCCGCGGCGGGCCAGTTGAAGGAGTCCTGCGACCCCTACCGCCTGGTGCTTCCGGCCGAGCGCGAGACGCTCGCCGAGTACTACGCGGACGAGCTGCGGGACGCGCTGCCGCCGGACGCCTCCGAACCCGCGGAGCGCCATCTGGTGGCGGCGCCCGAGGCCCCGCTGAACTTCAAGGCGTACGACGGCAGGGCCGCCTTCGACGGCCGGCAGGTCACCTTCCGCTGGTTCTGGACGGGCGCGTCCTCCGAGAAGTGGAAGGCCGGCGACCAGACCTTCCCGGTCGCGGCGCTGAGCGGTGTCGAGTGGCGCTCCCCCGAGGTCTTCGACGGCCACCTGCGCCTGCTGCGCCGCGAGGCCGACGGATCCGCCTCCCAGGCCGACCGCGACCCGGCGTCCGTGGTCTTCGGCCTCGGCTACGGCCCGGTGCACGAGTCCCTGCCGTTCGCGGCGGCGGTCCTCGCGGCCGTACGGGGCGGGGGCGGTCCCTCCATTCCGCACCAGGCGGTCCGCGTCGCGGCGGGCCGGCGCGACCCCGCGGACATCGCGGAAAGGATCCGCCACCTGGGCGACCTGCACCGGGCCGGCCTGGTCACGGACGACGAGTTCAGCGCGAAGAAGGCGGAGCTGCTCGCGGAGCTGTAGAGCGGCGGACCGATACCCAGGTCCGGGGTGCGGGTGGCACCCCGGTATGACGCGCGGCCGGGCCGATCCTGCCTACGCTGGCCGGGCCATGAAGATCGCACCCGCCTCCCGCCGCGCGCTCGCCCTGGTGTGGCCGCCCGCCGAAGCCACCCGGCCGCTGTTCTCACAGGCGCCCAGGCGCTGGCAGCGGTGGAGTCCGTACGTCGTCGTCGGCTGCTTCGTGCTGGCCCTGCTTCCCGTCACCATCACCGTGCTCGCCCATGACTACCAGCTCGGCGGCGGCTGGGCCGGGGCGCTGGGGGTGGCGCAGACGGTGCCGCTGCTGCTCGCCGTGACCCGGCCGATGACGGCCTGGCTGATCGTCCTCGCCTTCGACATCCTGGGCGCGCTGCTGCTGTACGACGCCGACACGGCCGGCCGCCCCTGGCCGTGGCCGCCCACGGTGATCGTCGGCTACCTGGCCCTCATGGCCTGCCTCGGGCTGCGCGAGACGACCCGCACGCTGGTCGCGGTGTGGCTGACGACGGGCGCGGCCAGCCTCGCGCTCGGCATCTTCCCGCCGAGCGGCTCCACCAGCACCTACGTCCTGCTCTTCGTGCTCACCGGCGTCATGCTGGCCTTCGCGGGCGCCGTACGCAGCCGGGAGGAGGCCGAGCGGGCGCTCGCCGAGCAGGAGACGATCAGCGAGGGCGAGCGCGCCCGGCGCACCCTCCTGGAGGAACGCGCCCGGATCGCGCGCGAGCTGCACGACGTGGTGGCCCACCACATGTCGGTGATCACCGTGCAGGCCGACTCGGCGCCGTACCGGCTCACCGGGCTCGACGAGGCGGCCCGCGGCGAGTTCGAGTCCATCGCGTCCAGCGCCCGGGAGTCGCTGAGCGAGATGCGGCGCCTGCTCGCGGTGCTGCGCAGCGACGGCAGCACCGAGGAGGGCGGTGAGCGGACTCCCCAGCCCGGCGTGGACCGCCTCCAGCAGCTCGTCGAGGCGACGGTACGGGCCGGACTGCCGGCCAGGCTCTCCCTTGCCGCGGACCTGCCGGCGCTGCCGCCCGCGGTCGACCTGTCGGCGTACCGGATCGTGCAGGAGGCGCTCGCCAACGTCGTACGGCACGCGCCGGGCGCCGCGACCCGCATCTCCGTCACGTGCGACGACCGGCATCTGACGGTGGTCGTCGTCAACGGCCCTGCGGCGGGCCGCACTTCGCCCCTGGAGGCCTCCGGTACGGGGCACGGGCTTGTCGGCATGCGCGAACGCGTACGGTTGACCGGCGGATCCCTGGACACGGGACCGCTGCCGGACGGCGGCTTCCGGGTGGCGGCGCGCCTGCCTCTGGATTCCCCCTCCGTTTCCCAACTCCCCTCCTAAGGAAGCCAGTTGACCATCCGCGTGATCATCGTCGACGACCAGGCCATGGTGCGGGCGGGGTTCGCCGCGCTGCTCTCGGCTCAGGCCGACATCGACGTGGTGGGCGAGGCAAGCGACGGCCGCGCCGGGGTCGAGGTGGCCCGCTCCACCCACCCGGACGTGGTCCTGATGGACGTCCGCATGCCCGAGATGGACGGGCTCGCCGCGGCCCGCGAGATCCTGGACCCGCCGATGGGGGTCGTCCACCGGCCGAAGGTGCTGATGCTGACGACCTTCGACGTCGACGACTACGTGTACGAGGCGCTGCGGGCCGGGGCGTCGGGGTTCCTGCTGAAGGACGCGCCTCCGGCGGACCTGATCGGGGCGGTACGGGTCGTGGCGGCCGGGGAGGCACTCCTCGCCCCCTCGGTGACACGGCGGCTCATCGCGGACTTCGCGGCGCAGCGGCCGGCTCCGCGGCGGGGGGCGGCGGCGTTGCGTCTCAACGGGCTCACGCCGCGGGAGACGGAGGTGCTGGAGCTGATCGCCCGGGGGCTTTCCAACCAGGAGATCGCGGGGCGGCTGGTGCTGGCGGAGCAGACCGTGAAGACGCACATCGGGCGGGTCCTGGCGAAGCTCGACCTCCGGGACCGGGCCCAGGCGGTGATCTTCGCCTACGAGGCGGGAGTGGTCCGCCCCGGCGACCCGGGCTGACCCGCGCCCCCTCGGGGGCGCGGCAGCATGCACGGGGGCTCCGCAGGGCAGGGGAAGGGCAACCCACCCCCTACCCAGGTACCACCCCCCACCTGGCCCCCCAGGGTGACGCCCCGCGCCCCACCCGCTTCCTACCTTCCTCCTCGTCAAGGGACAGACACGAGGAAGGGAAGTCGCGGCATGCATCGGTTCCGAAGGGCAATGGTCGCCTCCGCGTTGGTGGTCACCGCCATCGCCGGCACCGCGGGGTGGGCCACGGCCGATGCGCAGCAGGCGGTCACCGGGCCGCCCCCCGGCGCCGCCGCCTGGCGGGCCGACACCGTGATCGGGCGCCCCCTGCCCGACCCCGCGAGCGCGACCCCCCGCGAAGTCGCCCTGTTCTTCGCCGGGTTGAGCGAGCCGGAGCAGCAGACGCTGGTCCGGCGGCACCCCGAGGTCGTCGGGAACCTCGACGGCGCCCCCGTACACCTGCGGTACCGGGCGAATCGGCTGGCCATATCGGCCACCCATGACCCCCGGTTCGCCCGGCTCGCCGAGCCGTCCCGGCAGATCCTCTCCTTCGACTCCCGGGGGCGGGGTCAAGTGGCCGAAGTTTATGGGGAGTTGAGCGAGGCCGCCCACGTCTCCGTCATCGTGCCCGGCTCCGACATCGACGCCGCCACCTTCGACCGTACGAACGACCCCTACGGCACCCCCGCCGGCATGGCCGCCTCGCTGCGGGACGCCACGCACGACGCGACCGCCGTGGTCGCGTGGGCCGGGTACACCACCCCCGTCGGGGTCGGTCTTGACGCCGCGACCGGGAAGCTCGCCGAGGCGGGGGCCGAGCGGCTGACCCGGCTCACCGAGGGGCTCGACGCGGTCGGCGCGCCGGATCCGGTGCTGTTCTGCCACAGCTACGGCTCCGTGGTGTGCGGGCTCGCCGCCAAGGACACCGACGCCTCGGACATCGTCGCGCTCGGCTCCCCCGGCATGCGCGCCGGCACCGCCGACGACCTGGGCACCGACGCCCGGGTGTGGGCCGCGAAGAACCCCACGGACTGGATCGACGACGTGCCGCACATCGAGTTCGCGGGGCTCGGCCACGGCACCGACCCCACCGACCCCTCCTTCGGCGCCCGCCGCGTGCCCGCCGCCGACGCCAAGGGCCACACCGGCTACTTCGCCCCCGGCACCGAGTCCCTCCACGCCTTCGCCGCCATCGCCACGGGAGATGTTCGATGAGCTCGCTGACAAGGGCCGTCCTGGACATCGAGCGCAGGACGCCTGCTCACCGCGATCGCGCCATCGACGGGCTGCGCGCCCTCGCGCTGCTCGCCGTGCCGACCGGGCACTGGCTGCTCGGCGGGTTCACCCTCGACAGCGCCGGCGCCCTGCACAACGCCAGCCCGCTCTCCTCCTTCGCGGGCTTCGCCCCGGCCAGCTGGTTCCTGCAGATGCTCGGCATCTTCTTCCTCGTGGGCGGCTACGCCTCCGTGCTTTCCTTCCGGCGGAGGAAGGGATCGACCGCACAGTGGCTCAAGGGGCGCGTCGCCCGGCTCGGGCGGCCCGTGCTCGGTGTCACCGCCGTCTGGGCCGCGATGATCCCGGTCCTGTCCGTGCTCGGCGTGCCCCACGACACCCTGCGCACCGGGTCCACGCTCGTGATCCAGCCCCTGTGGTTCGTGGGCGTGTACGTCGGCGTCACCGCGCTCACGCCCTACTGCGTCCGGGCGGCGCGCGCACTCGGCGGGTGGGCGGCCGCTCCGCTGCTCGCGGTCGTCGCCCTCGTCGACTTCCTGCGCTACGGGCCGTACGCCGACTCCGTGCCGTCCTGGCTGTCGGTCGTCAACATCCTGCCCGGCTGGATGTTCGCCTATCAGCTCGGCGTCTCCTGGGGCGAGAAGAGGATCGGACGCAGGGGTGGGTGGTTGTTGTTCGGTGGCGGGGCGCTGCTGTTCGCCGTGCTGCTCGTCGTCTTCCACTACCCGGCGTCCATGGTCGGCGTGCCCGGTGAGGCACGGACGAATTCGCATCCCCCGTCGCTGCTCGTGCTCGCGCTCGCCGCCGCCCAGTCCGGCGCCGCGATCCTGCTGCGCGACCGCATCGCCGACTGGCTGAAGAAGCCCGCCCTCTGGGCTCCGGTCGTGGTCGTCAACCTGTCCGCGATGACCATCCTGTGCTGGCACCAGACCGCCCTGCTCGCCGCCGCCGTGCCGGCCTCCTTCGCCGGGCGGGTGCCGGGGCTGACCACCGCGCCCGACACGCTGGCCTGGATCGGTGAACGGCTCGCCTGGATGCCGGTGTTCGCGGTCCTTCTCGTACTGATCGCCCGCTACGCGCGCGGCTTCGAGGCGCCCTGGACGAAGGCGACGAAGGCCCGCCGGGCAGCGGCGGGGCTGCTCGCGGCGGGCTTCGCGGTGTTCGCCCTGGGGCTGGCGTGAGCCCCTGGTGCCGGCGCGGCCTACTGCTCGCGGGCCGCCGACGTCGACGACATGTCGGGGTAGCGGTCGCCCGCGACCTGCCCGGCGATCGGCTCCAGGAGCGCCAGTTCCTCGGCGCTCAGCGTGATCCGGGTCGCCCCGGTGTTCTCCAGGAGGCGGCTGCGCTTGCGGGTGCCCGGGATCGGGACGACGGTCAGGCCGTGCACCTGGGCGCGCTGCTGCACCCAGGCAAGCGCGATCTGCGCGGTCGTCGCGCCGTGCGCCGCCGCGATCTTGTGGAGCGGTTCGAGCAGGGCCGCGTTGGCCTTGGCGTTGTCCCCGGTGAAGCGAGGCTGGAACCGGCGGAAGTCGCCGCTCGACAGGTCCTTGCCCGCATCCGCGAACGCCCCGGTCAGGAAGCCGCGGCCGAGCGGCGAGTACGGCACGAAGGTCACACCGAGTTCGGCGGCGGCCTGGGCGGCGCTGCGCTCGACGTCGCGGCTGAAGACCGACCACTCCGACTGGAGGGCGGTGATCGGGTGCACGGCGTGCGCCTCGCGCAGCTCGGCGCCGGTCACCTCGCTCAGACCCAGGTACTTGACCTTGCCCTCCTGGACCAGTTCGGCCATCGCGCCGACGGACTCGGCGAGCGGCGTCTGCGGGTCGCGGCGGTGCATGTAGTAGAGGTCGATGACGTCGACGTCCAGGCGGCGCAGGCTCGCCTCGACGGCCTTCTTGATGTACGCGGCGTCGTTCCGGATGCCCCGGTAGGAGGGGTCGTCCGCGCGGCGCTCGATGGCGAACTTGGTGGCCAGGGTCACCTCGTCGCGGTGGGCGGCGAGGAACGGGGCGAGGAACTCCTCGTTGGCGCCGGATCCGTAGATGTCGGCGGTGTCGATGAGGGTGACGCCCGCCTCGACGGTGGCTTCCAGGGTGTCGCGGGCGGCGGCCTCGTCGGTGTCGCCGTAGAACTCGCTGATGCCCATCGCGCCGAAGCCCTGGACGCCGATCCGGGGGCCCTCGGTGCCGAGCCGGACTGTGCTGATCTTCTCGATCGGGCTGTTGCTCATGGGGGGTTCAGGCCCTTTCCGACGCCTTGCGGGCGTCCGCTTCCGACACCTTGCGGGCGTCGGCGTAAAAGTCGATCTTGTAGTCGAGTACGGCGAGCGTGTCCTGGAGCTCCGCCATGCGCGTGATGACGTCGCGCCGGGTCTGCTCCAGGAGCTCCTGGCGCGCCTCGAAGGTGTGCGCCCCCTCGCGGACGAGTTCGGCGTAGCGGACCATGTCGGCGACCGGCATGCCGGTGAGCCGGAGCTTGCCGACGAACGACAGCCAGTCGAGGTCCTTGTTGCTGAACCGCCGCTGGCCGGTGTGCGAGCGGTCCACGTGCGGCATGAGGCCGATCCGCTCGTACCAGCGAAGGGTGTGCGCGGTGAGTCCGGTGCACGCCACGACCTCGCTGATCGTGTAGCGGTCCTGGCCGTCGGGGCGCGGGTGGAGGGGCTGCGTCGCGCACAGGCCCTGCCGGACCCGCTCCACCGTCACCGCTGTGCTTTCGATCACCGTCATGACCTCCACGCTAGGACCTTGGAGTGCACTCCAAGCAAGCCCATTCCGTGACGTGTTTCGGATCGCGCACCGATCGCGTGCCGAGCCCGGCCCCACCGCACACTTCACGCCACCACCGCAACTCGAATACGGGGAGACCCCGTCCGCCTCTCCCGGCTAGCCTGCGGCCATGAGTGCCGTACGTCGCGCCGTACCCGAGGACGCAGAAGAACTGGTCCGCCTCCGCCAGGTGATGCAGGACGCCCTGTCCGGACCGCCCAACCCCGACAAGGCCTGGCAGCCCGCCGCCGTGCAGACCCTGCGCAAGAAGCTGGCCGAGCCCGGCGGGGACATGACCGCCTTCGTCGTGGACCGGCCCGACGGCACCGGCATAGCCGCCTGCGCCCTCGGCACGATCGAATACCGGCTCGGCGGCCCCGGCAACCCGACGGGCACGGTCGGGTACGTCTTCAACGTGGTGACCGACGACGACATGCGCCGCCGGGGCCTGTCGCGGGTGTGCATGGAGGCGCTGCTCGGCTGGTTCCAGGAGCGCAGCGTCTTCAAGATCGACCTGAAGGCGTCGCCGGAGGGCGAACCGCTCTATGTCTCGCTGGGCTTCGTCCACAGCCCCAATCCCGCCATGCGGCTGTCGCGTTAGGACCTATTAGGCTCGTACGCATGGAGAGCCTGCGGATCATCGAGACCTGGCCCGTACCGACCGCCGCGGCGGCCGTGGTGCGGGCCGACGGAACGCTTGCCGGCACGCACGGGCCGGTGTCCCACCGGTTCCCGCTGGCCTCCGTCACCAAGCCGCTCGCCGCGTACGCGGCCCTCGTCGCGTACGAGGAGGGGGCCATCGAGCTCGACGAGCCGGCCGGGCCCGCCGGTGCCACCGTCCGCCACCTGCTCGCGCACACCTCGGGGCTCGCCTTCGACGAGCACAAGGTGATGGCGCCGCCCGGCGAGCGCAGGCTCTACTCCAACGCCGGGTTCGAGGAGCTCGGCGACCACATCGCCAAGCAGTCGGGCATCCCCTTCGCCGACTACGTGCGCCAGGCCGTCTTCGAGCCGCTCGGCATGACGTCCAGCACGCTTGAGGGCTCGCCCGCCAAGGACGGCGTCTCGACCGTCGAGGACCTCGCGAAGTTCGCCGCGGAGGTGCAGGCGCCGCAGCTCCTGCACCCGGCCACGGTCGCCGAGGCGATGCAGGTGCAGTACCCCGGCCTCAAGGGCGTGCTGCCCGGCTACGGCCACCAGAACCCCAACGACTGGGGCCTCGGTTTCGAGATCCGCGGCTCCAAGTCCCCCCACTGGACGGGCAGTTCGTCCTCCCCGCGCACCTTCGGCCACTTCGGCCAGTCCGGTACGTTCCTGTGGATCGACCCGGACGCGGGCCTCGCCTGCGTCGCCCTCACCGACCGCGCGTTCGGCCCGTGGGCGGCCGAGGTGTGGCCGGTGTTCACCGACAGCCTGCTGGCCGAGTTCACACGGAGCTGAGCTCCCAGAGCAGCACCTCGGCGCCCTCGTCCGCGGTCAGCTCCAGGCCGAGCGCCCCGGTGATCCGCGCCGAGTCGCCCGGGCCGAGCTCCTCCTTGGCCAGGCGCACCCGGCCGCGGACGACATGGACGTACACCCCGGGCGCGTCCGGCACGGCGGTGCTCTCGCCGGGGGCGAGGCGGCGGACGTACAGCATGGCGCCCGCCGGGAGCACCGCGTAGGGCGTGGAGTCGGCGATGCCGCGCACGATGTCGTACGCGGGCTCGCCGCCCGGCTTCTTCGGGGCGAGCCACATCTGGAGGAAGACCAACGGGGCCCCGCCTTCGTTCCGCTCCTCGTGCCGTACGCCGCCCGCGGAGCTCAGGCACTGCACGTCGCCGGGGCGCACCACCGTGGTGTGGCCCGCCGAGTCGCGGTGGGTGAGCTCGCCCTCGACGACCCAGGTGAGGATCTCGGTGTGGCTGTGCGGGTGCTCGTCGAAGCCCGCCCCGGGCGCGAGCCGCTCCTCGTTGCAGGCGAGCACCGGGCCGAAGCGGAGGTTGTCCGGCTCGTAGAACCGGCCGAAGGAGAAGGCGTGCAGGGACTCGATACCGGCGTCCGGGTCGCCGCCCGGGTAGCGCTCGTCGCCGCGCCTGACAGAAATCACGCCCACCACCGTAGACCCGGCCCGGCGGTGGAGGTTCCCGATAAGGCAGTCTTGTCCCCGTGCCAGCACCGGATCCCGTACACCCCGCGAAGAATGCCCATCCGCATGCCGCGACCCTGAAGCGTCTTGAGCAGTCCTCGGGGCGGCTCGCCGCGAACGCGATCGCCCGCATGGACGCGACGCTGCCGTGGTACCGGGCGATGCCGCCGGAGAACCGGTCGTGGATCGGTCTGGTCGCCCAGGCCGGTATCGCCGCGTTCACCGAGTGGTTCCGGCATCCCGAGACGCCGCAGGCGATCTCGACCGACGTCTTCGGCACGGCCCCGCGCGAGCTGACGCGGGCCATCACGCTGCGGCAGACCGTCGAGATGGTGCGCACCACCATCGAGGTCATGGAGACCGCGATCGAGGAGGTCGCGGCACCGGGCGACGAGTCGATCCTGCGCGAGGCGCTGCTCGTGTACGCCCGCGAGATCGCCTTCGCGACGGCCCAGGTGTACGCCCAGGCCGCCGAGGCGCGCGGCGCGTGGGACGCCCGCCTGGAGTCCCTCGTCGTCAACGCGGTGCTTTCCGGCGAGGCCGACGAGGGCGCCGTGTCCCGGGCCGCGGCGCTCGGCTGGAACTCGCCGGAACACGTGTGTGTCGTGCTCGGTACGGCGCCGGACGGCGACAGCGAGCTGACCGTGGAGGCGATCCGGCGGGCCGCCCGGCACGCCAAGCTCCAGGTGCTCACCGGGGTGCTCGGCGACCGCCTGGTCGTCATCGCGGGCGGCAGCGACAACCCGCTGGCGGTGGCGAAGAGCCTGATCGGGCCGTATGCCGCGGGTCCCGTCGTCGCGGGACCCATCGTCCCGGACCTGCTGGCCGCGACCCGGTCCGCGCAGGCCGCGGCGGCCGGACTCAAGGCGTGTTCGGCGTGGCAGGACGCGCCGCGGCCGGTTCTCGCGGACGATCTGCTGCCGGAGCGGGCGATCGCGTCGGATCCTGCCGCCCGCGAGCAGCTGGTGGAGGAGATCTACAGACCGCTGGAGGAGGCGGGCTCGGCGCTCCTGGAAACCTTGAGCGTTTATCTGGAGCAGGCGAGCAGTCTGGAGGGCGCGGCCCGGATGTTGTTCGTCCACCCCAATACCGTTCGCTACCGGCTCCGACGTGTGACGGACGTCACCGGATGGTCGCCGTCCGATGTGCGCTCCGCGTTCACGCTGAGGATCGCGCTGATCCTGGGGCGTCTGGCCGACGGAGATTCGCAGTCCTAGACTTTTGTCGGACACCCACAATTCCCCCGACGGTTCTTCGTCCCTGTCCCCACGGGCGCGCAGCGCCGTCCACAAGAGAGAGTGTGAGAGTGCTCGTACTCGTCGCTCCCGGCCAAGGCGCTCAGACGCCCGGCTTCCTGACCCCCTGGCTCGACCTCCCCGGCGCTGCCGACCGGCTCGCCGCGTGGTCGGACGCCATTGGTCTTGACCTCGTCCACTACGGCACGCAGGCGGACGCCGACGCGATCCGCGACACCGCCGTGGCCCAGCCCCTGCTGGTCGCCGCGGGCCTGCTGTCCGCCGCCGCACTGGGTGACGTCTCCCCCGGCGCCGTCGCCGGGCACAGCGTCGGCGAGATCACCGCCACCGCGTTCGCGGGCGTCCTCTCCGAGGAGGCCGCGCTCGGCTTCGTCCGCAAGCGGGGCCTGGGCATGGCCGAGGCCGCCGCCGTCACGCCGACCGGCATGGCCGCGCTGCTGGGCGGCGAGCCCGAGGACGTGCTGCCGCACCTGCAGAAGCTGGGCCTCACCCCGGCGAACGTGAACGGCGCGGGCCAGATCGTGGCCGCCGGCACCGCCGAGCAGCTCGCCGCCCTGGAGGCCGACAAGCCCGAGGGCGTGCGCCGCGTGGTGGCCCTCAAGGTCGCCGGCGCCTTCCACACGCACCACATGGCTCCGGCCGTGGCGGCCCTCGACGAGGCGGCCACGTCGCTCACCATCGCCGACCCGAAGGTCACGTACGTCTCGAACGCGGACGGCAAGACGGTGGCGACCGGCCAGGAGATCGTGACCCGCCTGGTCAACCAGGTCTCCAACCCGGTCCGCTGGGACCTGTGCATGGAGACCTTCAAGGACCTGGGCGCGACGGCGCTGGTCGAGCTGTGCCCGGGCGGCACCCTGACCGGGCTCGCCAAGCGCGCGATGCCGGGTGTCAAGACCGTCGCCCTGAAGACCCCCGCCGACCTCGACGCGGCTCGTGCGCTCATCGCCGAGCATGCATCCGCCTAAGGAGCCGAGAGCCATGTCGAAGATCCGGCCCAGCAAGGGCGCCCCGTACGCGCGCATCATGGGCGTGGGCGGCTACCGTCCCGTGCGCGTGGTGCCCAACGAGGTGATCCTGGAGACGATCGACTCCTCCGACGAGTGGATCCGCTCCCGCTCCGGCATCGCCACCCGCCACTGGGCCTCCCCGGAGGAGACCGTGGCCGCGATGTCGATCGAGGCCTCGGGCAAGGCGATCGCGGATGCCGGCATCTCCGCCGAGCAGATCGGCGGTGTGATCGTCTCCACCGTCTCGCACTTCAAGCAGACCCCGGCCGTGGCCACCGAGATCGCCGACAAGCTGGGCACCGGCAAGGCGGCCGCGTTCGACATCTCGGCCGGCTGCGCGGGCTTCGGCTACGGCCTGACCCTGGCCAAGGGCATGATCGTCGAGGGCTCCGCCGAGTACGTGCTGGTCATCGGCGTGGAGCGGCTCAGCGACCTGACCGACCTCCAGGACCGCGCGACCGCGTTCCTGTTCGGCGACGGCGCGGGCGCGGTCGTCGTGGGTCCCTCCGACGAGCCGGCCATCGGCCCCACCGTCTGGGGTTCCGAGGGCGACAAGTCGGAGACCATCAAGCAGACCGTGCCGTGGACCGAGTACGACAGCTCGGGCAAGTTCCCGGCGATCACGCAGGAGGGCCAGGCGGTCTTCCGCTGGGCCGTGTTCGAGATGGCGAAGGTCGCCCAGCAGGCGCTGGACGCGGCCGGAATCAGCCCGGACGACCTGGATGTCTTCATTCCGCACCAGGCCAACATGCGGATCATCGACTCGATGGTGAAGACTCTCAAGCTGCCGGACCACGTCACGGTCGCCCGTGACGTGGAGACCACCGGCAACACCTCGGCCGCCTCGATCCCGCTCGCAATGGAGCGGCTCCTGGCGACCGGACAGGCGAAGAGCGGCGACACCGCGCTCGTCATCGGCTTCGGGGCGGGTCTCGTGTACGCCGCGACGGTCGTTACCCTCCCCTAGGCACTCCGGATCTTCCGGAAGCCCGTAATTCGAAGCATTAACACCGAAGGAGCGCCAACATGGCCGCCACGCAGGAAGAGATCGTCGAGGGTCTCGCCGAGATCGTCAACGAGATCGCTGGTATCCCGGTCGAGGACGTCCAGCTGGACAAGTCCTTCACCGACGACCTGGACGTCGACTCGCTGTCCATGGTCGAGGTCGTCGTCGCCGCCGAGGAGCGCTTCGACGTCAAGATCCCGGACGAGGACGTCAAGAACCTCAAGACCGTTGGCGACGCCGCCAGCTACATCCTGAAGCACCAGGCCTGATTCAGGACCTGAATTCGGGCTGCCACCCAGCGGTGGCGCCGCTGATTCACGTCCCTTACACACGTGGAGAAACTTCCTGTGAGCTCGACCAATCGCACCGTGGTCGTCACCGGTATCGGCGCAACCACACCGCTGGGTGGCGACACCGCCTCGACCTGGGAAGGTCTGCTGGCGGGACGCTCCGGTGTCCGCCCCCTGGAGGGTGAGCGCTTCGCCGAACTGCCGGTCCGGATCGCGGCCCCGGCCGCGGTGGACCCGAGCGAGGTGCTGCCCCGCCCGCTGGCCCGCAAGCTGGACCGCTCGGCGCAGTTCGCGCTGATCGCGGCCAAGGAGGCCTGGGCGGACGCGGGTTTCTCCGCCCCTGCGGGCGACGAGTCCGGCGTCACTCCGGAGCGGCTCGGCACGGTCATCGCGTCGGGCATCGGCGGCGTCACCACCCTGCTGGACCAGTACGACGTGCTGAAGGAGAAGGGCGTACGCCGCGTCTCCCCGCACACCGTGCCCATGCTCATGCCGAACGGCCCCTCGGCCAACGTCGGCCTTGAGGTGAACGCCCGCGCGGGCGTCCACACCCCCGTCTCCGCGTGCGCCTCGGGTGCCGAGGCCATCGGGTACGCCGTCGAGATGATCCGCACCGGCCGTGCCGATGTCGTGGTCGCCGGCGGCACCGAGGCGGCCATCCACCCGCTGCCCATCGCGGCGTTCGCCAACATGATGGCGATGTCCAAGAACAACGACCACCCCGAGCAGGCCTCGCGCCCCTACGACAAGGCCCGTGACGGCTTCGTCCTGGGCGAGGGCGCCGGCGTGGTGATCCTGGAGTCCGCCGAGCACGCCAAGCAGCGCGGCGCCCGCGTCTACTGCGAGGTGCTCGGCCAGGGCCTCTCGGCCGACAGCCACCACATCGCGCAGCCCGAGCCGACCGGCCGGGGCGTCGCCGCCGCGGTGCAGAACCTGCTCGACTCGACGGACCTGAAGCCGTCCGAGGTGGTCCACCTCAACGCGCACGCCACGTCGACGCCGCAGGGCGACATCGCCGAGATCAAGGCGCTGCGCAAGGTCCTCGGCGACGACCTGGACCACGTGGCGATCTCCGCGACGAAGTCGATGACCGGCCACCTCCTCGGCGGCGCGGGCGGCATCGAGACCGTCGCCACGGTCCTCGCCCTCTACCACCGCACGGCCCCGCCGACCATCAACATCGACGAGCTCGACGAAGAGGTCGACCCGGGCCTGGTGAGCAGCGAGCCCCGCAAGCTCCCCGAGGGTTCGATCTCCGCGATCAACAACTCGTTCGGCTTCGGCGGCCACAACGTGGTGCTCGCCTTCCGCTCGGTCTGAGCGGTCTGCGTACGCGGCTGACGCAGCTCTCCGTACACAGCTGAAAGGGGCCCCACCGTCGGACGGTGGGGCCCTTTCGCGTACGCGGTTCAAAGGGCGCGGTTCAGACGACCTGGTGCAGCCAGCGGACCGGGGCGCCCTCTCCGGCGTAGCGGAAGGACTCCAGCTCGTCGTCCCAGGGCTTGCCGAGGAGCTTGGCGATCTCGGCCTCCAGGTCGGTCTCGCCCTGGAGGGAACGAGCGAGGGCGGCGCGCAGCCGGTCCTCCGGGATCATGATGTCGCCGTGGATGCCGATGACGGCGTGAAAGATGCCGAGGTCGGGCGTGGCGCTGTAGCGCTCGCCCTCCGCCGTCGCACACGGCTCGGCCGTGACCTCGAAGCGCAGCAGGTGCCAGCCCCGCAGCGCGGAGGCGAGTTTGGAGGCGGTGCCGGGTTCGCCCCGCCAGGAGAATTCGGCTCTCCACGTGCCGGGCGATGCGGGCTGGCGGATCCAGTCGAGCTGGACGCGCACCCCCAGGACGCCGGCCACAGCCCATTCGACGTGCGGGCAGAGCGCGCGCGGGGCGGAGTGGACGTAGAGAACTCCACGTGTCGTCACCGGGACCTCCAGTGCGGTTCGAGGTTCGCCTTCCCCAGCGGCCTCGCGCCCCTGCCGTTCCCGGTCAGGACAGCACCTGACATTCTGCCCCTGGGTTCAACAGTAAACAGCATCGGGAGCTAATCTCCTGAAATGGGACAGTATGTGACGTGATGTAATTTACCGGAGTCGTCTGGCGTGGTTCCTCTGGCTGGACGGGCCAAAGCTACCGCGCGGAGCTGTGCCAAGGGTGTCGTAATGTCGGTCGGAGCGCCTTCGAACACCAAGCTTTCACTCGCGAGGACGCCGCGAAAGCCGAACGACCGCCGTACGGAGGGGGACCCGGGATGCAGGACAGCCGCCGGAGCCGTCGCGTCCGTACCACCGCCGCCCTGTTCGCGGCGGGCGCCCTCGCCCTGACCGCCGGCTGCCAGTCCGGCGGCCACGCGACCGCGAGCCCGTCCGCCTCCAGAAAGCCCTCGCCGAGCCCCTCCCCCGCCTGGAACCGCAGCCCGAAGTCGGTGGCCGCGGTGGGCGACTCGATCACCCGCGGCTTCGACGCCTGTACGGTGCTCGCCGACTGCCCGGAGGTCTCCTGGGCGACCGGCAGCGACGCCCAGGTCGACTCGCTCGCGGTCCGCCTCCTGGGACCGGCGGCCCCCGCCAACAGCTGGAACTACGCGAAGACCGGCGCCCGGATGGCCGACCTGCCGGCCCAGATGGACCGGGCCGCGGCCCAGCACCCGGGGTTGGTCACGGTGATGGCGGGCGCGAACGACGCGTGCCGCGAGGATGTGTCGGACATGACACCGGTGAACACGTTCCGCACGGAGTTCGAGGCGTCGCTGAGGCAGCTGCGCGCGGTGTCGCCGAAGTCCCAGGTGTACGTGTCGAGCGTGCCCGACCTGAAACGGCTGTGGTCGACCGGGCGTGGCAGCGCGCTGGGCAAGCAGATCTGGAAGCTGGGCATCTGTCAGTCGATGCTGGCCGACGCGGACGACCTGGGGGCGGTCGCGGCCGAGCGGCGCACCGCGGTGTACGACCGGGTGGTGTCGTACAACAAGGTCCTCAAGGACGTGTGCGCGAAGGACCGCGCCTGCCGTTACGACGGCGGGGCGGTCTTCGACTACGCCTTCGACGGGGACCAGCTGAGCCCCTGGGACTGGTTCCACCCGAGCCGGAACGGGCAGGGGCGGTTGGCGGAGATCGCCTACCGCAAGGTGACGGCGGCCGGCTGACCGGCGGGGGTTGGAACACCCTGGGGCTCCGCCCCAGACCCCGGAGCCACCCCACCCCGCCCCTTCCCTGGACCCGCCGGGGGTTGGGAAGCGGGAAGCCGGTTTCCTGGGGCTCCGCCCCAGACCCCGTTCGCGCCTCAAGGGCGCTCGTCCTCAAATGCCGGACAGGCTGAAATGCCCTGACGCGGGCCAGCACCGTACTGCTAGGGGCGCGGGGAACTGCGCACCGAGTTGCAGCGGGCCCGCGCCCACATGAACCGCACCCCCGCGGAGCGCCCCTCACACCTCCAGCGTCGCGCTGAGGCGGACGTCGTCCAGGGAGTGGCAGGCCCGCACCTCGTACTGGCCCGGGACGAAGCTCCACGCCCCCGCGAGTTCGTCCCAGATCTCGAACGCCCGCCCCCGCAGGGGGATTTCGACCTCGACCGAGTCCCCGGGGGCCGCCGACACCGACGCGAACCCCGCCAGCCAGCGCCGCGGGCGCGACACCGCGTCGGCGACCGGCGCCAGGTAGACCTGGATCGTCTCGCGGCCGGCGCGCGCACCCGTGTTGCGGACCCGGACCTTGGCGTGGGCGGGGGTCGCCTCCAGGGACTCGTACTCCCAGCTCGTGTAGCCGAGGCCGTGACCGAAGGGGTAGGCGGGGGCCACCCCGGCCCGATCGTAGGCGCGGTACCCGATGAACAGGCCTTCCTCGTAAGGGAGTTGACCTTCACAAGGGCGCACCTCGGTGACCGGGGCGTCGGTCAGGCGGGCCGGCCAGGTCGTGGGCAGGCGGCCGCCCGGCTCCTCGTGGCCGAGCAGGACCTCGGCGAGCGCGGCGCCGCCCTCCTGCCCGGGGAACCAGCTGAGCAGCACCGCCGCCACGTCCTCGCGCCACGGGAGTTCCACCGGGGAGCCGGAGTTGACGACCACCACGGTCCGAGGGTTGGCGGCGGCGACGGCGCGGACCAGGTCGTCCTGGCGGCCGGGCAGCCGCAGGTCGCGGCGGTCGAAGCCCTCGGACTCGACGCGGTCGGTGGTGGCGACCACCACCACGGCGAGCTCGGCCGCCCGCGCGGCCTCGACGGCCTCGGCGATCAGCTCGTCGGCGTCGCGCTGCGGCCCGAGGTGGGTGAGCGAGAACATCACGGCGGTGAGCGGGGCGTCGGCGCTCTTGTGCACGGTGTGGCGGAGGGACACCTCTACGGGTACGCCCTCGGTCAGCTGGGCGCGGCCGCGTTCGGCGGGGGCGCCGAAGAACGCCTCGAACGGGTCGGCGCCGTCGCGCATCGACTGCGTGCCGTCCCACAGCAGGCGACCGTCGACGGTGAGCGTGTACGCGCCGATGCCCCGCGTGCCGAAGGTGTGCTCGCCGCTCTCGCGCGGGGTGAAGGTGCCGGTGACCTCGACGGAGTGCAGCGCGTCGTGGGTCACCCCGGCGGGCAGGTCGTCGCCGATCCACTGCACCTGCCCGTTGGGGAGCGACCCCGTACCGAGCACGTTGCCGGCGGTGTCGCGGCAGACGGCGCGGAGCTCGAACCCCTGGTCCGCGGGGGCGAGTTCGTCGCTGGGGTCGGCGCCGACCGTGTACGTCAGCGCGCCCTCGGGCAGGGCCGCGGTGAGCCCGATGAGCGGGGAGACGACGCGTTCGGGGAAGACGGTCGCCGAACCGCCGCCCAGGACGCGGGCGTCGCGTGCGGCGGCGCCGATCAGCGCCACCTTGCGGACGCGGGCCGGGTCGATGGGCAGCGCGTCGCGTTCGTTGCGTACGAGGACGAAGGCGCGGCGGGCCACCTCGCGGGCCAGGGCCTGGCCGTCGACGGCGGCGGGGAGTTCGGTGACGGCGCCTTCGACACCGTCGAGGATGCCGACGCGGGCGGCGAGCCGCAGCACATTGCGTACCGCGTCGTCGACGACCGCCTCGTCCACGTCACCCTTGCGGACGGCGGCGGCCAGCGCCTCGCCGTACACGGTCCTCGGGCCCGGCATGGCGACGTCGAGCCCGCCGAGGATGGCCCCGGCGGTGGAGCGGGCGGCCATCCAGTCGGACACGATGAACCCGTCGAAGCCCCACTCGCCGCGCAGGACCTCGTTCTGGAGGTAGCGGTGCTCGGTCATCGTCGTGCCGTTGACCTGGTTGTACGCGGCCATGATGCCCCAGGGGTGGGCGTTTTCGACGATGGCCTCGAAGGGGGCGAGGTAGAGCTCGCGCAGCGGGCGCGGGGCCACGACGTTGTCGACGGTGAAGCGGTCGGTCTCGGCGTCGTTGGCGACGAAGTGCTTGACGGTGGTGCCGACGCCGCCGCCCTGGACGCCGCCCACATAGCCGGAGGCGATCTCGCCGGTGAGGTAGGGGTCCTCGGAGTAGCACTCGAAGTGCCGGCCGCCGAGCGGTGAGCGGTGCAGGTTCACGGTGGGTGCGAGCAGCACGTGGACGCCCTTGCGGCGGGCTTCCTGGGCGAGCAGTGTGCCGGCCCGGCGGGCAAGGGCCGGGTCCCAGGTGGCGGCGAGCGCGGTCGGGGACGGCAGCGCGATCGAGGGGTCGTCGGCGGTCCAGCGGACCCCGCGCACCCCGATCGGGCCGTCGGACATCACGAGCGAGCCGAGCCCGATCTCCGGCAGTGCGGGCAGCGACCACATGTCCTGCCCGGCGAGCAGCCGGGCCTTGGCCTCCAGATCGAGCTTGCCGAGGGCCGTCTCGACGGCCTCGCTGTAGTCGGGGGTGGAAACGGGTGCGCCTGCCACGGCCGTACCTCCTCGTAGAAGTCCGCTGGTGGGACCATGGTGACCGGTTTACCTGTAGAACGGTAGGGTTAGTTATCTGTCCGTGACAATCGAATGCCGTACGGTCCTCTCGGATACACCGACGGACCGGCACGGAGCGGGGGCAGACATGGCGAGAACCAGGAGCGCCAGAAGCGAGGAGCGGCGCGCGGACATTCTCCGCGCCGCCCTGGAGGTCATCGCGGAGCGCGGCTACCGGGGCGCGTCCCTCGGCGCGGTCGCCGAGCGCGTGGGCCTCACCCAGCAGGGACTACTGCACTACTTCCCCACCAAGGAGGCCCTGCTCGTCGCCGTCCTGGAGGAGCGGGACCAGTGGGACACCGGCGGGCGGCGGAGCTCCGCCGACGGCTGGCGCCTGGAACTGCTCGCCTCCCTGGTCGAGTACAACGCGATGCGGCCCGGCATCGTCCAGACGTTCTCGGCGCTGCTCGGCGAATCGGTGACCGACGAGCACCCGGCCCGCCCCTTCTTCACCCGCCGCTACGCGCAGGTGCGCGAGGAGATGACGGACGTGCTGCGCGCCGAGTTCGGCGACCGGCTGCCCGGCGGGCTCACCCCGGAGCACGCGGCTCCGCTGCTCGTCGCGGTGATGGACGGCCTCCAGTTCCAGTGGCTGCTCGACCCGGAATCGGTCGACATGGCAGCCTCCTTCCAGGACTTCGTGGCGCTGCTCGGGATCCCGGACGGAGCAGGCGCGGCCGACGGCGCCTCATAAGTCCCTCTATCCACACAGGACTTCCTTGCGAATACTGGGCGCGACCGGTCTTCGACGGAAGGATCTGTGGTGCGACGACGTGTACGGGTGGCGCGGCTCGGGTGCGTGCTCGCGGCGATGACGTTCTGTACGGTGCTCGGCCCGGCCCCCGCGCAGGCTGCGACCGCGCCCCGGCAGGCCACCGTCGAGGAGCAGCGTCTCGACGAGGCGGTGCCGAAGGAGATCCTGGCCCGCAGTGGATTCGCGGACGTGGCACCGGAGTTCACGCACAAGCTCGCGGCCACGCGGTCGTACGGTGCGGCCGAGCGGCTGGTCGAGCGGGAGGGGACGCGGCTGTGGAAGCGGGCGGTGGACCGGGTGCAGGGCCGGGGCCCGGCGGGCGGCGACCTCAGCCGCGACGACGACCGACCGCTGTACTGGGCCCGGCTCGGCCTCACCCGTGAACTCCGGCTCTGGCAACCGGAGTTCGGCCTCTCGGAGGCGGACCGCAGCAAGCTGATGGACCGTCTGGAGCAGACCTCGCGCGGTCAGAGCACCGTCGACTATCCCGAGGGCAAGGGCTTCAAGAAGATCCTGCTGACCGGCTTCGACCCGTTCACCCTTGACCGCGACATCCGGATCAGCAACCCGTCGGGGGCGACCGCGCTGGCCCTGGACGGCACCTGGATCCGTACCGCCGACGGTGAACTCGCGCGCATCGAGACGGTGACCTTCCCGGTGCGCTGGCAGGACTTCGCGGACGGCGTGGTCGAGAAGGCGCTCGCTCCGGTGCTGCCGAAGGTGGACGCGTTCACGACGGTGAGCCAGGGCCGGGTCGGCCGCATCGACGTCGAGCGGTTCAACGGGGCCTGGCGGGGCGGCTTCCCGGACAACGACAACGCGTCGAGCACCGGGCAGGTCCCGGTGAGCGACCCGGCGACGCAGCCGCAGTGGACGGCGACTTCCCTGCCGTACAAGGACATTGTGGCGGCGAACACCGGCCGCTTCCCGGTGTACGACCACACCGACGTGACGGAGATACCGGCCGGTGCGACGGGCCCGGTGGACCGCCCGGACGGGCCGACCCCGGGCTCGGCCGCGCGGGCCGGGGGCGGCGGCGACTACCTCTCGAACGAGATCGCCTACCGGGCCACCCTGCTCCGCGACCGCCTGGGCCTGAGCATTCCGGGCGGCCATGTGCACACCCCGGTCCTGCAGTTCGGGCCGGGCAACACGGACCCGGCGACGGGCACGGTGACAGACCCTCAGTTCGTACGCAACCGGCTCGACATCGTGGCGCAGATGAAGGCGATCGTGCGGGTGGCGGCGGAGTAGCCCCGAAGGGCCCGCACGGATCAACTCCGTGCGGGCCCAAGGGTGTTCAGGATGCCTTGACGACTCTGCGACGGAGGCCGAGCAGCGCGTCGACGGCAAGGAACGCGAGCAGGCTGAGCCCGAGGAGCGGGACGAACCAGCCGACCAGCGCCGTCACCGCCGCGAGCGGGAGCAGCACCGGCAGCGGCACCTTGCGCCAGGCGCCCCGCGGCTGCGGGCGGCCGACGCCGAGCGCGCGCCCCTTGGTGGGCCGGCGCTGCCACCACATGCGGTAGCCCCAGACGATGAGCGCCATCAGCGCCACGGCGAGGACGGCCAGGGCGAGCTGGTTGGGCAGGCCCAGGAAGACGCCCATGTGCGCGTCGATGCCGAACCGGGTCAGCTGGGCGAGGACCGGATAGTCGGAGAAGCGCAGCACGTCCATGACCTTGCCGTCGGCGGGGTCGATGGCCACCGAGTCGAGGTGCACGGGGAACTCGGTGTCGCGCTCGCGCACGACGAAGCCCTTCCCCGCGGTGGGCAGGCTGATCTGAATGCTGGCCCGCACGCCCTGTTCGCGGGCGGTGTCGGCGACCTGGTCGAGGGTGAGAGCGGAGGGCGCGGAGGGCGGCATCACCATGCCCTCGTGGTGCTCGTGGCCCCCGCTCATGCCGCCCGCGGTGGCCGCCGCGACGGTGGGGGTGGCGCCGCCGAGCCGGTCCTTGAGGTCGGCGATGTTCTCGCCCGCGTACCGCGACCAGGTGAGGCCGGTGGCGGACAGCAGCACCAGGCCGACCACCGCCCACAGACCGACCGAGCCGTGCCAGGACAGGGTGCGGCGGCGGCCGGTGAGCCCGCGCTCGGGCCGCAGAAGTCGGGCCCGCCTGCGCCGTCCGACCCACAGCGCGACCCCGCCGAGGGCGACGACCCAGAGCCAGCTGGCCGCCAGCTCGCTGTAGTTGCGGCCCAACTCGCCGAGCTTGAGGTCGGCGTGGAAGGAGGAGAGCCAACTGCGCAGCGGCAGCGCGCCGGAGCTTCCCGTGCTGGCGAGGGCACCGCGTACGTCATTCGTGTACGGGTCCACGAAGACGGCGAGGGACTCGTCCTCGGCGAGACCCGGGGCCTTCATGAGGACGCGGGTGGTGGCGCCTTCCTCGGGCGAGGGCCAGACGGCCGTCACATGGCCCTCGGGGTGGGCGGCCTTCGCGGCGGCGACCTGCGCGGTGAGCGGCTGCGTCGCGTGGCCCACGGGGACCCGCAGTTCGTGCCGGTACAGGACGTTCTCGGCCTGGAAGGACAGCGCGTAGAGGAGGCCGGTGACGGCGGCCAGGAAGAGGAGCGGGGCGATCAGCACGCCCGCGTAGAAGTGCAGTCGCAGGAGGAGGGGGCGAAGTGCGGCCCAGGTGGAAGGCCGTGGGGTGGTGGGGGATGCGGCTTCCCGCGATGAGGTGTCGCTTGGGGCGTCGCTTGGGATATCGCTTGGGGTGTCGACAGACATGAGGATCCTGAATCCTGACGATCGGCGTGGGCATGGGTGCAGGGACCCCTGGCCACGCCCCGCGCCGGATCAGGCGAGGGCGGGTCGGCCGGGGGCCGTGGCTCGGGTGAGACCCCGGCCCGGCGGACCCCGCCGGATGAAGGCATGACTGTGCACCGCGCCGCGCAGCCGCGGGCGCGGGCGGTGATGAGGGCGCGGCCTGCGTACGGGGCGCGGCGGCGCGGGCACGCAGGTGCGTACGAGAGCGAGGGCGCGGCGCAGCGGCCGGGCGGCGAGGACGCCGAGTGCGCCGACGGCCCGGGCGAGCCGGAACGCGGCGGCCTCGCCGCGCCAGAGCCAGATGCCGCAGATCAGGGCGGCGAGGAGGTGGGCGGCGAGCATGCCTGCGGACATGGTGTGGGCGGCGGCGTCCATGGCCATGGCGTGCGCCTGGCCGGCGGCCCCGGCCATGGAGTCCATGCCCGCCATACCGGCCATGTCTGCCATACCAGGCATGTCGTGCATCGCCTGGCCGTCGGGCGGGTCCGGCATGAGGTGGGCGTACCGGGCGCCGCATGTCATGGTCGGCATGGGCGTGGGCACGGGGTCCGACGCGGTGGCCATCCCGGTCATCGGCTGGGTCTTGGCGAAGAGAACGTGCAGCGCACCCTGGGCGGCGACCTGGCCACCGGCGATGGCGGCGATCCCGCGCTGCCGCCCGGCGGCACACCAGGCGAGGGCGGCCGTCGCGGCGAAGGCGGCGAGGAGCACGGGCAGCGGAATGTCATGCCCAGACATGGACGAATGCCCCACAGCAGCCAAAGCGACGCACAACGCCGCGAACATCGCGGCCCGCAGGGTGCGCAGGGGCGACCGGGGATTCGTCATGACGGCCAGATCATGCCATTTGCGCACGTGAGCGCGGCAATCGGGGGTGTCCGGCCCCAGCAGGGCACAGTGCGGGCACCTCTGGGCTGCCCGCCCCCTCCACCCGCGGACCGCGCACGGCTGCTCGCGCAGTTCCCCGCGCCCCTGGCAGGACAGGTGCCGGCCAGAATCGGCATCATTGGCCCGTCATGGGGGTCCCCCCTGGCCCTTGAGGCCTTGGGGGAATTTGAGGACGAGCGCCCTCAAGGCGCGATACGGGGTCTGGGGCGGAGCCCCAGAAGCACTTTCACCCCCGGAGGGTCTCGGGAAGGGGCGGGGTGGGGGAACCACCGGCCCCGCCCCCCGGCGCGGACGTGTTCGCTTCGCCGTCGCCACCGGAATCGGCATCGGCATCGGCATCCGCCGACTCGCCCAGCAGATCCCGCACCATCAGCGTCGCCCCCGCCACAGCGCCCGGCATCAGGAACACCGCGACCAGCGGGATCGCGAAGGCGAGGGCAAGCGGCACGCCGAAGCCCAGGACCAGCAGGCGGCGGGAGCGCAACAGGGCGAGGCGGGGGCGCAGTTCCATGCCGCGGCGCTGGAGGGCGACCGCGGTCAACTCCTCCGCGAGGAAGAAACCGGTGACGCAGAAGCCGATCGCCGGGATCACGCTCTGGCCGATCACCGGGACGAAGCCGAGGCCGAAGAGCAGGATGCCGTAGAACGCGACCCTGACCAGGATGCGCAGCGAGTCGCGGGCGGAGATCCACAGTTCGCGCCAGAGCGGCAGGCCCGACTCGGGGGCCCGGCCGCCGCTCTCGGCCCGGTCGACGTCGCCGGACAGCTTCTCGTAGAAGGGCTGGCCGACGAGCAGGGTCACCGCGGTGAAGGAGATCACCGCGAGGAACAGGCCGAGCGCGAAGACCAGCGCGGTGAGAAAGCCGCGGAACAGGCCGAGCCAGGGCGAGGACCAGCCGTCGGCGAAGGGTGTCGCCCAGCCGACGAAGTCGTCGGCGCCGTAGGCGAGTCCGACCAGTGCGCCGACGTACATCACCAGGGTGATGAGGCCGGGCAGCAGCCCTGTGCCCAGCGATCTGCCGTGCCCGGCGGCCCATCGCTGCCCCTTGACCAGATATCCGAAGCCCGCCCCTAGATCGCGCATGGCACCGACCCTATCCGGCCGCCACGGAGTCGAATCAAGCCGCCTATAAATTTTTCAGCGCTGCGGGAATGAAGGCGCTAACCCATAGGTTGTGCCCGTCAACAGCAACGATCCCGGGGGGACTTCAATGTCGACCATCATCAGCACCGACATCAGCGCCGAGACCGAGGCCACGGCCGCCGCCTCCGTGCAGGGCACCGTCGCCGAGGGCTACGAAAGCGTGCGCGAGGAGTTCGCGGCGTTCGTGGCCGGCGAGGAGCACGATCCGGCCGCCCAGCTCGCCGCGTACAAGAACGGCCGTCTCGTCGTGGACCTGTGGTCCGGTGACGTCGCCGGGGACTCGCTGACCGGCGTCTTCTCCACCACCAAGGGCGCCGCCCACCTCGTGGTGGCGCTGCTCGTCCAGGACGGCGTACTCGACCTGGACCGCGAAGTCGCGCACTACTGGCCCGAGTTCGCTGCCGGGGGCAAGGGCGCGGTGACCCTGCGCCAGCTCATCTCGCACCGCGCCGGCGTCATCGGCCCGGACGACGGCTTCAGCCCCGAGGAGCTGGCCGACGACCGTGTGATCGCCGAACGGCTCGCGGGCCGGCGGCCGTTCTGGCAGCCGGGCGAGGGCCACGGCTACCACGCCCTGTCGATCGGCGCGCTCACCGGCGAGGTGGTGCGGCGGGCGACCGGCCGTACCGTCCAGGAGATCTTCGAGGAGCGCGTGCGCGCCCCGTACGGCCTGGACTTCTTCCTCGGCCTGCCCGAGGCCGAGCGGGCCCGCTACCGCGATGTGCTGCCCATGCTCCCGACGCCCGAGCAGCAGGCCGTCCTCGCCGCTAGCCCGAACGGCCGCTACAACCGCCTGGCGATCGCGTTCAACACCAGCGCCGACCCGTCCTTCGACCTGGTCGCCTTCGCGAACTCGTCCGCCTCGCTCACCAAGAGCCCCGCCTCCGTGGGCGGTTCGGGCAGCGCGCGCGGCATCGCCGGGATGTACGCGGCGGTCCTCGGCGACTTCAACGGGCACGGCCCGCTTCTGAAGCCGGAGACGGTCGGCGAGTTCAGCCGCATCCACTCGCACGGCACGGACCTGGTCCTGGGCGGCCCGTCCGCCTTCGGCCTCGGCTTCGAGGCGCTCGGCGTCTCCTACCCGTCGCTGGGCGCGGACACCTTCGGGCACAGCGGCGCCGCGGGCTCCCTCGCCTTCGGCGACCCGCGCTCGGGCCTCGCGTACGGCTACACGCGGCGCCGGTTCGCCTTCCCGGGCGGCGCCGCCCCGGAGAACGTGCAGCTGTCGCGCGCGGTCTACGACGCGGCGATCGCCGAGTAGGGCGCATGCGGATCACGCAGTACGGGATCGCCCGGTACAGGATCGCTCAGTAACGGGCGAACCTGTCGAGCGCCGCCTGGACCGCACCGCTCATGCCGGAGTGGCCCAGGCCGTGCCCGGCCTCGTCGATCACATGCAGTTCGCAGCCCGGCCAGGCCGCGGCGAGTGCCCGGGCCGGGTCGGGCGGCGAGCTGAGGTCCAGCCCTCCGGTGATGAGAACACCGGGAATTGCGTCCCACTTGCGTACGCCGTCGACGAGTTGGCCGTCGTCCAGCCAGGCGGCGTGGCGCCAGTAGTGGGTGACGAGGCGGGCGTAGGTCATCCGGAAGGCGGGGTCGGAGAACCGCGCATCGAGGAATTCGTCGACGAGTTGCGCGCCCGCCGCCTGTACGTGGGTGTCCTCCCAGCGGCACCAGTTGCGGGCGGCCTCCTCGCGCACGGCCGGGTCGGGGTCGGCGAGCAGCCGGGCGTACGCGTCGACCACCCGCTCGCCCTCGCGGGGCTCGGCCGCGTCGCGGTACGCGGCCCAGGCATCGGGGAAGTGGACCCGGACGCCCTCGGTGATCCAGTCCACTTCGGCGCGGCTGGTCGTCACCACCGAGAACAGAACGATCTCGCTGACCCGCTCTGGATGCTCGTGCGCGTACGCCAGGCCGAGCGTGGAGCCCCAACTCCCGCCGAGCACAAGCCACTTGGCGATGCCGAGGTGCTCGCGCAGCTGCTCCATGTCCGCTATCAGGTGGTGGGTGGTGTTGGTTTCGAGGCCGGTCGCCGCATCGGCGGCGGACGGCGTGGAGCGGCCGCAGCCGCGCTGGTCGAAGAGGACGACGCGGTAGCGGGCCGGGTCGAAGTAGCGGCGCCAGGACGGCCCCGCGCCGGAGCCGGGCCCGCCGTGCACCACGACGGCGGGCTTTCCGTCCGGGTTTCCGCAGACTTCCCAGTGGACGAGGTTGCCGTCGCCGGTGTCGAGCATGCCGTGGTCGTACGGGGCCGTCTCGGGAAAGGTCATGCGGGCCAGCATGACAAAGCGCCCCGCCCACCGGGAAGGCCGCGCGGGCCGGCACGACGAAGGACCGCGCCCGTCGGGGCGCGGTCCTTCATGAGCGCGGGTTACGCGACGGCGAGGTTCACCGTGATGTTGCCGCGGGTCGCCTTGGAGTACGGGCAGACCTGGTGGGCCTTCTCGATGAGGTCCTCGGCGGTCGCGCGGTCCACGTTCGGGATGGTCGCGGTGATCTCGACGTGGATGCCGAAGCCGTCGTCGTTCTTGCCGATGCCGACGTGCGCGGTGACGGTCGAGCCGGAGATGTCGGCCTTCTCGTTGCGGGCGACGACGCCGAGGGCGCCCTGGAAGCAGGCGCTGTAGCCGGCGGCGAAGAGCTGCTCCGGGTTGGTGCCCGCGCCGTTGCCGCCCATCTCCTTCGGCGGGTTCACGACGACGTCCAGCCGGCCGTCGTCGGTGGAGACGCGGCCGTCGCGGCCGTTCTCGGCGGTGGCGACGGCGGTGTAGAGGACCTCGGACTTCTGTATGGACATGCTGGGGTGCTCCTCCTGGGTTCGCGGCCGCTCGCGCCTCACGGCCGCCGGGATGTGGAAAAACCTTATCGGATCGCGGAAACCGTGAGGCGGAGTGTGCGGTGTGTCACTCCTGGCCGGGCACCCCAGCCCGGGCCTTACTGGCCGAAGGAGACGACCATCTTTCCGGTGTTCTCGCCGCGCAGCATGCCGAGGAAGGCGTCGACGCCGTTCTCGATGCCGTCGACGACGGTCTCGTTGTACTTGAGCTCGCCCGAGGCCAGCCAGCCCGCGACCTCGCCGACGAACTGCTGCTGCATGCCGTAGTGGTCGCCGACCAGGACGCCCTTGAGCTGCAGCCGCTTGCCGATGATCATCATCATGTTGCGCGGGCCGGGGGTGGGCTCGGTGTCGTTGTAGCCCGCGATCGCGCCGCAGAGGGTGGCGCGGCCGTGCACGTTGAGCGCCGAGATGGCGGCTTCCAGGTGCTCGCCGCCGACGTTGTCGAAGTAGACGTCGATGCCGTCCGGGGCCGCCGCACGCAGCTGCTCGAGGACCGGGCCCTTCTTGTAGTTGAAGGCGGCGTCGAAGCCGAGCTCCTCCACGAGCCACTTGACCTTCTCGTCCGAGCCGGCCGAGCCGATGACGCGCGAGGCACCCTTGAGCCGGGCGATCTGGCCGACCTGGCTGCCGACGGCTCCGGCGGCACCGGAGACGAACACGGTGTCGCCCTCCTTGAAGGAGGCGACGTCCAGGAGACCGGCGTACGCGGTGAGGCCCGGCATGCCGAGGACGCCGAGGTAGGCGGAGAGCGGGGCGAGCTCACCGTCGACCTTGGTGGCGTGCCGGGCGTCGAGGTCGGCGTACTCGCGCCAGCCGAGCCCGTGCAGGACGTGGTCGCCGACGGCGAACTTGTCGTCGTTCGAGGCGATGACCTCGCCAACCGCGCCGCCCTCCATCGGCCGCTCCAGCTGGAACGGCGGGACGTAGGACTTCACGTCGTTCATGCGGCCGCGCATGTACGGGTCGACCGACATGAACAGGTTCCGGACCAGGATCCGGCCCTGCGCGGGCTCGGTGACGGGGGTCTCGCGCAGCGCGAAGTCGGAGGGCACGGGCCAGCCGTTCGGGCGGGCGACGAGGTGCCATTCACGGCTGGTGGCGGGGAGTGCGGGCGAGGTGGCCATGGGGTGCGTCCTCCTGCGGATCACATGCTGATCGATACATCGAGTACGTGGGCGGGGCGCGGCCTGGCGGGCGGCACCCCGAATACTTCAGGTACTGAAAGAACAATGCGCCGAGATATTTGAGATTGTCAAGTAACTCGGTACGCTGAGGGCATGCCCTCCCGAATGGATCCCCTGAGCCTCGAAGTCGTCGAGCTGATCGGCACGGTCGTCGGCCGCTACTACGAGGAGTACGAGCGGGCCGCCGCCGAGCACTCCCTCACCGGCGCGCAGGCCCGGGTCCTCGGACTGCTCGCCCTCGAACCGATGCCGATGCGGCAGATCGCCCAGAAGCTGAAGTGCGAGCCGTCGAACATCACGGGCATCGTCGACCGCCTCGAAGCGCGCGGTCTGGTGGAACGCCGCCCCGACCCGGCCGACCGCCGCGTCAAACTGGCCGCCCCGACCCCCGACGGCCTCACCACCGCGACCGACCTGCGCGACTCCCTGAACTTCGCGAGAGAGCCACTCGCGGAACTGTCGGCGGACGAGCGGACGGTGCTGCGCGACCTGCTCAGGCGCATGCTGGGGGCTTAGTCATCGCCTTGAGGCGATGACGCCTTCGGCTCGCGGTTCTGGTCGCCCTACAGGGGCGCGGGGAACTGCGCGACCAGCCACGGACGGCCCGCAGCCGAAGTGCACGCACGTCCGGCAGCGAGTCACCAGCACCAGAACAGAACGGGCGTACAGGTCTTGGTCGGCTTGGGCGCCGGAGGCGGAGGCGTCGAGGGTGCGGGCCCGCCCGGCGCGGGCGAATCGGACGCACCGGGCGCAGAGGGGCCAGACGGCACGGACCCCGAGGGCCCGGGATCGGGCGTGGCCGGGGCCGAGGCCCGGGCAGGGGCACTCTCGCGCGGCCCGGACTCCACGGGCCCGGGCTCCCCCGGACCGGCCTCGCCGGCGCGGCCAGGTTTCCCGGATGCCGTACGGGAACCCCGCCCCCGAGAGGAGACCGGCTTGGCCGTGGGCCGGGAAGGCACCCCCGCCGCCGAGCCGGACGGCAGCGGCTGAGGGTCGGAGATCGTCTGGTCCTCCCGCACGGCGGAGGCCCGGTCGTCCCCCGGCGGCGGCTCCATCGCCATCTGGACGAACCCCACCGCCCCGGCCACGAGCACGAGCCCGGCCGAGCCGAGGAGGATCACCTTGCCCCGCTTGCGGCGGGCCCGCCGCCCCTTGCGGGCACGGCGATGGCCGGAAGGCACGAACACCTCCGCACGGCGGGACGGCGGCCGCCCGGCGTACACCAGGAGCTCGTCCTCGGGCGCGGGCGCCAGCACCTCCGCGGGGGTTCCGCATCCGGCACAGGCCAGTGCGCCGTTGAGGTGCCGTCGGCAGGAGTGGCAGTAATCCATGGCCCAGGGAGGCTATGCGGCGGCCGGGCAACAAAAGGGGCCGGAGATGTGTGGATCCTGTGCGGAAGAGCCACTTCCGGGGCGTGTCCGCGTGACGAATCGCCATGGACCGGGGCGTTGTCAGTGGGGCCGGGCAGGATGGACGTCATGACGGAAACCGTGACGCGGCCGTTCGGCCCGCTGGACTTCCAACTCGTGCTGCTGCGGCGGATGGCCGATCACCGGCCGGAGCTCGTCGAGGACGCCCGCCATGAGCTGGGCGCCTCGATCGCGGACATGCGCGAGGCCAACAGACGCTGGCAGGCGATGATCCGCTCGGCCCGTTCCCGGGGCGCGCTGTCCCGCTACCGCTCGGTCCTCGGGGCGCCCGAGTCGGTCGTGCCGCGCAGGATCGGGGATCTGGACTGCGAGGCGCAGCTGTGGCCGGTGCCGCTCTGGCCGGGGCTGCGGTTCGAGGTGCTGGCCGGGCCTGGCGGTGCGGTGTGGAACGAATGGCTGGTCAGAGCCCCCGGCATACCGGGTCCCGAGCTGCGTGGGGAGGACGATCTGCGCCCCTGGTCGTGCACGGTGGACGAGGTGGCGCGGGCCTTCGCCCCGGCCCGCCCGATGGAGGGCTCGGCGCCGACGCGCTGGCAGTTGGCCATCACCCTGCCCGGCGGCGGGACACGTGTCGCGGAGTTCACCTGGGGGCTGCTGCAACGCCTCCTGCCGTGAGGTCCACAGGCTGCCGCGCGAGCGCCCCGGCCGACCGGCGGGCCGGCGGCACCCGCCCCGGCCCGACCCTGGGCCCGGCCCGAAGAGAAGGAGGTCGACCTGCGGAACGGAGGGTTTCTGGCTGGGCGTCAGGTCCTGGCGCCCCGACCGGCGCATCTCGGCGCGCGCCGATCCCCGAGCGGTCACACAATGCGAACTAAGTACCGCTCTCGGGAGGATCTGCCGTGACCGTCAGTCTTGAGCAGTTGCGCCGTTGCCATGTAGCCGTCGACCTCGGGGCCGCCAGAACCCGTGTCTTCATCAAGGGAGCCGGGCTCGTCGTGGACGAGCCGAGCGTGGCCGCCGTCAACACCCGTACCGGCGCGCTCATCGCCGTCGGCACCTTCGCCGAACAGATGACGGGCCGCACCCCGGACTACATCCGGGTGGCCCGCCCCGTGACCGGCGGCACCGTCGTCGACGTCGAGATGGCTCAGCGCATGCTGCGCCACCTCCTCGGCGAGAAGCTGCGCCGCCAGTTGCGCCGCAAGCCGGGGCTGCGCGCCGCCGCCTGCACCCCGCACGACAGCGACCCGCTCGCCCAGCGCGCCGCGCGCGAGACCCTGATGGGGATCGGCGCCCGCCGGGTCGAGCTCGTCGACACCCTGATCGCGGCCGCCGTCGGCTGCGGGCTCCCGGTGGAGCAGCCCACCGCCACCATGATCATCGTGTGCGGGGCGGCCACGACCCAGATCGCCGTGCTCTCGCTCGGCGCCATCGTGACCGCCGTCCGCCTCCCGGTCGGCGGCGATGCCATCGACCACGCGGTCATCCAGCACCTGCGCCACCAGCACGCCCTGATGCTGCCGAGCCAGTCCGTACGCCCGCTGCAACTGGCCCTGCACGGCAACGGCCTCACGCCGCTGGGCCCGGAGTCCACCGAGATCCACGGCCGCGACGTCGCCACCGGCCTCGCCCGCTCGGTCCTGGTCGACACGGCCGCCGTGCGCAACGCCATCCACACCCCGCTGACCTCCGTGCTCGACGGCATCGGCAAGGTGCTGCGGGACTGCCCGCCCGACCTCGTCGCCGACCTCGCCGAGCGGGGCATCATGATGGTCGGCGGCAGCGCGCTGCTGCCCGGCCTCGACGAGATGCTGCGCGCCTCCACGGGCATGCCGGTGCACATCGCGGAACGGCCCGACGTGTGCGCGATCCTCGGCGTCGGCGCGATGCTGGAGGGCCAGATCCACCCCATGGTCCTCGACCCGCTGGCCGAGTGAGCGGCGCGACAGTCGCCCCTGCCGGGCCGGGCGGCCGCGGTGAGAGATCCTCGAAGGATGAGTGAAGCGGAGAGTCCGGACAGCACGCCACCCCGCACGCCGGAGCGTCCGGACAGCACCGCGCCCCGGCTGCCGATGCTCCTGGAGGCGGTGCTCGGCGTCGGAACGGACCTCGAACTGCGCACCACGCTCCAGCACATCGTGGACACGGCGACCGAGCTGACCGACGCCCGGTACGGGGCGCTCGGGCTGGTCGACCCCGAGCGCGGCCTGCTCACCGAGCTGTACACCACCGGCCTCACCGACGCCGAGCGCGAGCGCATCGGCGCGCTGCCCGACGGCCGGACCGGCCTGCTCGGCGCCCTCATCCAGGACCCGCGTCCCCTGCGCCTGGACGACCGGCACACCGACCCCCGCTCGGCCGGACTGCCGCCGGGCCACCCGCCGATGACCTCGTTCCTCGGCGTACCCCTGCGGGTGCACAGCCAGGTCTTCGGCAACCTCTACCTCACCGAGAAGCGCGGCGGCCCCTTCACCGAGGAGGACCTGGCGCAGCTGCGGGTCCTCGCCGCACAGGCGGGCATCGCCATCGGCAACACGCGGCTGTACGAGACCGTACGGCTGCGGGAGCGCTGGATCGAGGGCGCCGCCGCCGTCACCACCTCCCTGCTCACCGGCGAGAGCGCCGCCAACGCGCTGATGACGGTGGCTGAACGGGCCCGGCTGCTCGCGGACGCGGCGGCCGGGGTCGTGCTCCAGCCCACCGCGGCCGGCGGCATGGAGATCGTCGCCGCGTCCGCGCCGGACGACCCCGACGACATCGTCGGCACGACGATCGAGCCCGGCTCGCCGGTCCTGGTCCAACTCCTCGGCGGGGAACCGGTGTTCATCGAGGACTCGGCGACCGACCCCCGGATGACCACGCACGTACGCACCCGGTTCGGGCCGAGCATGATGCTGCCGCTGCAGAGCGGCGGCAAGCTGATCGGCACGCTCGCGCTGCCGCGGCGGCGCGGCGACCGCCCGTACACGGCGGTCGACCGGCTGCTCGCCGCCCAGTTCGCCTCGCAGGCGGCCCTCGCACTCGTCCTGGCCGACGCCCAGCACAACCGCGAACAGCTCGCGGTGTACGAGGACCGCGACCGGATCGCCCGCGACCTCCACGACCTCGTCGTGCAGCGCCTGTTCGCGACCGAGATGATGCTGGAGTCCACCCGGCGCCGGGCCGAGAAGGCCGCGGCCGACGACACCGACGAGATGCTGACCCGGGCCGTCGACGAGCTCGACTCCACCATCCAGGAGGTCCGCACCGCGATCTTCGCCCTCCAGCAGCCGCCCGCCGACGCCCCGACGACCCTGCGCGGCCGGGTCCTGCGCGAGACGGCCGGCGCGGGCGCGCTGCTCGGCTTCCGGCCCTCGGTCCGCTTCGACGGCGCGGTCGACACACTGGTCGCCGAGCCGGTGGACAGCCAGCTCGTCGCGGCCCTGCGCGGCGCGCTGGCGGCGGCCCACCGCCGGGCGGGCGTGTCGTCGGTACGCGTCGTCGTCGACGCGGGCGCCGAACTCCCCGACGGGCGTCCCGGGGTACGCCTGACCGTCGTCGACAACGGCATGCGCGACGACGGCATCCGCGGCACGACCCTGACCTGGCAGGCCCCGCTGCACTGAGGGGTGCCCCGGAAAATCGGCTGCGTACGGCACGCACGGCACCCCACAGTGGCTGCCATGAACGGTCTCTGGACGACAGCGATGGCGGGCGCGGCGGCGGGTCTCGGGGTGGCCGTGCCGGTGGGCGCGGTCGGTGTGCTGCTGATCCAGGAGGGAATGCGCGAGCGCCGGGGCGCGATGGCCGCGGCGGCGGCCGTGGCCACGGTCGACCTGGCCTACGCGGCCCTGGCCACCGTGCTCGGCCCCCTGGTCGCCCAGGCACTGTCCGGCGTGGAGGCGTGGGTGCGGCTGGTCTCGGCCCTGGTGCTGGCCGGGATCGCGGCACGGGGGCTGTGGGGGGCTCGGGGGGCGGTGGGCGAGGGCGCCCGGTCGGCGGGCCCGACGGCACACGCGGGAGCAGGAGGGCACGCGGCGGCGGAAGGACATACGAACCCGGCGAAGAAGGACGGCCCGGCCCGCACCTTCGCCCGTTTCGCCGCCCTCACCCTCATCAACCCCACCACCGCCCTCTACTTCGCCGCCCTGACCACCGCCCGCGGCGCCGCCCTCACCGGCGGCGCGGCGGGGGCGGTGTTCGTGACGGGAGTCTTTCTGGCCTCGCTGTTCTGGCAGCAGTTCCTGGTGGCGGCGAGCGGGTTCGCCGGCGCCCGGATCTCCCCGGCCGCCCGCGCCTGGACGTTCCGCGCCGGGTACGGCCTGGTCACGCTGTACGCGGTGAAGGTCGCGATCCCGCTGCCGTAGGTCTGACTGCCGTCGGTCTCACTGCCGTAAGGGATCGGGGACTCGCTCCAGCAGAACGCGGGGACACGTACGGCAGGATGCGGATCATGCGTCCGGACGGCGCCGCGTAGGGTCGACGACCTGGGACCCGGCACGGTTCGGGCCCCGCCCGCGCCGTCGAGATCCGAGGAGTCCCGTACGTGTCCCCTCTCTTCCCCTCCCTGTACGCCGCCGAGCCCCGGGAGGCGGTCCGCTTCGGCGAGCTGTCGCTGACCCACGCCGAACTCGCGGGCGCGGCAGGCTCCCTGGCCCGCGGGCTCGCGGGCGCCGGGCGGGTCGCGGTCTGGGCGACGCCGACCCCGCAGACGGTGGTCGGCGTGGTGGCAGCCCTCGTCGCGGGCGTCCCCGTGGTGCCGCTGAACCCGAAGACGGGCGAACGCGAACTGACCCACATCGTCGGCGACAGCGAGCCCACGCTGGTGCTGGCCTCACCTGACGACCAACTCCCGCCCGCGCTGACCGAGTTGACACGCATCGACGTACCGCTCACCGGAGTGGTGACGGAGCTGCCACCCGAACCCGGCGCCGAATCGGCCGCGCTGATCGTCTACACCTCCGGCACTACCGGCCCGCCGAAGGGCGCGGTGCTGCCGAGGCGCGCGCTCGCGGCGACGCTGGACGCGTTGCAGGGCGCCTGGGGCTGGACGGCCGACGACGTGCTGGTGCACGGGCTTCCGCTGTTCCACGTGCACGGGCTGATCCTCGGCATCCTCGGCCCGCTGCGCCGCGGCGGCTCGGTGCGCCACCTCGGCCGGTTCTCGGTGGAGGGCGTGACGCGGGAGCTGTCGGCGGGCGCGACGATGCTGTTCGGGGTGCCGACGATGTACCACCGGATCGCCGAAGCGGTGGGCCGGGACCGGGAGTTGGCGAAGGCGCTGGCGGGCGCACGGCTGCTGGTGTCCGGCTCGGCGGCGCTCCCCGCGCCCGACCGTCGCAGGATCGCCGAGGCGACCGGCCGGGCGGTGATCGAGCGGTACGGCATGACCGAGACCCTCATGCTGTGCGCCGCGAGGGCGGACGGCGGGGCCCGCCCCGGCACGGTCGGCGTCCCGCTGCCCGGCGTGGAACTGCGCCTCGCCGACGAGGCCGACGGCATCGGCGAGATCCAGGTACGGGGCCCGAACCTGTTCAGCGGCTACCTGAACCGGCCGGACGCGACGGCCGCCGCCTTCACCGAGGACGGCTGGTTCCGCACCGGCGACATGGCGAGCCGGGACGAGGACGGCCAGGTACGGATCGTCGGCCGCAAGGCCACCGACCTGATCAAGAGCGGCGGTTACAAGATCGGCGCGGGCGAGATCGAGAACGCGCTGCTCGACCACCCGGGCGTCCGCGAGGCCGCGGTGACGGGCGAGCCGGACGCGGACCTGGGTGAGCGCATCGTGGCATGGGTGGTGCCGACGGACCCCCAATCCCCTCCAGAGAAGGCCGAGTTGGCCAACCACGTGGCGACCCAGCTGTCGCCCCACAAACGTCCCCGCGTGGTGCACTACCTCCCCGAACTCCCCCGCAACGACATGGGGAAGATCATGAAGCGAGCCCTGCATGTCTGAGCGGATGTCGGCGAGGCAGGCGATCACGGCGGTAGCGACGACCTTCGAGGAACTGGAGGTCGCAGAGGGGGACTTCCCGGAGAACGGCCCCCTCGCCTGGTCGGGCTACGGAGCGTCTCGGGCGCGCGCGACGGAGCGTACGGGCGAGAAGGAATCGGTGATCTGCGGCACGGCGACCGTCGAAGGACGGCCATGCGTGCTGCTCTCCTTCGAGTTCGGCTTCCTGGGCGGGTCGCTGGGGCAGCGGACGGGCGACCGTCTGGAGGCGGCGTACGAGAGGGCGCGCGAGCGGCGCCTTCCGCTGGTGTCGCTGATCGCCACGGGTGGCAGCCGCATGCAGGAGGGCATGCTGGCGCTGACCCAACTCCAGCGCGTGGCACGGCAGTCGGCGCTGCTCAGAGAAGCCGGTCTCCCACAGATCGCGGTCCTGCGCGACCCGACGACGGGCGGCGGCTGGGCCACCCTTGGCGCGGGCGCCGATGTGATCCTGGCCCTGCCGGGGGCCCAGATCGGCTTCGCGGGCTCCCGGGTACGCCCGGCGGACGCTGACCCGGCGGCGTACGGAGCGGAGGGCCAGCTGGCGGCGGGCCAGATCGACGCGATCGTACGGAAGCAGGACCTGCGGGCGGTGCTGGCGGGCTGGCTGACGCTGCTGACCGGGGCCGACCACCCGGGCCCGGCGCCGGTGCCGGCCGCGTTCGGGACGTCGGCCCTGCCGGCGGACGGCTGGGAAGCGGTGACCCGGGCCCGCTCGACGCAGCGCCCACGGGCCGAGTCCTACCTGGACGCGTACTTCCCCCACCGACAGGCGCTGTCGGGCGACCGGTGCGGGGGCGTGGACCCGGGAATGCTGTGCGGGTTCGGTCTGCACGAGGGGATCGCGTACGCGTACGCAGCGCAGACCGGCACCGCGACCACCCCGGCGGGCTATCGCACGGCGGCCCGCCTGATCCGCCTGGCCGACCGTCTGGGCATCCCGGTCCTGACCCTGGTGGACACCCCGGGCGCGGCGAACGACGCGGCGGCGGAACGGGCGGGCCAGGGCGCCGCGATCGCCGACGCCTTCGCGGCGCTGGCCTCCGCGAGAGTGCCGGTGACCACCCTGGTGATCGGCGAGGGCGGCTCGGGAGGAGCCCTGGCCCTGACGTCCCCGGACCGCACGTGGGTGACGGCGGACAGCTACTTCTCGGTGATCGCGCCGGAGCTGGCGGCGGCGATCCTGAAGCGACCGGAATCGGAGGTGCGCAGCACGGCCTCCCAACTCCGCTTGCGCCCCCAGGATTTGGTGGAACTGGGGGTGGCGAGGGGCGTACTGGGCGCGTAACTGTTCCCCCACCCCGCCCCTTCCCGCTGCAACACTCCGCGGCTCCGCCGCGTGGCCTCCGGGGGTGGGGTTGACTGCGGCTCCGCACCCAGTGCCGGGGGCTCCGCCCCCGGACCCCCGCCCCTCAAACGCCGGAGGGGCTGACTGACGGAGACCTCGGCCCGCGGATGGCTGATCGCGCAGTTCCCCGCGCCCCCCAGCGGCATCGGTGCCGACAGGACCGAGCATCTTTAGCCTGTCCGGCGATTGAGGACGAGCGCCCTTCAGGCGCGAACGGGGTCTGGGGTGGAGCCCCAGGGCACGACCACCGGGGCGCGCCCGAACAACATCCCCCGGCGGGTCTCGGGAAGGGGTGGGGCGGGGCATCGGGGTCTGGGGCGGAGCCCCAGGACGGGCCGGGCCCACCAACGCCGGGGCGCGGGCGGGCCAACACCCCCCGGACAAACCGACCGACCCCTTGGACTTTCGCGAACGCCCGGTTGGGAAGCCGACCCCCCCAGGGGATCCTCACCCGCATGACGCGACGAAACCCGCCCCCACTCCCGGCCCTGGGCGCACTCACCGCCCTCACCGCCCTCACCCTCCTGACCGCCCCCGCCCAAGCCGCCCCCACCCCCCAAACCCCCACCACCTACTACGTGGACTGCCGCACCGGCAACGACAACAACCCCGGCACCACCCCCACCAACCCCCTCCGCACCCTGGCCAAGGCAAGCGCCAGGACGTACCGCCCGGGCGACCGGATCCTCTTCAGCCGCGGCACCACCTGCACAGGCACCTTCGCCCCGAGGGGCTCGGGCACCCCCGGCACCCCCATATCGGCCGGAGCGTACGGCAGCGGCACCGGCAGCAAGCCGCACTTGGAAGGCAGCGGCGCCCGCGCCGCCGTACTCCTCGACAACGTCCAGCAGTGGGAACTGCACGACCTGGACGTGTCCAACACCGGCCCCGCCACCACCACCGCCCGCCGCGCGGGCATCCTCGTCCGGCTCACCGACTTCGGCACCGGCCACCACTACGCCGTACGCGACGTGGACGTGCACGACGTCAACGGCGCCGATTTCAAGGACCCGGACCCGTCCGGCGGCATCCTCTTCGCGGTGCAGGGCGCAGCCACCCCCACCGGCTTCGACGACGTCACCGTCACGGGCTCGACCGTGAGCCATGTCGACCGCACCGGCATCGGGACCTCGTCGACCTGGGGCCGCCGCCCCGAGCACCCCGGCGGCCCCGGCACCACGTTCGTACCGATCACCGCACTCCGCATCGAGAACAACCGCGTCACCGACACCGGCGGCGACGGCATCGTCATCCAGAACGCGGACGGCGCGCTCGCCGAGCACAACACCGTCGACGGGTTCAACATGCGCTCCGCGGGCTACAACGCCGGTCTGTGGGCGTGGAATTCGGACCACGTCCGCTACCAGTACAACGAGGTCGCGCACGGCCACGGCACCCGGGACTCGATGGCGTTCGACATCGACGGCGGCAACAACGGCAACGTCTACCAGTACAACTACAGCCACGACAACGAGGGCGGTTTCCTGCTCGTCTGCAACGGCGGCGGCATGACCTCCGCCGACAACGCCGTACGCCACAACATCAGCGTCGACGACCGCAACCGCAGCGCGCCCTACGGCATCGTGTCGGTGGTGTGCGGGCCCTCCACACGCACCCAGGTGTACGACAACACCATCGTGACCAACCAGCCGGGCACGGCCATGGTCAGCGACAACGGGCCCGGGAACGTCACCTTCCGCAACAACGTCTTCGTGTCGAGCGCCGCCGGGGGCGCCCCGTTCTCGGACCCCCGCAACACCTACGACCACAACCTGTACCGGGGCGTGGGCGCGGCGCCGCCCTCCGACCACTCCCCCGTGACCGCCGACCCCGCCTTCACCGCCCCGGCTCCGGCAGGCCCGTACGACGTACGACTGCGCCCGGAGTCACCGGCGTTGAGGGCAGGCACCCCCGTCGCCGACGGCGTCGTACGGGACTGGTTCGGCAATCCCGTCGCCTCCCCGCCGAACATCGGCGCCTACCAGGGCGCGGGCGTGGCCTACGGGACGGGGTTGCGGGCGTCGTAGCGCGCGAAGCCCCGGCGGCTGAGGCCGAGCACGGTCACCGCGAGGACGCAGGCGATGCCCCCGCCCACCACCATCACGGCGGGCGAGGTGAGGTCGGCGACCGTACCGGCGAGGAAGTCGCCGAGCCGGGGCCCGCCCGCGACCACCACGATGAAGACGCCCTGGAGCCGGCCGCGCATGTCGTCCGGGGCCGCGACCTGCATCATCGTGTTGCGGAACACCATGGACACGGTGTCCGAGAACCCGGCGAGCGCGAGCATGAACAGGCCGAGCCACAGCTGCCGGGTCAGCCCGAACACCGCGATGGCGGCGCCCCACCCGCCGACCGAGATCAGCACCGCGAGCCCGTGCCGATGGATGCGTCCCTGCCAGCCGGAGAACACCCCGCCGAGCAGCGCGCCGACGGCGGGGGCGGCGACGAGCAGGCCGGTGGTGCGGGCGTCGCCGCCGTACCAGAGCACGGCCACGGCCGGGAACAGGGCACGGGGGTGGGCCAGGATCATCGCGCAGAAGTCGCTGAAGAACGTCATGCGCAGATTGGGCCGGGTGGCCAGGAACCGCAGCCCGTCCAGGACCGAGGCCCGCTTGGCGCCGGTCCGCTCGGGCAGCATCGCGGGCAGCCGCCACATCGCGTACAGGGAGGCGGCGAAGGTGATCGCGTCGATGAGGTACGCCGTCCTGTACCCGGCGAAGCCGACGACGAGCCCGCCCAGCATCGGCCCGACGAGCGTGCCGGTCGTCATGATCATGGAGTTGAGCGCATTGGCGGCGGGCAGCTGCTCGGGCGGAAGCAGCTTGGGGATCATGGCCGAGCGGGCGGGGGCGTTCAGCGCCTGGCAGATCGACTGGAGCGCGATGATCGCGTACAGGAACCACACGTTCGCGACCCCGGCGAAGGCACCGGCCGCGAGCGCCGCGGAGAGCGCGGCCGACCCGAGCGCGCTGTACAGACCGAGCTTGCGCCGGTCGACGGTGTCGGCGATGGCCCCGCCGTACAGTCCGAACGCGACCAGCGGTACGAGGGTGAAGATGCCGACCAGTCCGACGTAGAAGCTGGAGCCGGTGAGGTCGTAGACCTGGAGCGAGATCGCGAGCGCGGTCATGCCGCTGCCGACCCAGGACACCATGTTGCCGAACCAGAGCCTGCGGTAGTCCGGCGATATCCGGAACGGCGTGAGGTCGGCGAATATCCGCCGCCGCGCCTCGCGTATCTCCCCGGAGCCCGGTGCCCGGTCGGCCCCGGTACCGGATCGGGTGGCGGCACTCGGCGGTACGGGCGTCTGGGCGGGCTGCTCGGCTTGTTCGGTCACGCGGGATGCTAACTCCCACCGCGAGCACCCAGGTAGGGGCGACCTCACAGGGGGCGCGCCCCAGGGTGGCCATGCGCTCACCTCACGCACCCCCCGGCCGCCCATCACGGCCCTCACCGAGGGTGTCGTAGCCCGAGCGGGTCAACGCACCGGAGCCGGGTGTCCGGGCGGGTGCAAAGGCGCTGGACATGCCCCCGGTCGCGCATCGTCTCAGGTCGGGGGCGCAGGGGCCCGATCCGGTTGCGTGGACCATCCTTATGCCACGCCTACAAGCGCGCGCCGAAGCCCCTGGGCGCCGCTACGCTTCCCCCGATCAGTCAGCGTCGTCGCCGCCCCCGCCTTCATCAGGCGGGGGCGGCGACGCATCTCGCCGGAAGGCCAACCATGAACACCCTGATCTCCGCCGCCGCCCGCCGCACCGCCACCCCTCAGACCGCCCGGCGCGTACCGCTCACCGCGCGCGCCGCGGCCCAGCACGCGGGCCACGTCCCGACCGCGCTCGACCGCATCACCACGACCGCCGGCAACGCGCCGAGCGCGTCGGCCTTCCAGTCCGCCCTGTGAAAGATTCGTAACCCCCAGACCCAGTCCAGAGGCCCCCGGCAACCGCACGGCCCGTGCCAGCCGCCGGGGGCCTTCGCTGTGCCATCCACACGATTCCCCCACATGCCCCGCCCGCACCTTCGTGCCCCACCTGTGGCGCCCAGCCCTCCATAGGATCAAGAACCTGTCAGTCATGAGGCGGCCTCGGCCCGAAGCGGCACGCCGGTCGGCCGCCGCCAACGGACTCAGGAGATCTCGCATGTCCATGGATACGACCGGTGAGCCCGGCGGCCCGTCCCGCATGAGCCTGGACCACCAGCCCCTGCCGCCCCCGCTCCTCACCGGAACGGGCCAGTCGGATCTCGTCTCGACGCCGGAGGCGAAGAAGGCCGCCGCCGACACCATCGGGAACCACCTCGAACGGGAAACGAAGGACTCCGGCGCCCACGCCGACGAATCAACGGCCAACGTCGTCAAGGCACTTGGCCCCCACGACGGCCACGGCTGGGTGGCGTCCGGCGCCCTGAAGAAGGCCCACCACACCTGGGGCGAACAGGTACAGGCCCTGATGAACCGCCTGAGCTACGAGAAGTCCGCGCTGACCGGTGCCGCAACGCATTTGTACAACACCGACTTCGGGATCAAGCACGGCATCGCGCGCCCGGGTTCCCCCATGGACCTCTACTGATCCGCCTCGCGTTTCGCAGACACACAGGACCCCATACATGCCCACATACCAAGAGATACTGGCAACCGATCTGTCCACTTTGACCACGGCGGCGACGAAGTGGGACGAAATGGCGGGGAGGTTCAAGGAACACGAGACGCTGTACCACGACAAGGTACACACCATCACGCTCCCCACGTCGTGGGTGGGTGAGAGTTCACGGGCCGCGAACGCCATGTTCGACATCACGCTCGACGAGTACAAGAAGGCCCAGACCGAGGCCAAGGCAATGGCCTCGCTCCTGAGAGACGCCCACACACAGTTCGTCGACCTCCGAAAGAAGGTGGAGTCCGAACGGGATGCCGCCGTCAAGGACGGCATGACCGTCTCGCCCACGGGATACGTCACGTTCGACACCACCAAACTCGACCCGTCGGAGCTGAGCGCCTACCACCACGACCCCGACTACCAGCGGTCCGCACAGGAAAAGGCGGGCAATTGGCAGTCCCGTATCGACAACGCCGTACGGAGTGTGTGCGACGCCGACGAGGGGTTCGAAGTGGCCCTCACCGAGGTCGTCAAGGACTCCGTCATCACCGACGGCACCAACAACGGGTTCAACGGGCAGGCCAAAGGCGACATCGAGCAGTACGAGGCGGACGAGGGCAAGGACATTGCGCTGCGCGTCGATTCGGGAGACGCGACCGCTCACGACTACCAGGAGTTGCAGCGCCTCTTCCGCGACAACTCCAGTGACAAGGTGTTCAGCCAGACCCTGCTCGACAACCTGGGCGCCGACGGAACCCTGAAGCTGTCCAACTCCCTCGACAGCCTGGCCTATTACAAGGACAAGAAGCAGAGCGGCCAGTACCTGGACATCCAGAAGGGCCTCGCCACGACACTTTCCACGGCGACCAAGGATCCCGACTCCGCCTTCTACAAGCGCTTCCGCAGCGACATGCAGAAGGCCGGCACCGAAGAATTCAAGCTGGACGGCCTGAGCAAGATCCCGAACGAGCGGGTTCGCGGGTACCAGAGCCTGGTCACCCTGATGCAGCACGGGGACGGCTATTCGGGCCAGTTCCTCAAGGACACCGCCGACGACATACGGCACGCGGAGACGTCGTACCTGGCCAAGGGGAAGCTCGACTCGGTCTGGTCGCTGCGGGACAAGTTCAGCGGCGGCGACCGGGGCTGGTTCGCCAACGACCCGCTCGACGGCGTCCTCGGCATCATGTCCCACGACCCGGCGACCAGCACCGCGTACCTGGACCCGGCCCACAGCGACAACCTCAAGTATCTGCTGCACGGCCGGAGTTGGGACACCGTGGTCGACCATTTCGCGACCCCGCCCGGCGGCACCACGCAGGGTATGCCGGTCACCGTGGAGGACGGAGACGTCCGCAAGGGCTTCGGCGCCGCCCTGGAAGCCGCGACGACCGGAAACGCGCCAGGCGCCTATCACCCTGTCGGACACCATTCCACGGCCCAGGCGAGCATTCTTCAGCAGACGATCGACACGCTGAACGCGGACAACCACGCCCAGAAGCTGCCGAAGAACCTCACCGAGCCTTTGGCGCACATCCTGACGTCGTACACAGCCGATACGCACCAGACGTTCGCGAACGACGATTCGACTTACCAGATCCTCAAGGACGATCCAGGCCGCGTCTGGTCCGACAAGGACGGCGCGCACATGGCGGTCTCAACCAACCACCTGGCACAACTCATGCGCGGAATAGCCGATGATCCCGAGGCTTTCGGACATCTCTACGGCGCGGAGCAAAAATACTCTCACGACGTCCTGGCTGCTATTCCGCAGGACGCGGACAACACCACAATCACAAACCGCATAGCCGAATCCTCACGGGCCATAGGAGGCTACGACGCCATCCGGTCGGACATCATCTTCGACGAGCGGTTCAAGAAGACCCAGTGGGCAGCCGACTTCAACCATGGAATCGGCTCCTCCCTCAGCACGGCACTGATGTTCAATCCCGTGTCCAGTCTCAGCCCTGTGGGAGATGTCGCCACGAAGGCCGTCGACCTGTGGACGTACGAGTCCAACAAGGAGCACACGGCCGAGGCGAATCTCGCGGCCACCAGTGAGAACGCCAAGACCTACGAGGCCGGACAGCGCGACGCGGAGCACATGGTCAGGCTGTGGGGGCAGAGCCGCGGCCACGACATCGACAGCGACTACACCAAGTTCATCCTCCGCGGCGCCCAGGGCGAATACGACAAGGGCCGTAACGGCACACTCATCTACCTCCGCGCCGACCGCTGACGCCCCGTGAAACGGCTCTCGACAGAATGAGCACCATGCAGAAGATCTCCAGACTCCGACGAATCCACCCCGGCTGGTACGCGGGGACATTCATCGCTGTTCTGGCCATAGTGGCCCAAGTCCTTTACAGCACCGGCATATACGACTCCTGGCGCAACAGCCGATCGGTGGACCAGGCCTGCGGCGGAATCCTGGCACAGGGCGAACTCGCCACGGCTCTGGATTCCTCCGAACTACGCGCAAAACCCCTTGATCTCGATGACGGCTACCTGGCCCATTGCCTGGTGCTGAGGGCGGATTCCGGAAGGAACGGCTCTCTGGAGATGTCTCTACGCTGGAGCACTACCAAGCCCTCGTCCCTGGAGGCCTTTCCCTCCAGCTCCGACCTCGACAACGGGACCATGGGGCAGGTCGCGCCGCTCGGCGGGGGCTGGTCGGGCATCGTGCGCAATGACGGCAGTGCGGCTGTTCAGGTCGCACTCGACTGCCGGAACGACAGGAGCAAGGCGCTCGTCGCCTACGGGTCTTTCGCCGCACCGGGCTTCGCCCCGTCAAAAAGCGCTGCCGCCCTCACGGGACTGGGCAGGGTGACCACGGAGACCGCCCGGAAGACGGCGGCGAAGTACGGCTGTGAGGCGAGCGGCGGCGAAAAGCTGACCACCGTGTCATCGCCTCCCTACGGCGCCAGGCCCAACCCGGCCAAGCCCCTCGGCCAGTCGACCGGCTCCTGCGCCGCGTTGCGTACCCTCGCTCCGATGGCGGCTCAGCACGACGTCCCGCAGGCCATGGAGTACCCGGCAGACGCCCAGGCTCCCCAGGTGAACTGCTATCTGGCCACGCCTTCCACGAAGCCGGGGTACGGGCTGTACGCCTTCTACGGCACGAGCGCGAAGATGTTCCGCGCTGGAGCCACCCGCTGGCTCACGTCTCCGGGCGAGGACAGGACCTACGCCTCGGCCATCGCCAAGTGCCCCCAGTCCACCGAACCCGCCGCCTTCGTCATCACCCACCTCCTGGAGGTGCACGGGAACGACATCACCTACCCCGCCCCCCACTACTCCCCCGACTTCGCGAACACCGCCCTGAAGGCGTTCGCGGACCACGAGGCGAAGCAACGCGGCTGCACCGATGTGCGGATGACGGCTGAGCCGTAGCACCATGGAGGGCCGCCGGGCGGGATCGCGAGGCCCCGCCCGGCGGCCGTGCGACACACGCGCTCAGGGCCAAGGGGGCCGTGCGGGTGATCGCCCGAAGGAGGTCACCGTCCGTCCTCGGTGGGGCGCGGAGGCACCTCCCCGGCGGAAGCCGCACACCCACCAGAAACGCCAAAGGCGCAGGCCAGATCGTTTCTGCACCTGCGCCTCGCAGTGGGGCGGGTGGGACTCGAACCCACGGCCGACGGATTATGAGTCCGCTGCTCTAACCGGCTGAGCTACCGCCCCTAACGGCGCGTCGCGCACATTTGTGCGCGCCGTCTGCCGCAGCATAGCCGCTCATACGATCTCCTGCCTCGGATGGTCGGCTTCGCACGCCCATGAGGACTTCGCGGGGATCCCAGCGGTTCCACGGGATACGAAAAAGGACCCCGAAGGGTCCGATTCCGCTGCTCTCCCGACTGGACTCGAACCAGTAACCTGCCGGTTAACAGCCGGCTGCTCTGCCAATTGAGCTACAGGAGATCGAGCTCCCCCGACTGGACTCGAACCAGTAACCTGCCGGTTAACAGCCGGCTGCTCTGCCAATTGAGCTACAGGGGAATGCCTCGTTGCATCGAACGTACCTACCTGGGGTGGTCCCGGGCGGCGTGCGTTCGCTGCGACACATACATTAGCGCAAGCAGGGGGGTGCTCCGCCAATCGGTTCCGCCCCGGGTGATCACGGGGCCGCGCGGGTAGGCGCGGCACACACGCTAGGGAAGGGTGACCGCCATGCGATACCGGCTCACGTTCGCCGCCGGACTGGCTCTCGGATACGTGCTCGGAACCCGGGCAGGGCGCGAGCGTTACGAGCAGTTGAAGAAGTCCGCACGTCAGATGGCGCAGAACCCCGCGGTGCGGAACACCGCCGAGTCGGCCGCGCAGACCTCGCGCGAGGCAGCGGGCAAGGCCTTCCACGCCGTGAGCGACAAGCTCGGGGACAAGATGCCCGCCTCCGTCGCCGACCGGGTGCGCTCCCTGCGCGAACGCGGCCCGGGCGCCGAGGACGACTGGGGCACCAGCAACACCTGACCCACGGGCCCCACGGGCACGACCCCTGCGACCTCCGACACCGTTGTCCCGGCCACCCTCGTCCCAGGAGCCCCTCGCGTGCGGCAGAATCTTCAACCATGGGGATAGTCGCCGGGCTGGACAGCTCTTCCGCCTTCACTCGCATCGTCGTCTGCGACACGGACACGGGTGCCGTGCTGCGGCAGGGGTACGCCCCGCACCCGGTCGAGCCGAAGGCGACCGAGGTCGATCCACAGGCCTGGCTGCTCTCGCTCGGCGAGGCCGCGACCGGCGGGCTCCTCGAAGGAGTGCAGGCCATCGGTGTCGCGGCCCAGCAGCACGGGCTCGTGCCGCTGGACGCCCAGGGCAATCTCGTACGCGCCGCGCTGACCGGCAACGACAAGCGGGCGCAGGTCGCCGCCGCCGATCTCATCGACGGGCTCGGCAGCCGGGAGGCGTGGGCGCAGGCCGTCGGGTGTGTGCCGCAGGCCGCTCAGGCCGTGGCCAAGCTGCGGTGGCTGGCGCGGACCGAGCCGGACGCCGCCCAGCGCACCGCGGGGATACTCCAGGCGCACGACTGGCTGGTGTGGCAGTTGCTCGGCCGGCCCGCGCGCCGCACCACCGACCGCGGCGCCGCCTCCGGCACCGGCTACTGGTCGGCCGCCACCGGCTTCTACCGCCCCGATCTGATCGAGCTCGCGCTCGGCCACCAGGTGGCGCTGCCCGAGGTGCTCGGGCCCTCCGACGCGGCGGGCACCACCCCCGAGGGCCTGCTGATCTCCGCCGGTACGGGCGAGACGATGGCGGCCGCCTTCGGGCTCGGCGTCGGCGCGGGCGACGCGGTGGTCTCGCTCGGCGCGTCGGGCTCGGTCATGGCCGTGCATCACGAGGCGCTGGCCGACCCGAGCGGGATGATTACGTCCTTCGCCGACGCCACCGGGATGCATCTGCCGGTCGTGCATACGAGCAATGCCGTGCGGACCCTGCGCGGTACGGCGGAGATGCTCGGCGTCGAGGACCTGGCCGAACTCAGTGCGCTGGCCCTCAAGTCCACCCCGGGCGCCTGCGGTCTCGTCCTGCTGCCCTATCTCGAAGGCGAGCGCACGCCCCGGCTTCCGCATGCCGCCGGAACCCTGTCCGGGCTGCGGCGCGAGTCGATGAAACCCGAGCACCTGGCGCGGGCCGCCTTCGAGGGGATGCTCTGCTCGCTCGCCGACGCCCTGGACGTGCTGCGGATGCGCGGGGTCGACGTCCGGCGGGTGTTCCTGCTCGGCGCCGCCGCCGAACTGCCCGCCGTGCAGGCGGCCGCGCCGGCCATTTTCGGCACCCAGGTCGTGGTGCCCCAGCCCGCCGAATACGCGGCACTCGGCGCGGCGCGGCAGGCGGCCTGGGCGCTCGGCGTCTCCCAGGGCTCGCTCGCCCCGCACACCCCGCCGGCCTGGCAGGGCGCCGCGGCGCAGATCTTCGAGCCCGGCGAAGAACTGGCGACGGGACAGGCGGTGCGTCAGCAGTACATCGCGACGCGTGACGAGATCCACCCCGGGGCCTTCGGCCAGGGTTCTTGACGCGGAGGGGCCCACGCTCTTTGCTATTCCTTTTGACTTCACCCCGATAATCGCTTGAGCTTCCAGGGGTGGAGTGTCGCAAGATGGGGGGTCGAACCCCCCGATCTTGCCGACCGGAGAGCCTGCGCGTGCTCATACGACTCCTGCGGTCCCATCTAGGGCCGTACAAGAAACCGATAGCCCTGCTGGTCCTGCTGCAACTGCTGCAGACCAGCGCCACCCTTTATCTGCCCACCCTCAATGCGAACATCATTGACAACGGTGTCGTGAACGGGGACACGGGTTACATCCTGGGACACGGCGGCATCATGATCGCCGTCAGCCTCGTCCAGGTGTTCTGCAACATCGGTGCCGTCTTCTACGGTGCCCGGACCGCGGCGGCCCTCGGACGCGACGTCCGGGCCGCCGTCTTCGCGCGGGTGCAGTCCTTCTCGGCCCGCGAGGTCGGGCACTTCGGGGCGCCGTCCCTGATCACCCGCACCACCAATGACGTCCAGCAGGTCCAGATGCTGGTGCTCATGGCGTTCACCCTGATGGTGTCCGCGCCGATCATGTGCGTCGGCGGCATCATCATGGCGCTCGGCCAGGACGTTCCGCTCTCCGCGGTGCTCCTCGCCGTCGTTCCCGTCCTCGGCATCGCGGTCTCGCTGATCGTGCGCAAGATGCGGCCGCTGTTCCGCACCATGCAGACCCGCCTCGACACGGTGAACCGGGTGCTGCGCGAGCAGATCACCGGCAACCGCGTGATCCGGGCCTTCGTACGCGACGAGTACGAGCAGGACCGCTTCAAGGGCGCCAACACCGAGCTCACCGACGTCTCCCTGGCCACCGGCCGCCTGATGGCGCTGATGTTCCCGACCGTCATGACCGTCGTGAACGTCTCCTCGGTCGCGGTCGTCTGGTTCGGCGCGCACCGCATCGACAGCGGCGACATGCAGATCGGCCAGCTCACCGCGTTCCTGGCGTACCTCATGCAGATCGTGATGGCCGTCATGATGGCCACCTTCATGTTCATGATGGTGCCGCGCGCCGAGGTCTGCGCCGAGCGCATCGAGGAGGTCCTCGGGACCGACACCAGCGTGGTGCCGCCCAAGAGCCCGGTGCGCGAACTGCGCCGGCACGGCCATCTCGAAGTGCGGGGCGCCGACTTCAAGTACCCCGGCGCGGAGGCCGCCGTGCTGCGGGGCGTCGAGCTGACGGCCCGGCCCGGCGAGACCACCGCGATCATCGGCTCCACCGGAAGCGGCAAGTCGACCCTGCTCGGGCTCGTGCCGCGGCTCATGGACGCGACCGACGGACAGGTGCTCGTCGACGGCGAGGACGTGCGCACCCTCGACCCGGTCCTGCTCGCCAAGACCGTCTCCCTCGTGCCCCAGAAGCCGTACCTGTTCAGCGGGACCGTGGCCACCAATCTGCGCTACGGCAACCCCGACGCGAGCGACGAAGAACTCTGGCACGCGCTCGAAGTGGCCCAGGCCAAGGAGTTCGTCGGCAAGCTGGAGGGCGGCCTCGACGCGCCGATCGCGCAGGGCGGCACGAACGTGTCCGGCGGTCAGCGCCAACGGCTCGCCATCGCGCGCACCCTGGTGCAGCGCCCGGAGATCTACCTCTTCGACGACTCCTTCTCGGCGCTCGACTACGCCACCGACGCGGCGCTGCGCTCCGCGCTCGGCCGCGAGACCGCCGAAGCCACGGTCGTGATCGTCGCCCAGCGGGTCTCCACCATCCGGGACGCCGACCGGATCATCGTCCTCGACGAGGGACGGGTCGTCGGGACCGGCCGCCATCACGAGCTGATGGCCGACAACGAGACGTACCGGGAGATCGTGCTCTCCCAGCTGACGGAGGCTGAGGCGGCATGAGCGGGCCCGGTGGACGCATGATGATGGGCGGCGGCCCTGATCAGCGGTCCCTGAATTTCAAGGAATCCGGAAAACGGCTGGTCAAACGGCTGGCGCCGGAGAAGGCCATCCTGAGCGTGATGCTGCTCGCGGTCGTGGTCAGCGTCGGCCTCTCGGTGGTCGGACCGAAGATCCTCGGCCGGGCGACCGACCTCGTCTTCGCCGGTGTGGTCGGCCCGCGGTTCCCGGACGGGATGAGCAAGGCGCAGGCCCTGGAGGCGCTGCGGCACAAGGGCCAGGGCGGCCTCGCGGACATGCTCTCGGGCGTGGACTTCACCCCCGGCGGCAGCATCGACTTCGGCGCGGTCGGCAACGTCCTGCTCGCGGCTCTCGCGGTGTACGTGGGCGCCGGCCTCGCGATGCTGGTGGCGACCCGGCTCGCCAACCGGGCCATCAACAAGACCGTGTTCCGGCTGCGCGAGGACATCCAGACGAAGCTGTCGCGGCTTCCGCTGTCGTACTTCGACAAGGCCAAGCGCGGCGAGGTGCTCAGCCGCGCGACCAACGACATCGACAACATCTCGCAGACGATGCAGCAGACGATGGGCCAGCTCATCAACTCGCTGCTCACCATCGTCGGCGTCCTGGTGATGATGTTCTGGATCTCGCCGCTGCTCGCGCTGGTGGCGCTGATCACTGTGCCCCTGTCGGTGGTCGTGGCGACGAAGGTCGGCAAGCGGTCGCAGCCGCAGTTCGTCCAGCAGTGGAAGTCGACCGGCAAGCTGAACGCGCACATCGAGGAGATGTACACCGGGCACGCCCTGGTGAAGGTGTTCGGCCGGCAGCAGGAGTCGGCGGACGCGTTCGCCGAGCAGAACGACGCGCTGTACGAGGCGTCGTTCAAGGCGCAGTTCAACAGCGGCGTCATGCAGCCGCTGATGATGTTCGTGTCCAACCTGAACTACGTCCTGGTGGCGGTCGTCGGCGGGCTGCGGGTCGCGACGGGCTCGCTGTCCATCGGTGACGTGCAGGCGTTCATCCAGTACTCGCGGCAGTTCTCGATGCCGCTGACCCAGGTCGCCTCCATGGCGAACCTGGTGCAGTCCGGGGTCGCCTCGGCCGAGCGGATCTTCGAGCTGCTCGACGCCGAGGAGCAGGCCTCCGACACGGCCTCTCCCGAGCGCCCCGAGGTGCTGCGCGGCGCGGTCGCGCTGGAGAACGTGTCCTTCCGGTACGAGCCGGAGAAGCCGCTCATCGAGGACCTCTCGCTGACGGTGGAGCCCGGGCACACGGTCGCGATCGTCGGCCCGACGGGCGCCGGCAAGACCACGCTCGTCAACCTGCTCATGCGGTTCTACGAGGTCACCGGCGGCCGCATCACCCTGGACGGGGTCGACGCGGCGAAGATGACCCGCGAGGAACTGCGCTCCGGGATCGGCATGGTGCTCCAGGACACCTGGCTGTTCGGCGGCTCCATCGCCGACAACATCGCGTACGGCGCCGCCAAGGAGGTCACCCGCGAGGAGATCGAGGAGGCGGCGAAGGCGGCCCACGCGGACCGCTTCATCCGCACCCTGCCCGAGGGCTACGACACCGTCATCGACGACGAGGGCACCGGGGTCAGCGCGGGCGAGAAGCAGCTCATCACCATCGCGCGGGCGTTCCTGTCCGACCCCGTGATCCTGGTCCTCGACGAGGCGACGAGCTCGGTCGACACCCGTACCGAGGTGCTGATCCAGAAGGCGATGGCGCGGCTCGCCCACGGGCGCACGTCGTTCGTCATCGCGCACCGGCTCTCCACGATCCGCGACGCGGACGTGATCCTGGTGATGGAGAACGGCTCGATCGTCGAACAGGGCACGCACGACGAGCTGCTGGCGGCGGAAGGCGCGTACGCGCGGCTGTACGCGGCCCAGTTCGCGCAGGCGGTGGCGGAGGTCGACTGACCAGCAGGGCAGTTGGGGCCGGTACGGGAGGCGATCCGTACCGGCCCTTCGTCAGTCCAGATATCCCCGCAGCTGGTCCGCGAATGCGTGATCGCGGAGTTTGTTCAGCGTCTTCGACTCGATCTGCCGGATCCGCTCGCGCGTCACGCCGAAGATCCGCCCTATCTCCTCCAGCGTGCGCGGCCGCCCGTCGGCGAGCCCGTAGCGCAACTGGACGACTTTGCGTTCGCGCTCGCCGAGCGTGGAGAGCACGGCCTCCAGATGCTCGCGGAGCAGCAGGAACGCGGCGGATTCGACGGGGGACGCGGCGTCGCCGTCCTCGATGAGGTCGCCGAGCGCGACGTCGTCCTCCTCCCCCACCGGCGCGTGCAGCGAGACCGGTTCCTGGGCCAGGCGGAGGACTTCGCCGACCCGCTCCGGGGTCAGGTCGAGGTGCGCGGCGACCTCGTCCGGGGTCGGCTCGTAGCCGCGTTCCTGGAGCATCCGGCGCTGGACGCGCACCACGCGGTTGATGAGCTCGACGACATGGACGGGGACGCGGATGGTGCGGGCCTGGTCGGCGAGCGCCCGCGACATGGCCTGGCGGATCCACCAGGTCGCGTACGTCGAGAACTTGTAGCCACGCGCGTAGTCGAACTTCTCGACCGCCCTGATCAGTCCGAGGTTTCCCTCCTGGACGAGGTCGAGCATGGTGAGCCCGCGGCCGACGTACCGCTTGGCGACGGAGACCACCAGACGCAGGTTCGCCTCGATGAGACGGCGTTTCGCCATCCGGCCCATGACGACCAACTTGTCGAGATCCACGGCGAGTTGGGAGTCCGGGTCGGGGGTGCTCGCCAGCTTCTCCTCGGCGAACAGGCCGGCTTCCACGCGCCGGGCGAGCTCGACCTCCTCGGCCGCGGTGAGCAGCGGGATGCGGCCGATCTCGCGCAGGTACTGGCGGAAGAGATCGGAGGACGGGCCGCCGGTATCCACCCTGCCCGGGTGCGGGTCGGGTGGCTCGGGGGCCTCTTCCTCGGCGGCCTGTCCGGGCGCGGGGCCGGACTCCGGGCCGGACGGATCCGCCTCCGGGTGGTGTACGGCCCGGGACTGCGGCGGTACGGCCGTGACGACGTCGTTGTCGGTCAGGGTCTGGGTCTGCACGGGGGCGACCTCCAGGGTGATCGCTGCCGGATCGGGGGCGTGCGGCAGCGGGACGGGGGCGGCCGGGCCGCTTTCCGTCCCGTACACGATGAGCGGATCCGCGGGGGTGAGGCGCCCACCCCCGAGGGTGGGCCGGCCGCGCTCCGAGGACTCAGGCACCGCAACCCAGTGTGGGGTACGACACATGGTCGCCGCGACGGGCGTGCGGTGACTTTTTGAAGCCGGTGTGTGACCGGGTGGTTACCCGGACGGATATGCCACCGCGGACGCGCCCACGGGCCTGCCGGACCGCGAACGCCCAGCCGGACGCCGGTAGTTGGGACGAAGGCCTTCTCCTGGACACCTACCCAGGACGGCCCCGGTTAAGGGCGGCCGGGGTCCACAAGGGTGCCGACGAGGCTCAAAGGGCCGCCGCGCCCTTGTTGCGCAGGGCCTGGCCGTACTGCTGGAGGACCCACAACTCGTTCTGGACTGCGGCCAGTTGGGCCGGGTCGCCGTTCTGGCCAAGGCGCGCCAGGGTGCCCTGGATGTCGAGGAGGCGGCGGTCGACGGCGCGGCGGCGGACGGCCACCAGCTGCTCGCCCGCGTACGCCTCGTCGACCGTGCGCGCGTGGACGGCCTCCACGGCGAGCTCGGTGACCAGGGCGCGCACCACGTCGTTGGGGGCGGCGTCCATGACGGCCGGGAGGTAGTCGGAAGGCGCGTCGGTGGCGCCGCCCGCCTCCTGGATGCACTGGCGGACCGCCGCGTAGGGCGGCGCGGTGAACTCGTCGACGCCGTACGCGTCGAACGCCGGGGAGACCAGGTGCGGGTGCTGCAGCGCCAGCTTGAGGAGCTCGCGTTCGGTGCGGTGGGCCGGGCTGCGCAGGTTCAGAGCCGGCCCCGGGGCGGCGGACCGGGGGGCGGCCATCTCGTACTGCTGGCGGCGGTGCTGCGCGGGCGCGGGGCCCTTGCCGCCGCGGTCGCGGGCCCAGCGGGCGAGCTGGGCGACGCGCTTCACGACGAACTGGGTGTCCAGGATGCCGAGGATTCCGGCGAGTTGGACGGCGACCTCGTGCTGGGACGCGACGTTCTTGATGCGGGCGACGATGGGGGCCGCCTCGTCGAGGGCCGCGGCCCGGCCCGCCGGGGTCTCCAGGTCGTAGCGCCCCACGATCTGGCGGATCGCGAACTCGAAGAGCGGGGTGCGGGGCTGGACCAGGTCCGCGACCGCCTCGTCACCCTTGGCCAGGCGCAGGTCGCACGGGTCCATGTTGTCGGGGGCGATCGCGATGTACGTCTCGGCGGCGAACTTCTGGTCGTCCTCGAAGGCACGCAGGGCCGCCTTCTGGCCGGCCGCGTCGCCGTCGAAGGTGAAGATCACGCGGGCCGAGCCGTTGTCCATCAGGAGGCGGCGCAGGATCTTGATGTGGTCGCCGCCGAACGCCGTGCCACACGTCGCGATGGCGGTCGTGACGCCGGCCAGGTGGCAGGCCATGACGTCGGTGTAGCCCTCGACGACCACCGCGCGACTGGACTTGGCGATGTCCTTCTTCGCCAGGTCGATGCCGTACAGGACCTGCGACTTCTTGTAGATCGGCGTCTCGGGGGTGTTCAGGTACTTCGGCCCGTTGTCGTCGTCGCGCAGCTTGCGGGCGCCGAAGCCGACGACCTCTCCGGACACGTCCCGGATCGGCCACATCAGGCGGCCGCGGAAGCGGTCGATGGGGTTGCGGCGGCTCTCCTGGGCGAGGCCCGACGTCAGGAGCTCCTTGTCGCTGAAGCCCTTGCCGCGCAGGAAACGCGTCAGATGGTCCCAGCCCGCCGGGCTGTAGCCGACGCCGAAGTGGGCGGCCGCGGCCTGGTCGAAGCCGCGCTCGGCGAGGAACTTGCGGCCGATCTCGGCCTCGGGGCTGCCGAGCTGCTCGATGTAGAACTGGGCGGCCGCCTGGTGCGCCTCGACCAGGCGGATGCGCTCGCCGCGCTGGTGCGAGGGGTTGTAGCCGCCCTCTTCGTAGCGCAGCGTGATGCCCGCCTTGGCGGCGAGCCGCTCGACCGCCTCGGAGAACGACAGGTGGTCGATCTTCCGGATGAAGGCGATCGTGTCGCCGCCTTCCTGGCAGCCGAAGCAGTGGAAGAGACCCTTGCTCGGGCTGACCTGGAAGGACGGGGACTTCTCGTCATGGAAGGGGCACAGGCCCTTGAGGTTGCCTCCCCCGGCGTTCCTCAGCTGGAGGTACTCGGACACGACGGCGTCGATCGGGACCGCGTCCCGCACCGCCTTCACGTCGTCATCGTTGATCCTGCCTGCCACGCATGAAGTCTACGGGGACGGTACGACACTCAGGGTGCGAGGGAGCCGAGGGCTACGGCCGGATCCGCCAGCGCCTCGGTGTCCACCTGGGCCCCGCCCCGGATCAGGGCCTGGATCGGCTCTGTGACATCCCACACGTTCACGTTCATCCCGGCCAGGACCCGGCGCTCCTTGAGCCAGAACGCGATGAACTCGCGCTTTCCCGTGTCCCCCCGGATCACCACCTGGTCGTACGAGCCCGGCGGCGCCCACCCCGAGTATTCGAGCCCGAGGTCGTACTGGTCGGAGAAGAAGTACGGGACGCGGTCGTAGCTGACGTCCTGGTCCAGCATCGCGCGGGCTGCGGCCGGGCCGCCGTTCAGCGCGTTCGCCCAGTGCTCGACGCGCAGCCGGGTGCCGAGCAGCGGGTGGTGGACGGCGGCCACGTCGCCCGCCGCGTAGATGTCCGGGTCCGAGGTGCGCAGCGAGGCGTCCACCGCGATGCCGCCGCCGTGCGCCCGGTCCGCCATGGCCAGGCCCGCGTTCTCGGCGAGCGAGGTGCGCGGGGCGGCGCCGATCGCGGCGAGCACGTCGTGCGCCGGGTGTTCCTCGCCGTCGTCGGTGCGGGCGGCGAGCACCATGCCGTCCTGGCCGACGATCTCGGTGAGGCGGACCCCGAAGTGGAAGCGGACGCCGTGCTCGGCGTGCAGATCGGCGAAGAGCTGGCCGAGCTCGGGGCCGATCACGTTGTGCAGGGGGGTTGCCTCGGGCTCGACGACGGTGACCTCGGCGCCGTACCCGCGGGCGGCGGCCGCGACCTCCAGGCCGATCCAGCCGGCGCCCGAGATGACGAGGTGGCCGTTGTCTCGGCCGAGCGCCTTCAGGACGTGCTTCAGCCGCTCGGAGTGGGCCAGGCGGCGCAGGTGGTGGACGCCCGCCAGGTCGGTGCCGGGGATGTCCAGACGGCGCGGCTCGGCGCCGGTGGCGAGCAGCAGCCGGTCGTACTGGATCACGGTGCCGTCGCCGAGCCGGACCGTCTTCGCGCCGCGGTCGATGGTGGTGACGATCTGGCCCAGGTGCAGCTCGATGTCGTTCTGCGCGTACCAGGCGGGCTCGTGCACGAAGACGCTGTCGCGCTCCTCCTTGCCGGCCAGGAACCCCTTGGACAGGGGCGGCCGTTCGTAGGGGTGCTCGCGCTCGTCGCCGATGAGGATCACCCGCCCGTTGAAACCCTCGGACCGGAGGGTCTCGGCGGCTTTCGCCCCCGCGAGACCGCCTCCGACAATGACGAATGTCCGATCTGCGTCGACCACTTGATGCCTCCTCGGTGCTTGCTGCGCGGCGCCGCCACCTGCGAGCGTCCCGCACGGAGCGTGATGGGGGAAGAGGGCTTGCTCCGTTGGGACGCGGCGGCGGCTGGGATTACCGGTGGTGCACGGTGAGTCTGGAGTGAAGCGAGCGGGCTGCCGCGTCGGTGAGCGAGGCGATCTGGTCGACGATCACCCGCTTCTTCGTACGGTCGTCGCCCGCCTCGTCGTACAGCGCCCGGAACTGCGGGTCGAGCCCGTCGGAGGGGGCGCGCGCGGTCAGCGCCTCGGCGAGCTCGGCGAGGACGACGCGCTGGTCGGCGCGGAGTCGCTCCTGCTCGTCACGCTGCATGACGTAGCGGTCGGCCACCGCCTTCAGGACGGCGCATTCGTTGCGGGCCTCGCGGGGCACGACCAGCTCCGCTCCGTACCGCATGAGGTGCCCGGTGCCGAACGCGGCGCGCGTCGCGCTCTCGGCGGCCAGGCAGAACCGGCCGATGAGCTGGCTGGTGGCGTCCTTGAGGCGGGCCTGGGAGACCGCCGTGCCGTCGTACCCGTGCGGCCACCAGTCCTGCTCGATGAGCCGCTCCAGGGCCTCGGCCAGCTCCTGCGGATCGGTGTCGGCCGGCACGTACCGGCCGATCGCGACGCGCCAGATGTCGGACCGCTCGGCCTCGGAGAAGAGCGCGTTGGGGTCGATGTGGCCCGCATGCAGGCCGTCCTCGAAGTCGTGCACCGAGTACGCCACGTCGTCCGACCAGTCCATGACCTGGGCCTCGAAGCACTTGCGGTAGGGCGTGGCGCCCTCCCTGACCCAGGCGAAGACCGGCAGGTCGTCCTCGTACACCCCGAACTTCACCGAGGCCGGGTCGGTGGGGTGACCGCCGCGCGCCCAGGGGTACTTGGTGGCCGCGTCCAGGGCGGCCCGGGTGAGGTTGAGGCCGACGCTGACCGGCTCGCCCGTCACCGAGGAGCGTACGAAGCGCTTCGGTTCGAGCCGGGTCAGCAGGCGCAGCGACTGGGCGTTGCCCTCGAAGCCGCCGATGTCCTTCGCGAAGTCGTTCAGCGCCTGCTCGCCGTTGTGCCCGAACGGCGGGTGGCCCATGTCGTGGGCGAGGCAGGCGGCTTCGACGAGGTCGGGGTCGCAGCCGAGCGCCGCGCCCAGCTCGCGGCCCACCTGGGCGCACTCCAGCGAGTGCGTGAGCCGGGTGCGCGGGCTGGCGTCCCAGACCTGGCTCCGCGAGCCCGGGGTGACGACCTGCGTCTTGCCGGACAGGCGGCGCAGCGCCCCCGAGTGCAGCACGCGCGCCCGGTCGCGCTGGAAGGCGGTGCGGCCGGGCCGCTTGTCGGGCTCGGCGGCCCAGCGTTCGGTGTCGGCCTCGGCATAGAACTCCATGCACCGACAGTAAACGGAGTCACTGACAAGTGGGCTCAAGGGGGCGTCGAGGCTCGCCATACGCGGACACGGTGGAGACCTGTTCGGAGCGGGGTTCGCCTCAGGCGGATGCGAGGGCGGATGCGAGCGTGGGGGCGAGTGCGCAGGCGCGGAGGGGAGCGGGTTCGGCGTCACGCGCCGTCGCCGGCGTGTGCGTCAACGCCTCTTCGTAGCGGTGCAGTACGAGCCTGGCCATGGCCGGATGCGCCCCCATGGGGGCGGCCGCGATCCACGGCGCCTTTGCCGCGCTTTCGGCCGCGAAACGTCCCGGAGCGGTGAAGTACGAGGCGACCGCGACCCGGTGCCTGCCGCGCGCGGCGAGGGCGCGCAGCGCCTCGGGCACGGTGGGCGAATGGGGTCTCCCCCGCTCGAACGGAGTTGAGAGCTTGGGGACGGAGGCGTAGGCGGGCAGCACCGGCACCCCGCCGAGGCGCTCGCTCAGCAGCATCGCGGTGCGGCGGGTGTCGGCGGCCGAGTCGGGGTCGCGCGATCCGGCGGCGGCGAGCACGACCCCGGTGCCGTGCACGGTGCGGGCGTCGAGGTGCCAGCCCGCTTCGACGAGCCGCTCGTACAGCGCCTCGACGAGCAGCGGATGCGGGCCGAGCGGGGCCGCGACGCGGGCGCTCAGGTGCCGGCCCGCCGTGGCGAGGGCCTGCGGAATGTCGTGCTTGACGTGGTGGCCGCGGCCGAGCAGCAGCGGCACCACGACGGCTTCTCCCTCCAGGCCGGCCAGGGTGTCGGGCAGCAGGGGGTGGTTCAGCTCGATGTGGCCGAGCCGGACGTCGAGGCCCGGCCGCAGCTCGCGGACCCGTTCCAGCAGGGCGCCGACCGTCCGCAGCGCGCCGGGATCGCGGCTGCCGTGCGCGACGGCGACGAGGGCGGGGCGGGCGGTGGGCGTCATGGAGGTGCGGGTTCCGTTCAGTCGTACGTGGCTGAGCTGGCTGCCCAGTTGGGCCGTGATGCGGGTGAGGAGCTGCGCGGTGCTGTCGAGCGGAAGGGGCCGGCCCGGCAGCGGGGTGGAGGGCTGGCTGTGCTGCGAGAGGTGGCTGTGCGGAAAGAGGTGGCTCGTCTCCGGCTCCGTCATGCACCGATCCTGCCGGGCGCACGTTGCCGGGTCGTTGCGCGGCGGTGACGGGTGTTTTCCATGGCCTCACGGGGGCGGCGGGGGCGGGGTGCGGTCCGGGCGCGGGCGGGGCCCCCGTGGAAGGGGGCCGCGGGCAGGCTTCGCCTCCTTCGCTGAAATCCCGCTCTTCTGGCGGCTCGACCTGGACGTGCGGGCGGCGTGGCGGGCCTGGACGACGCGTGCGGGCGGAATGCCGCGGCCGCCCGCGACGCCGACCGGTCTCTCGCCGCGAGCGCCCTCGCCAACGGCGTGGCCGCCGTCAAGGCCGTCCTGCGGGGCCGCCCCGACACCGCGCGTGGCCTGCTGGAACGCGGCTTCGCTCGGATCGGCGCGCCGACCGCCGTCACGGGGCACCGGCCCGCCGACATCACGCGGCTCGCCGGGGCTGCGGCCTGCGGGAGCCCGGTCGGCGGGACCTGGCCGACCAGGTGCGGCGCCTCGCGGACGAACACCTCGCGGGAGGGACGGGGCCGACGAGCGCGCAATGGCCGCGGCCATGTCACAGAGCTGTACGGAGCCCGCCCGGCGGCGAACCGGTTCCGCGCCCGGCACGTCCATCCCCTCGTACACCGACGAAGATCACCAGTACGCAGCTCTCCAGGGGGACCACGTGCCGCGCATCCGACTGAAGCGACCGCGTCTGCCGCGCACCCGCGCGGGCCGGCGCCGCCTCGTGCAGGGCGTCGTCGCCGCGTGCGTGCTCGGGCTCGCGCCCGCCACCTGGATGTATGCGACCACGAGCGGCCGCATCGGCACGGTGGCCGACGCCCCGGCGTCCGGGGTGGCCGTGGTGTTCGGGGCCGGGCTGTGGGACGGCAAGCCCTCGCCGTACCTCGCCCACCGGCTCGACGCGGCCGTGGAGTTGTACCGGGCGGGCAAGGTGAAGGCGGTCCTGGTCACCGGCGACAACGGCCGGCCCTCCTACGACGAGCCCGACGCGATGCGCGGCTATCTCGTCCAGCACGGAGTGCCGGACAAGAGCGTGGTCAGCGACTTCGCGGGGTTCGACACCTGGGATTCGTGCGTACGGGCCAAGAAGATCTTCGGCGTCGACCGGGCCGTCCTGGTCAGCCAGGGCTTCCACATCCGGCGCGCGGTGGCGCTGTGCGAGGCCGCGGGCGTGCGGTCCTACGGAGTCGGCGTGGACGCCGTGCACGATGCGACCTGGTACTACGGTGGCACGCGCGAGGTGTTCGCCGCGGGCAAGGCCGTCCTCGACGTGGTGTTCCAGCCGGACCCGACGTTCCTCGGCCCCAAGGAGCCGGGCGTCGCCAGAGCGCTGGCGGGCTGACCGCCGGCGGCTGACGGATGCCGGACGCCGGACAGGGGATGACAGATGGCGGATGACAGATATCAGCTGACGGATCCCGGCCGCCTTCCCGCGGACCGCCCCCCTCCTCACCACCACCCCGTGCCCGGAATGAGCCCCCCGCCCCGTCCGCGTAACCCGCGCACGGGCCCAGGCGTAACACGCCGGTAGCAGCCTGGAGGGCATGCTCACAGATGCGCCCGTGCCCGCCGCCGTCACCCCCACGCACTGCCCGTACTGCTCGCTCCAGTGCGGCATGGGGCTGCGGGCCGCGCCCGGGGCGGACGGCGGGCTCGATGTCGTGGCGCGGGACTTTCCCGTGAACCGGGGCGCGCTGTGCGGCAAGGGGAGTTCCGCGCCCGCGCTGCTCTCCCGGGGCCTGAGACTGACCGAGCCGCTCGTCCGGCGCCCCGGCACCGGCCTGCTCGAACCGGCCACCTGGGAGGAGGCCCTGGACCTCGTGGCCGAGCGGCTCGGCTCCGTACGCCAGGGGTACGGGGCCGACGCGGTCGGGGTGTTCGGCGGCGGTGGGCTGACGAACGAGAAGGCGTACGCGCTGGGGAAGTTCGCGCGGGTCGTGCTCGGCACGTCGCAGATCGACTACAACGGGCGGTTCTGCATGTCGTCGGCGGCGGCCGCGCACCAGCGGGCGTTCGGTGTCGACCGGGGGCTGCCGTTCCCGCTGGCGGACGTGGCGCGGACCGGATGCGTGATCCTGGCGGGGTCGAACCTGGCCGAGACGATGCCTCCCGCGGTGCGCTATCTGCGGGAACTGCGGGAGAACGGCGGCAAGTTGATCGTCGTCGACCCGCGCCGCACGAAGACCGCCGAGCAGGCCGATCTGCATCTCGCCCCTCGCCCCGGCACCGACCTCGCCCTCGCCCTCGGCCTGCTGCACCTGGTGGTGGCCCAGGGGCGCGCCGACGAGGAGTTCATACGGGAGCGCACATCGGGGTGGGAGGCGGCGCGGGCCGCGGTGATGGCCCACTGGCCCGAGCTGGTGGAGAAGATAACCGGCGTTCCGGTGCCCCATCTCCGCGCCGCCGTGGCCATGTTCTGCGACGCGCCGGACGGGATGGTGCTGACCGCGCGCGGCGCCGAGCAGCACTCCAAGGGCACCGACACGGTCGGCGCGTGGATCAACTTCTGTCTCGCGACGGGCCGGGCGGGCCGCCCGCTGTCCGGATACGGCTGCCTCACCGGCCAGGGCAACGGCCAGGGCGGCCGCGAACACGGCCAGAAGGCCGACCAGCTGCCCGGCTACCGCAAGCTGACCGACCCCGCGGCGCGCGCCCATGTCGCCGGGGTGTGGGGCGTCGAGGCGGACGCGCTGCCGGGGCCGGGGCGCAGCGCGTACGAGCTGCTCGACGCGCTGGGCGGTGAGGTGAAGGCGCTGCTCGTGATGGGTTCGAACCCGGTGGTGTCGGCGCCGCGCGCGGCGCACATCGAGGGCAGGCTGCGCGCGCTGGACTTCCTCGTGGTCGCGGACGTGGTGCTTTCGGAGACCGCCGAGCTCGCGGACGTGGTGCTTCCGGTGACGCAGTGGGCGGAGGAGACCGGGACCATGACCAATCTGGAGGGCCGGGTGCTGCTGCGGCGGGCCGCGCTCCCCCCTCCGGAGCACGTACGCAGCGATCTCGAAGTCCTCAACTCCCTTGCGGAGATGCTCGGTTCGGAGTCGGCGGCCAAGGGGTTCCCGGTCGATCCCGAGGAGGTGTTCGAGGAGCTGCGGCTCGCGTCGGCGGGCGGCGCCGCGGACTATTCGGGCATCAGCTATGCCCGGATCGAGGCCGAGGACGGGGTGTTCTGGCCGTGTCCCGAGGTGGGGCATCCGGGTACGCCCCGGCTGTTCCTCGACCGGTTCGCGACCGAGGACGGGCGGGCGCGTTTCGTGGAGGTCGCCCACCGCGAGCCGGACGAGGAGACCGACGCGGACTATCCGGTGGTGCTCACGACGGGCCGGGTGCTCGCCCAGTACCAGTCGGGCGCGCAGACCCGGCGGGTGCCGGAGCTCAACGCGGCCGCGCCCGGCGCGTACGTCGAGATGCATCCGCTGCTCGCCGGCCGGATCGGGGTGGGCGACGGCGACGCGGTGACGGTGACCTCGCGGCGCGGCCGGGCCACCGCCCCGGCCCGGGTGACCGGCGCGATCCGCTCGGACACCGTGTTCATGCCGTTCCACTGGGCGGGCGAGGGCCGGGCCAACAACCTGACGAACCCGGCGCTCGACCCGGTCTCGAAGATGCCCGAGTTCAAGGCGTGCGCGGTACGGGTGGAGCGGGCCGGGCCTGCCACGTGAGCCAGTCGCCGCCGGGGATCGGGGTGCCGCCCGCGATCAGCTCGCGGGCCAGGCGGGGCGCGGCGAGATAGGTCCACGCCCGTACGGGCCGGCCGTCCACCAGCGCCTCGCGCACCAGCCGGTCGTAGAGGTTGCGGGGGTGACCGGGGCCGACGTACTCCTCCAGCTCGTCCAGTGCGGCGAGGATTTCGGGGTGGTCGGCGGGCGCGACCTCGATGAGGGTGCCGGTGATGGTGCCGTCCCCGGCTATGGCGTACGGGTAGCCGGGGCCGTCGTACAGGAGGGCGCCGCTGAGCAGCGCCGGGCGCTCGGAGACCGTGCGGCCCTGCAGGAAGCGCCGGTAGTAGCGCTCGCCGGGGCGGAGCGTGCCGTACACGAAGAAGGGGAGCGGCGGCTCGGCGGCGGGGGTCATCGGCGGGTCGTCTCGGCCGTGATCCAGGACAGGTACGCCGGAGCGCCGGCCACCACCGGGGTCGCGATGATCTCGGGGGTCTCGTAGTCGTGGGCCGCCAGGAGGTGGCGTTCGAGTTCGGCGTAGCGGGCGGCTGTGGTCTTGAAGAGGACCTGCCATTCCTGCGTCGTCTCGATGCCGCCCGCCCAGTGGTAGACGGAGGTGACGGGGCCCACGATCTGCGCGCAGGCGGCGAGGCGGGCCTCCACCGCGCCGCGGGCGAGCGCCGCCGCCTTGTCGGCGCTGTCGGTCGTGGTCTGCACGGCCATGGCCTGCGCGGTCGTGCTCTGTGCGGTCAGCCGATCGGCCGATGTCACGGCGTCCTCCCTCGGTGGTGCGGCCGGGTCCGGCCGGGATGGCAAGAGTCGTCCGGCAGAGTCCTAGGTCCCGAACCTGCCGGCCGGTGCGGAGCGTACGCACGGCTGTTACATGGTGTCCCGGTTTCCGTGATGATCCGCTCCTAGTGTCGATGGGGCGGACCGGTGTCCCGGCCGCCTTCCCTACCCCGCCACCCCACCATGATCCAGACCTTCCGGATTCTCCGTGCCGCCGCCATCGCGGGCATCGCCGCCTTCGGCATCGCCGCGGTGGTGCTCGCCCTGTCCGGCTGCGGCTCGCGGTCCGGCCTGGTGGAGGGCGGACAGGCCTCCGCGGTCGCCCTCCAGCCGAGGCCGCAGGAGCTGTGGCCCGCCTGGTACGAGAGCGAGACGCGGCGCGACGGCGTGATGGCGTCCGGCCGGGGGGAGCCGCCGGTCCCGCTCCCCGCATCGCTGAAGGTGCCGAAGGAGGGGCTGCGCGGCATGGACCCGATGGCGATCCTGAAGGCCGACCCGCGCGCCAAGTCCCTCGTCCGGCTGCCGATGATCGACCGCCCGGGGCAGGCGGGCATCCGCCCGCCGGTCCTCCACGACCTGACCGGCCAGGACGGCTCGCCCGAACTGATCGTCGCGGCGGATCTGGAGACCCGGCGCACGGTCGTCATCGTCTACACGGTCCGCGACGGCCGGGTCGTCCCCGTCCTTTACACCGTCGGCACCCGCCTCGCGGTGGAGGCCGTCGGCACCGATCTGGTGACGCGCGGCGCCGCGGACGACGGCGCCGAGCAGGCGGTCCGCTACCGCTGGGACGGGGCCCGCCTCTCCCCCGTGAGTGACGTCAAGACGTACAAGGACATCGCCCCCAAGGGCCGCGACACGAAGGACACCACGGACGATCCGGAGACCCGGGAGACCCCCGGGCCGCGCACGACACCGGGACCCGCGAAGTCCGGCGGACCTGCCACGACGGGCGGGTCGGCGAAGACGTGGACGAGCGGCTCGCTCACCGGGCAGGGTGCCTCGTGACGCGCGCCGCGCGGCGCCGGTGCCGCGCCCTGCTCGCCCGCACCCGCTGCCTGCCCCAGGGCCTGAGTCTGCGCTGGAAGATCGCCGCACTGCTCGCGGCGGGCTGCGCCCTGGTGGCCGTCACCATCGGTCTGCTCATCCATCAGTCGCGCGCCGCGCAGATCGCCTCGACGGCCCGCGAGTCCGCGACCGCGCAGCTCGTCCGCGTACGCCAGCTGTACGAGCTGACCGGCCAGGTCGACCGCGGCGACACCGAGGCCGCGCTCGACCACCCGGACCTTCCCGCACCGCTGCGGAAGTCCGCCCATGACGGCAGGCGGAGCACCTTCCTGGACCTGGACGGGCCGCACCCGGCGGTGTGGGCCGCGCGGCCGGTGGGCGACCGGGTGCTCTCGGTGCGGCAGCCCTTGGACGCCATGGTGGACGAACTCCAGGAACTGGACGGCCAGTTGGTGGCCTGGGGCGCGGTCGTGGTCGGGCTCGCGGCGCTCGGCGGCGCGGGGCTCGCCAGCAGGCTGAGCCGTGAACTGCGTACGGCCGCGGCGACCGCGCGCCGGATCAGCCGGGGCGAACTCGACGCCCGGATCGGCCAGTCGGCACCCGTCGGCCGCCAGGACGAGGTGGCCGAGCTGGCCTGCGCGGTCGACACGATGGCCGCGTCGCTGCAGCGCCGCCTGGAGGCCGAGCAGCGCTTCACGGCGGACGTGGCGCACGAGCTGCGCACCCCGCTGACCGGGCTGCACACGGCCGCCGAGCTGCTGCCCCCGAGCCGCCCGACCGAGCTGGTACGCGACCGGGTCTCGGCCCTGCGCACCCTGACCGAGGACCTCCTGGAGGTCGCCCGGCTCGACGCGAACGCGGAGGAACCCCACCTGGAGGTGCTCCCGCTCGACCGCACCGTGGAAGGCATCCTCCAACGGTGCGGTCTGGCGGTGGAGTTGGCGCGACCCGAGCGGGTGCCTGATGACCCCGGCGGCGCGGACACGCTCGTACGCACCGATGCGCGCCGTCTGGAGCGGATCCTCGCCAACCTGATCGCCAATGCCCGGCGGCACGGCGCCGAGCCGGTCGAGGTGACGGTGGCCGGCACCTCGGTCAGCGTGCGCGACCACGGGCCCGGCTTCCCCGGGCGCCTCCTGAGGGACGGCCCCCAGCGCTTCGTGACCGGCGCCGAGGAACGCGGCCAGGGCACGGGCCTCGGCCTCACCATCGCCCTGGGCCAGGCCCAGGTCATCGGCGCGGAGGTGGCACTGCGGAACGCGGAGGACGGGGGCGCGGTGGCGGTGGTTTCGCTGCCGGGAGGGTGAGGTCGGGGTTGAGGGACGGGCGGTCGGCCGACGGCGATCAGCTGTCAGCTGTCAGCTGACAGCCGGCGATGGTCGACTGACAGATTCCGACCGCCCATCACTGCCCCTCAGCCCTCGTACGGACGTATCCCCTTCGCGTCCCGCAGCGCGTGCGCCCACCACGCGACCTGGTCGAGCATCTTCTTCACGGCCGCGTCGGCCTGCGAGGGCTCGCGGTGCTCGCCGTCCTCGTCGAAGAGACCGTGTGCCTGATGGAAGCTGACGGTGTCCCGCACGGTGACGGCGTGCATCTCGGCGAAGACCTGCCGCAGTTGCTCGACCGCCCGCAGGCCGCCGGAGATCCCGCCGTACGAGACGAAGCCGACGGGCTTGGCCTGCCACTGGACGTAGTGCCAGTCGATCAGGTTCTTCAGCGAGGCGGGGAAGGAGTGGTTGTACTCGGGGGTGATCACGACAAAGGCGTCGGCGTCCGCCAGCTTCGGTGAGATGACGGCGAGTTGGGCCGCCACGGCGGGCGACGGATTGTGGGAAATGGTGGTCGGCAGCTCGGCCTCGGCGAGGTCGAGCACCTCGATGTCGAGGCCCTGGTGCTCGCGGGCCCGGGCGAGGAACCAGTCGGCGACGACCGGCGCGAACCGGCCCTCACGGTTGGAGGCGACGACGACGGTGACCTTCAGAGCGGAAGAAGCAGCCGGCTCGGCTGTGGTGATGTCCATGCCGAAAAGGATTCAACCTCAAGCCTGCTTGAGGTCAAGCGCGTCCCGGCGGCGAACTATCTTGAGGGCCATGACACTTCCGTACGTCGAGATCGACGGCCGCCCCGCCGATGCCGAGAACCTGCTCGTCCCCGCGCTGACCGGCGGCTACGGCCACTTCACGGCCATGCAGGTGCGCGACGGACGGGTCCGCGGCCTCGCCCACCACCTGACCCGCCTGGACCGGGCCACCCGCGAGTTGTTCGGCCCCGGCCTCGACGGCGAACGGATCCGCTCCCTGACGAGGCAGGCACTCGAAGCCTGCGGCCGGTCCGACGCGGCGGTGCGGGTCTATGTGTACGGGCCGGCCGACGCGCCCACGCCGATGGTCGTCGTGAACGAGCCGGTCGACATGCCGTCCACCGCCCAGTCGCTGCTCTCCGTGCCGTACGAGCGCCCGGTCGCCCACCTCAAGCACCTCGGCGGCTTCGCCCAGGGCTACTACGTCCGCCTCGCGGAGCGCCAGGGCTTCACCGAGGCCCTGCTGACCGGCCCCGGCGGTGTCGTCGCCGAGGGTGCGATCACCAACGTCGCGTTCTGGGACGGCGGCTCGGTGGTCTGGCCGAACCGCCCCGCGCTGCTCGGCATCACGATGGCGGTGCTCGAACCCCGGCTCGCGGCGTACGGCCTGAAGTCGGCGCACCGCGAGGTGACCCTGGCCGGGCTCGACACGTACAGCGCGGCCTTCATCATGAACTCGCGCGGCATCGCCCCGGTGGGCCGGATCGACGAACGCGAGTTCGCCGTCGACGCGGAGCTGATGAAGGTGGTGTGGCGGGCGTACGAGGAGGCGCCCTGGGATGTGATCTGAGGCGGATCCGGGGCGGGTTGAGGCAGATCCCGGGCGGGTGACCGTCACCCGTACGGCCCACACCGCGTCACTCGTTCGACCCCCGCCGACGGGCGGAGCGGCCCGTACACCTCTTAGGTCGAAGGCAGAAGCTCTGCCGCGTCCCCGGAGGATCCATGCGTACTGCCCGACTCCTGACCAGTGCCGTGCTGGCGTCCGCCGCCGTGCTGGGTCCGGCGGTTTCGCACGCGTACGCCACCTACGAGCCGGCCGCGTCGCTGGAGCTGTGGCCCACGAGCGCCTCGCCCGGCACCACGGTGACCGCGAGCACCACGGCCTGCGGGCCGGCGGGGCGGGCCGCAGGCGATGCGAACACGGTGGGCGCGGGCGACTTCCAGATGTCGGGCTCCCCTCACAAGGAGGCGCTCGCCGGGCAGTTCCAGGTGGCCCCGAACGCCACGCCCGGCTCCTTCCGCATCAGGGTGAGCTGCGAGAACGGCAAGGTCGTCGACGGCCGGCTCACCGTCACCGAACCCGGCGACCGCGATCAGAAGGGCAGGGACAAGTCCTGGGGCGCGGGCGACCCGCAGGGCGGCAGGGACAAGTCCTGGGGCCCGGGCGACCCACAGGGCGGCAGGGACAAGACGCCGGACTGGGGCGACCGGCGGGGGCAGGACAAATCCTGGGACTGGAACGACCCGCGCGGCAATGACCAGCGCGAGCACGACAAGACCGGGGTCACCGACAAGACCGGGACCACTGGGAACACCGGGAAGACCGGGAACACCTGGGACGGCCACGACCCGCGGGGTCATGTGAAGACCGGTGCCGGCGGCAGCATCGGCCCCGACACCACCAAGATCGCGGCAGGCGCGGCGGTACTGGCCGCGGCCGCCGTGGGCAGCACCTGGCTACTGCGTCGCCGGGCGAGCGGCGCGCAGGGCCGGGGCTGACCGCCCTTGTCGGACCGGATCGCCCGGCGCAACGCGGGCTGGCTGATGGTGGTCGCCGCGTTCGCCGGCCTGTGGCTGATCGAGCGGGGCTTGGAGACCGTGGAGCCTCCGCAGCCGTCGGCGGCCGAGCGGTTCGAGGCGGGGCCGGCGTCGCAGCGGGGCGCAATCACGGCCGACTCCCGCTCCGGTTCCGCCGGACGGGCCGTGACCGAAACCCCGCCCGCCAACGGCCTGCCGCCCTCCGAACCCGTACGGATCAAGATCCCCTCGATCCAGGTCGACGCCCCCGTGATGCGGCTCGGGCTCGGCCCCGACCACACCCTGGACGTGCCGCCGCCGGGGAACACGAACATGGCCGGCTGGTACAAGGACGGCACCGCGCCGGGCGCCCGGGGCACGGCCGTGATGGCGGGCCACGTCGACGACTCCCGCGGCCCCGCCGTCTTCTACGCGCTGGGCGCGCTGAAGAAGGGCAGCCGGGTCGAGGTGACCCGCGAGGACGGCCGGACCGCGGTGTTCGCCATCGACGCGGTCGAGGTCTACGAGAACGAAGCATTCCCGGACACAAAGGTGTACGGCCCCGCCGCCCGCCCGGAACTACGCCTGATCACCTGCGGCGGAGGCTTCTCCCAACAAACGGGCTACCGAGGCAACGTAGTGGCTTTCGCCCACTTGGTGGGGGTGGCGGGCCTGTGACGTGGCGCGGCTCCGCAGCCGAGGGAGGCCAGGGCGCGGGCCTGTGACATGGTGCGGCTCCGGCGCGTGGGCGCGAGCAACCACCCACGGCCCGCGGCCGAAGTCGGCTTTAGAGGTGCGGGGAACTGCGCGAGCAACCACGCACGGCCCGCGGCCGACGAACGGGCACGTGCGCGCAGCGCGTGCCTTTGCGGGCGCGGGGCTGTGACATCGTGCGGCTCCGCCGCGGGGGCGCAACAAGCCACCCGCGGCCCGGCAGAACGACAACCGCCCCCACCACCCAGCGGGCAACTACCCCCACTGATCGAACGCCAGCTTCGCGATCAGCGAGAAAACAACCACAAGCAGCACCCCGCGCACGAACTCGCTCCCCTTGCGCAGAGCCATGCGCGCCCCGATCAGGCCCCCCGCGAGGTTGAACACCGCCATGATCGCGGCCAGCTGCCACATGACGCTGCCTTGGTAGGCGAACATGGCGAGCGCGCCAACATTCGTGCAGACGTTCACGATCTTGGCGGTGGCGCTCGCGGTCACCAGATCGAGATGGAGCACGGCGGTGAGGGCGAGGACGAGAAACGTCCCGGTGCCGGGCCCGAAGAGCCCGTCGTAGAGCCCGATGCCACCGCCGACGAGCACGATCGCGGTGACGGTACGGGCCCGGGTGACCGGCTGCCCACTGGCCCCGGTGCCGAACGCGGGCTTGAACATGACGAACGCGGCGACGCCGAGCAGCACGACCAGGATGACCGGGCGCAGCACGGCGCTGCTGATGCCTGCCGCGAAGAACGCGCCGGTCATGGAGCCCGCGAGCGCCGCCAGCCCGATCCGTAGCGCCGTCTTCACCTTCACCGGCGCCTTGCGCACATACGTCACGGCGGCCCCCGAGGTGCCGACGATGGCGACGGCCTTGTTGGTGCCGAGGATGTGCGAGGCGGGGACGTGCGGCAGCCCGAGGAGCAGCGCGGGCAGCAGGAGCAGTCCGCCGCCGCCGACCACCGCGTCGATCCACCCGGCCGCGCCCGCGGCGAGGCACAGCACGATGAGCATGGTCAGCGATATGTCGGGCATGCTGGCGACCTTAAGGAGCGATCGGCCGCTTCGTCTATTACTTTCCGGATGCCTGAGCCAGATCTGAGGTGGTGGCCGCAGGGGTCCGGTCGGGGGCGGGCGGCGCGGCCGGGGTGACGGCGACGGCCAGGAACGTCGCCCCGAGCGCGCTGACGGCGGTGAGCGCCGCGGCGAGCCGCCGCCGGGCGCGGTCGAGCGGGACGGGGACGGCGCACTTGCGGTGACGGGCCATGGCTCTGCCCTTCCTCGGTTCGGCGGGGTGGGGACGGCGGGCTTCGATGCGGGGTTCAGAAGCCGAACTGCTCGGTGTGGATGTGCTGTTCGGGCACCCCCGCCTTGATGAGCGAGGCGGTCGCGGCATCGGCCATGGGACCGGGTCCGCACAAGTAGACGTCGTGCTCGGCCAGGTCGGGGACGAGGTTGCGCAGGGCCTGCGGCGCGAGCGGGTCGAAGGACGCGTCGGACGGGCCGAGGAGGTAGTGCAGCGAGGCCTCCGGCCGGACCCGCGGCGCGCGCACATCGACGGCCACGGGCGCTGCGCCGTGCCCCTCGGCGGCCGTCGAGCCGGCGGAGCCCGGGCCGGTGGCAGGCAAGCCGCCCGGCGCGGGGGCCAACTCGCCTCCCCACGGCAGGTGTTGAGCCTGATGCGAGCAGTGCGACTGGTGGGCGAGACAGGCGGACAGGGCTGGGTACGCGGCAAGCTGCGGGTCGGTGGCCTCGATCGTCACGCCCGGCAGCCTAGGTCGGAGCGGCCGACGAAAGGCCCTGGTCAGAGGCGGATCCGGGATCCTTAAGGCGCCCTTGAGGATGCGCTGACCACCGATTAAGCGGCCTTCCCCCGACCCGGGTGTCAGCCGCCCTCAGCCGCCTTGCCGGTCCAGGTAACGCAGTACGGCGAGCACCCGGCGATGGCCCGACTCGGAGGGCGGCAGGTCCAGCTTGGCGAAGATGTTCGCGATGTGTTTCTCCACCGCCCGCTCGGACACCCCGAACGACTCGGCGATGGCATGGTTGGTGCGGCCCTCCGCCATCAGCCCGAGCACTTCCCGCTCGCGCGGGGTGAGCGCGTCGAGCGCGGCGGCCCGCCGGCTCGCCCCGAACAGCTGGGCCACCACCTCCGGGTCGAGCGCGGTGCCGCCCGCCGCCACCCGCTCCAGGGCGTTCACGAACTCCCCGATGTCCACCACCCGTTCCTTGAGCAGATAGCCCACGCCCGCCCCGCCGTCCCCGACGAGCTGCGCCGCGTACTTGGTCTCCACGTACTGCGAGAAGATCAGCACCCCGGTACCCGGCGCCGTACGGCGGATCTGCACGGCCGCCCGCAGCCCTTCGTCGGTCTGTGTCGGCGGCAGCCGGATGTCCACCACCGCCGCGTCCGGCCGGTGTTCGGCGACCGCGGCGAGCAGCGCCTCCGCGTCCCCCACGGCGGCCGCCACCTCCACCCCGCGCAACTCCAGGAGCTGGACGAGCCCGTCGCGCAGAATCGCGGAATCCTCGGCGATGACGACCCGCATGAATGACCCGCCCTGTTCTCGGTGTTCAGAGTTCTCGGTGTTCGGCTTCAAGACGGCTGCTCACCTGAAGGGAAGCAGCACGCTCACCACCGTAGGCCCCCCAGGTGGGCTGTCGCAGGTCAGGGAGCCGTCGACGGTACGGACCCGGGCCCGCAGGCCGGCCAGTCCGCTGCCCGCGCCGACCACCGCTCCCCCGCGCCCGTTGTCCTCGACGGTGAGCAGCAGCATCTTCGCCGCGCCGTGCACCGTGACCGTCACCTCCGAAGCTCCGCTGTGCTTGGCCGCGTTGGCCAGGAGTTCCGCCGTGCAGAAGTAGGCGATGGACTCCACGGCCGGGCTCGGTCTGCCCTCGATTCCGCAGCTCACCCGGACCGGCAGGGCGCTGTCCGCCGCGAGGGTGGCAAGCGCGGTGTCGAGCCCCTGGTCGAGCACGGGCGGGTGGATGCCCTTGACCAGATGGCGCAGGTCGGCGACGGCTTGCTTGGCATTGCCCTGCGCGGTCTCGACGACCTTCAGGATCCGGTCCTGTCCGGCGCCGCCCGCCACCAGTTCACGGATCATCGTGAGGTGCATGCCCAGTCCCACCAGGCGGGCCTGCGTCCCGTCGTGGAGGTCGCGCTCGATCCGGCGCAGGGTGGCGGCCGCGTCGTCGACGGCCTGGGCGCGAGTCTCCTCCAGGGTGCGGATGCGCTGGTCCGCCCGGTCCGGACCGAGCAGCGCGGTGAGCAGCAGCCGGTGCGGGGTGAGGGCATGGCGGACCAGCCACGGTGCGGCGTACAGGAGGAGCAGCCCGGCGGCGAAGGGCAGCAGCCAGCGGGGCCAGCTGTCGAGCTCCACTCCGCCCACCACCATTCCCACATGCCGTACGGAACCGTCTGGCTCCCGGATCGTGAAGTAGTCCCAGCGCTTGAGCACCGGATACAGGGTCAGAAGCACTCCGTGGACAAAGCCGGTGTATACGGAGCCCAGGGCCAGGAGGGCCGTCAGCGGGGCCGCCAGGGCGCAGCCCACCGCCCGCCATCCGGACCGGCCGCCCAGCACCGCGCGCCGCCAGTCGAAGACGCCGCTCGTCTCCGCCCGCACCGGCGGGTCGATCTCAAGCCCCAACAGGCGCTTGGCCAGGGCTCGTTGGAGGTCTCCGAGGACGAGGGCCGCGCGGACGGCCGCGGCGATGAGCCAGAGCCCCAGCGCCGTCCACGACAGCACCGCACCGATCAGCAGGACCGCAACGACCAGGGCCAGGCCGGTCAGGGCGAGCGGCAGCGCGATGAGCGAGTAGAGCGCGGCGCGGCCGATCGTGCCGAGCCGGTCTCGCCGGTAGGGGAACTCCACGGAGCTCAGAAGGCGCAGGCGGTGCATGAGGAACAACCCTAGAGGCGCTGATCAGAGCTGGTGGATCACCGGTATGGACAGGAGGGCGCAGATCGCGGCGACGGCGAGGGCGATCCCGGTGGTCTTCAGGAGCCCGGTGCGGTCCGCGCCGAGGAAGCCCTTGACCAGGCGGGCCTGGAGCGCGGTGAAGCCCTTCATCACCCAGGGAGTGATGAGCAGGAAGGACAGCCCGCCGCCTATGCCGTGCACCGCCCACGCGCCGGCCATCGTGGGACCGCCCCACGACTGGCTCGTGTCGCCGCCCCGCAGCGGATAGGCCACGTTCATGACGACGACCGTCCAGAAGTAGCCCGACACGGTCAGCGCTATCAGGTTGAGCGGCATGCTGATCACGGCGTGGGCCAGGGCGAGCGGCCCCGTGCGCTCGGGGCCCGGCACCTCCACTCCGAGCAGCCCCCGGGCGAGCCCGCGCTGGATCCGGCCCGCCGGGCCTCCCACCAGGGCTATCGGCACACACAGAATGCCGACGGGCAGGGCGAGCAGAAGATAGGCGAGCCGCAGCCACGTCACGGCCCGGAACGGCTCCCGGAGGATGTCCCTCCATCCGACGCGGGGCGCACCGCGGTGCGTGGCGTGCTGGTCGGCGCCGGCCGGGCCCACGACGGGGCGAGCCGGAGCGGGCGCCTGTGCAGATGTGCGTACAGGTGTGGATGCGGAATGCCGCTGTGCGAGGTCCATGCGTCAAGGCTCCCGCCCCCGGCCCGCCGACTCGATCGTGCCAGCACGGAACTTCATGGTTCGGTTTGCCCCACCCCCCTCCCCGCCCTCTGGCCCCGCCCGAGCCCGCGCCGGAGGGGCCGAAGCGTCGGCTCCCCTCGCACCGCTCCCCTCACACCCCGCCCCCCGCCCCGCTGAGCTCAAGGTTCCCCCGTGGAAATCGGCGGGATGCGGACGGGTAACAGCCGCCGCGCACGCTGGGCACATGAGTACGGACATCGTGGTGATCGGCGGCGGCACAGCGGGTGCCCGCCTGGCCCGGCATGTCCCGGTGACCGTCATCGGCGAGGAAACGCACGCACCGTACAACCGGGTGCTCCTCGCGGAGGTGCTCGCCGGGCGGTACGGGCCCGAGGTGATCTCGCTGCCCCCCATACCGGTGCGGCGCGGTGTGCGGGCGGTGCGGATCGACCGCGCGGCCCGCGTGGTGCACTGCGACGACGGCAGCGCCGTCCCGTACGGGCGCCTCGTGCTCGCGACCGGGTCGAACCCGGTGCTGCCGCCGCTCAGGGGCCTGCGTGAGGGCCGGCTCCCCGACGGCGTCCACCCCTTCCGCACCCTCGACGACGCGCTCGCGCTGCGCGAGAAGGCCCGCGAGGGGACCCGTGCGGTGGTCATCGGGGGCGGACTGCTCGGCGTGATGGCCGCGCGGGCGCTCGCCGAGTGCGGCGCCCAGGTCGTCCTCGCCCAGCAGGGCGAGCACCTGATGGAGCGTCAGCTGGATGTGGCCGCTTCCGCGTTGGTGCGCACTCATCTCGAACTCCTCGGTGTGGAGGTGCACACCGAGTGCCGGGTGCGCGGCCTCACCGGTCCCGCCGGCACCGACGTCGAACTCGCCGACGGATTCGTGCTCGGCGCCGAACTCGTCGTCCTGGCCACCGGGGTCCGCCCCCGCACCGGTCTCGCGCTGGCAGCCGGGCTCGACGTCCGCCAGGGCGTGGTCGTCGACGACGAGCTGCGCACCTCGGACCCGTACATCCATGCCGTCGGCGACTGCGCCGAGCATCGCGGCACGGTGTACGGACTCGCGGGGCCGGCGCTCGAACAGGCCGACGCGCTGGGCGCGTTGCTGGCCACCGGGCGCGGCTCCTACTCCGGGACACGCGGTCTGACCCGGCTCACGCTCGGCGGCCCGCGCCCCCTGGACCTCGCCTCGTTCGGCGAGCCCACGCCCCGCCCCGGCGACGACGTGGCCCATCTCGCGGACGCGACCCGGGGCGCCTACCGCAAGGTCGTCGTCCGCGGCGACCGCCTGGTCGGGGGCGTGCTCCTCGGCGATCTCGGCGCGGTCGGGGCGCTCGCCCGGACCTGGGAGGGCGACGAGCCCGTACCGGACGCGCCCCTGCTCCACCTGCTCACCCACGACGGAGGTTCCTGACGTGTCCACCGAACACCTTTCCACGATCGTGGTCGTCGGCCACGGCATGGTCGGCCAGCGCTTCCTGGAGGCGCTCGCCGAGCGCGGCGCGACCGGGCGGACCCGGGTGGTCGTGCTGTGCGAGGAACCCCGCCCCGCCTACGACCGCGTCCACCTCACCTCGTACTTCGAGGGGAAGACGCCCGACGAACTCAGCCTCGTACCGGACGACTTCATGGCGCAGCACGAGATAGAGCTGTACGTGGACGATCCCGCCGAGTCGGTCGACCGGGCCGCGCGCACGGTCACCGCCCGCTCGGGGCGGACCTTCGCGTACGACACGCTCGTCCTGGCCACCGGCTCGTACCCGTTCGTGCCGCCGGTCCCCGGCAAGGACACCCCCGGCTGCTTCGTCTACCGGACGATCGAGGACCTGCTCGCCATCGAGGAGTACGCGAAGACCGCGACGACCGGCGCGGTGGTGGGCGGCGGGCTGCTCGGCCTGGAGGCGGCCGGTGCGCTGCGCGGGCTCGGCCTGGACACGCACATCGTGGAGTTCGCGCCCCGGCTGATGCCGGTGCAGGTCGACGAGGGCGGCGGCGCGGCGCTGCTGCGCACCATCGAGAACATGGGCCTCACCGTGCACACGGGTGTCGGCACGCAGGAGATCACGGCCGGCGACGAGGGCCGCGTCAGTGGAATGACACTTTCCGACAGCTCACATCTGTCGACCGACCTGGTGGTCTTCTCCGCCGGTGTCCGCCCGCGCGACCAGCTGGCCCGCGACTGCGGCCTCGCGGTGGGCGAGCGCGGCGGCATCGTCGTCGACGAGCAGTGCCGCACCAGCGACCCCGCGGTGTTCGCGATCGGCGAGTGCGCGCTCGCCTCGGACGGCCGGGTGTACGGCCTGGTCGCGCCCGGCTACGACATGGCTCAGACGGCTGCCGACGCGATCGCCGCCGACACCGGACGCGCCTTCACCGGGGCCGACCTGTCGACGAAGCTGAAGCTGCTCGGCGTGGACGTGGCGTCGTTCGGCGACGCGCACGGCACGGCCGACGACTGCCTCGACGTCGTCTACTCGGACTCGCGTTCCGGCATCTACAAGAAGCTGGTCGTGTCGTCCGACGGCGTGCTGCTCGGCGGTGTCCTGGTCGGCGACGCCGACGCGTACGGCATGCTGCGGCCGCTCACCGGGCACGTTCCGCCGGTCTCCCCCGAGCAGCTGGTGCTGCCCGCCGGGCTCGGCGCGCCGGCCGCGCTCGGCCCGGAGGCGCTGCCCGACGACGCGGTCATCTGTTCCTGCCACAACGTCACCAAGGGCGCGATCGCCGCGTGCTCCTCGCTGCCCGAGGTCAAGAAGTGCACCAAGGCCGGTACGGGCTGCGGCAGTTGTGTCAAGACCATCGGCCTGCTGCTCCCGAAGTCCGGCGACGGCGGCCTGTGCGGCTGCTTCGCGCAGACCCGCCAGGAGCTGTACGAGATCGCGCTCGCGCTGCGCATCGGCTCGTTCACCGAGCTCCTCGACGGGCACGGGCGCACGGAAGCGCGGGGCGGCGAGGGCTGCGAGATCTGCAAGCCGGCGATCGCCTCGATCCTGGCCGGTCTCGGAAACGGTCACATCCTGGACGGCGAGCAGGCCGCACTTCAGGACACCAACGATCATTTCCTGGCCAACTTGCAGCGCAACGGCTCGTATTCGATCGTTCCGCGCATCCCGGGCGGGGAGATCACCCCGGACAAGCTCATCGTGATCGGCGAGGTGGCGCGGGACTTCGGCCTCTACACGAAGATCACCGGCGGTCAGCGCATCGACCTCTTCGGGGCGCGCGTCGACCAGCTCCCGTCCATCTGGACCCGGTTGGTGGACGCGGGCTTCGAGTCCGGGCACGCCTACGGGAAGTCGCTGCGCACGGTCAAGTCGTGCGTGGGGCAGACCTGGTGCCGTTACGGGGTGCAGGACTCGGTGCGGATGGCGATCGACCTGGAGCTGCGCTACCGGGGCCTGCGCTCGCCGCACAAGCTGAAGTCGGCGGTGTCCGGCTGCGCCCGCGAGTGCGCCGAGGCCCAGTCGAAGGACTTCGGCGTGATCGCCACGGCCAACGGCTGGAACCTGTACGTCGGCGGCAACGGCGGCGCCAGCCCCCGGCACGCCGATCTGCTGGCGCAGGACCTGACGGATGACGAACTTGTCCGTCTGATCGACAGATTCCTGATGTTCTACATCCGCACCGCCGACCGCCTGGAGCGCACCTCGGTCTGGCTGGAGCGGATCGAGGGCGGCCTGAACCACATCAAGGACGTGGTGGTGAACGACTCGCTCGGCATCTGCGCCGAGCTGGAGGCCCTGATGGCCGCGCACGTGGCGGGCTATCGCGACGAGTGGGCCGAGACCCTCGACGACCCCGAGCGGCTCGCCCGCTTCGTGTCCTTCGTGAACGCGCCCGGCGCACCCGACCCGTCGGTCCGGTTCGTCCCCGAACGCGACCAGATCAAGCCCGAGCTGCCCCTTCTCACCCTGGGAGCCACCCGATGACGATGATCCAACTCCGGATGGACGACGGCTGGCTGGAGGTCTGCGAGGCCGCCCGCCTGACCCCCGGGCGCGGAGTGGCGGCCCTGCTCCCCGACGGCCGCCAGGCCGCCGTCTTCACCGACCGCCGCGGCCGTACGTACGCGATCGACAACCGCGACCCGTTCACCGGCGCGTACGTACTCTCCCGCGGACTGCTCGGCTCCACTCCGGAGGGCCGCCCCTATGTCGCGTCCCCGCTCCTGAAACACCGCTTCGACCTGGAGACGGGGGCCTGCCTGGACGACGAGGCGCAGGCCGTCCAGACTTACTTGACCGATCGTTCCAGTTAGTTCTACTGTCTCCGTGTGGCCAGGACCAAGGAATTCGACCCCGACGCCGCGCTCCAGTCAGCCCTTGAGCTGTTCTGGCGGCGCGGCTACGAGGCGACGTCGATGGCGGACCTCGTCGAGCACCTCGGCATCGGCCGCGCCAGCATCTACGCGACGTTCGGCAACAAGCACGAGCTGTACCTGAAGGCACTGGACCGCTACGCGGAGCACCGCGACCCCGCACTGCTCGCCGAGCTGTCGGGACCGGGCCCCGCACTGCCCGCCGTGCGCGCGGTGGTGCGGCGCTTCGCCACCGAGTCGATGTCCGGCACTTCGCGCCTGACCGGCTGTTTCATCACCAACACCGCCGCCGAACTGGCCCCGCACGACAGCGCCGCGGCCCGCCGCGTCGAGCTCAGCTGGGAGCACATCGAAACCCTGCTGCACTCCGCGCTCGTACGGGCCCAGGCACAGGGCGAACTGGCGGCGGACCGCGATCCGCGCGGGCTGGCCCGGATGCTGCTCGTCTTCCTCCAGGGAGTGCGGATCGTCGGCAAGGCGTCGGGCGAGCCGGGGCGGGTGCGGGATGCGGCCGAACAGATTCTGACGGTGCTCGACTGATATCTGTCGGCCGACATCCGCTGTCGCGCCGACACGCTCCCCTTTCCCCACCCCCGGGCACCTTCACCGCCCTTCGTGCCTCACACCCCCATACCTTCATAACAGAACGATTGGTCAAGAATATGTCTGCTCGTTTCGCGCACAAGACCGTTCTCGTCACCGGCGCCGGCTCCGGGCTCGGCCGGGCCGTCGCGCTCGCCTTCGCCGCCGAGGGGGCCCGGGTCGCCGTCGCCGGGCGTACGGCCGCGACCCTCGACGAGACGGTCGCCCTGATCACGGAGGCGGGCGGCACGGCGGCCTCGTTCACCGCCGACGTGTCCGAATCCACCGCCGTGCGCGGCCTGGTGGCCGACGTGGTCGAGCGGTTCGGCTCCCTCGACGTGGCGGTCAACAACGCCGGGATCTTCCGCGGCGGCGCCCCCTTGGCCGAACTGTCGGAGAGTGACTGGCAGATACTGATATCTGTCAACCTCACCGGCGTCCTCCACGCGCTCCAGGCCGAGATCGCCCACATGCGCACCCAGGAGTCGGGCGGCGCCATCGTCAACATCGCCTCCAACCTGGGCGCCCACAGCCGCCGCCCGGGCCTGACCGCGTACGCCACCTCCAAGGCCGCCGTCAGCGCGCTGACCCGGGGCGCCGCCCTCGACCACATCCAGGACGGGGTGCGGATCAACGCGGTGAGCCCCGGCCCCATCGCCACCACCATGTCGCTGCGCCCCGGCGAGACCGAGGCCGAGCGCGCGACCCGCATGAAGGCGGAGCTGCCGCTCGGCCGGGTCTCGACGACGGCCGAGGCCGCGGCAGCCGTGCTGTACCTGGCCTCCGACGACGCCGCCTCGGTCGTCGGCGCGGACCTCGTCATCGACGGCGGCGCCTCCGCCTGAGCCGTCCGCCACCGCATCCCCGCCCTGCCCTGCCCCACCCTGCCCACCAGGCATACCCATCGGTACGGTGGGCGCATGACTCAGGGCTGGAGTGCTCAGGACATCCCCGATCAGAGCGGCCGCACGGCCGTCGTCACCGGGGCGAACAGCGGCATCGGTCTGGTCACGGCGCGGGAGCTGGCCCGCCGTGGCGCACGGGTGGTGCTCGCCTGCCGCAGCGAGGCGCGCGGCCGGGCAGCCGAGGACCGCATCAGAAGCGAAGTCCCCGGCGCGCAGGCCGAGTTCAGGACGCTCGATCTGGCCGACCTCGCCTCGGTGCGGGAGTTCGCCGCGAAGCTCCCGTACGACCGGCTCGATCTGCTCGTCAACAACGCGGGCGTGATGGCGCTCCCCTACGGGAAGACCGCCGACGGGTTCGAGACGCAGTTCGGCGTCAACCACCTCGGGCACTTCGCGCTCACCGGACTGCTGCTGCCCCGGCTGCGGGCGGCCGGGGCGGCGCGGGTCGTGAGCGTGTCCAGCGGGATGCACGCGCTGGCCAATATCGACATCGGTGATCTCAACAGCGAGCACCGCTACCGGCGCTGGATCGTGTACGGGCGGTCCAAGACGGCGAACCTGCTCTTCATCCACGAGCTCGCCCGACGGCTGCGGGCGGCGGGCTCGGACGTCGTGGCGGCGGCCGCACACCCCGGCTATGCCGCGACCAACCTCCAGACGCAGGGCGTACGGATGGAGGGCCGCAGGGCCGCCGAGCGGATCGTCGAGCTCGGCAACCGCGTCATGGCGCAGCCCGCCGAGGCCGGCGCGCTGCCCACGCTGTACGCGGCGACGGCGCCCGGGGTGCGGCCCGACTCGTTCACGGGCCCGTCCCTGATGATGTGGCGCGGCGCGCCCGCCAGGTCCTGGCGGGCCAGGTGGACGCTGAACGACGTCGCCGGTGAGCGCCTCTGGGTGGCGTCGGAGCAGCTCACCGGCGTGACGTACGAGGCGCTGTGACGCCCTTGGGCGGGGCCGGGATCAGGCGTTGATCGCGGCCGGGTCCATGTACATGACCTCCCAGTGGTGGCCGTCCGGGTCCAGGAAGGAGCGGCCGTACATGGGTCCCTGCTCCATGGTCTCCTGGGCGGGCGAGCCGCCGGAGGCGAGCGCGGTGTCGACGAGGCGGTCGACTTCCTCGCGGCTGTCGGCGCTCAGGCAGACGATCGACTCGACGGTCGTCGCGGTGTCGGCGATCTGCCGCTTGGTGAAGCCCTTGAAGAACGGCTCGGTGAGCAGCATGGCGTAGATCGTGTCGCTGATGACCAGACAGCCGGCGTTCTCGTCGGTGAACTGGGGGTTGAAGGAGTAGCCCAGCTTGCCGAAGAAGTCCTTCGAGCGGTCGAGGTCCTTCACCGGCAGGTTGACGAAGATCATGGTGGGCATGTCGGGCTCCCTCGTGGTCGGTGGCGTTGCTTACGAGGGGTAGACGGCGGCCCGCGCGAAAACTCATCGCCGCGCCGCGTTTGTTTTTCGGGCGCCCGCAGAGCCGGCGGAAGTACCACCGCCCGGGCGAGCCCCTCAGGCCGCGGCCGCGCGCCGGGTCAAGGCCGCGAGGGGGACGAAGCCGGGGCCTTCGCCGGTCGTGTCCACGTCGCGGCCGTTCAGGCGGCGCAGCATCGCGAGGGCGGTCCGTTCGCCCTGCGCCTTGGCTCGCTCGGCGTTCGGGCCCTGGTGCAGGCCGTCCACGGTGGCGTGCCACAGCTGGACCCAGCGTCCGAAGTGTTCGGCTGTGAGCGGGGCGGCCAGGTGCAGGGCGGCGTGCGGAGCGAAGGCGTCGCGGCGGTGGCCGGCCGTACGGAACAGGGCGCGTTCCCAGAAGTCGCCGATGCGGGGCAGGTGCACGTCGAGGTCGGTGGCGTCGGAGCAGGGCCCGATGAGGGGGTCGGCGAAGGCCGCGGTGCAGAAGCGCCTCAGCACCTCGTCGAGGTGGGCCCGGCCGGCGATGTCACCTCGGGCGGCCGACTCTCGTCGCCCCGCCGTGTCGTCGTCCCGTCCGGCCATCGCGTCTCGCGTCATCCCTCCACGGTGCTCCTGTGGCGGGCGTGCCTCCGGAGCCGCAGGTCCGGGGAGGCCCCGGCGCCGCCACAAGGCGGCATCGAGCCACCCCCGTCAAGAGGGCGTATGGATGCGGGCCCGCTCCGACAAGGGGGCGCCAAAGGGGGTCGGCGTCCGGCGGCGCGGGTCGCAGTGTGGGGCCCATGCTCACCACGTCGAAGGCCGTCGTCAGCGACGCGGCCCCCGAAGAACCTCCCGGAGCGGTCGACCGGCACCGGCTCACCGCCACGCAGGGTCTCGCCGCTCTCTCCCTCGACGCGATGGCCTCCGTGGCGTACGGCCCGGAGGCGATCGTCCTGGTCCTGGCCGGGGCCGGTGCGTACGGGCTCGGTTTCACGCTTCCCGTGACGCTGGCCATCGCCGGGCTGCTCGCGGTGCTGGTCGCCTCCTACCGGCAGGTCATCGCGGCCTTCCCGAACGGCGGCGGCTCCTACGCGGTGGCCCGCCGCCACCTGGGCGCCCGCACCGGCCTGGTGGCTGCCGCCTCGCTGATCCTCGACTACGTCCTGAACGTGGCCGTGTCCGTCACGGCCGGCGTGGCCGCGCTGACCTCGGCCTTCCCGGGTCTCTACGGGGACCGGCTCGTCATCTGCCTCGGCGTGCTGGTCCTGGTCACCGCGATCAACCTGCGCGGCATCGTCGACTCGGCGAAGGCGTTCATCGTCCCGACCGCGGTGTTCATCACCTCGATCCTGGCGATCGTCGTCGTCGGTCTCTTCCGCTCGTCGCCCGCGTCGACGTACACCGCCGACGGGCATGCCTCCGTCCTGGCGGGCAACGCCACCAGTGTCGGCGCGCTGCTGCTGCTCAAGGCCTTCGCGTCCGGGTGTTCCGCGCTGACCGGTGTCGAGGCCGTCGCGAACGCGGTGCCGTCCTTCCGCGCCCCGGCCGCCAGGCGCGCCCAGCGCACCGAGGTGGCGCTCGGCGCGCTGCTCGGGGTCATGCTGATCGGCCTCTCGGTGCTCATCGGCCGCTTCCACCTCCAGCCGGTCGAGGGCGTCACCGTGCTCGCCCAGCTCGCGGACGCCTCCCTCGGCCACAACTGGGCTTTCTATGTCGTGCAGTTCGCCACGGTCATCCTTCTGGCGCTCGCCGCGAACACCTCCTTCGGAGGGCTGCCCGTCCTGATGTCGCTGCTTGCCCGGGACAACTACCTGCCGCACGTGTTCGGCCTCAAGGCCGACCGCCAGGTCCACCGGCACGGTGTGCTCGCCCTTGCCGCCGTGTCCGCCGCGCTCCTGGTCTTCTCGGGCGGCGACACCAACACCCTGGTCCCGCTCTTCGCGATCGGCGTGTTCGTCGGCTTCACCATCTGCCAGACCGGCATGGTGATCCACTGGCGCGAGGAGCGCTCCCCCGGCTGGCGGTGGAAGGCCCTGCTCAACGGCTTCGGCGCGGTCCTGACGGGCGTTTCGGCGGTCGTGGTGACCGCCACCAAGTTCGCCGAGGGCGCCTGGCTGATCGTCATCGCGCTGCCGCTCCTGGTGTTCGCGTTCGAGGCGATCCACCGGGCGTACGGGCGGATCGCGGAGCGCCTCGGGCTTGGCCGGGTGCCCGAACCGCCGCGCCGCGACCGGTCGTTGGTGATCGTGCCCGTTTCGCACTTGTCCCGGCTGACCTGCGAGGCCCTGAACGCCGCGGTGTCCCTGGGCGACGAGGTGCGGGCCGTCACCGTCAGCCACCCCGACGAGGAGGACCGGCGCGACATGGAGGCGCTGCGCCGCGACTGGGAGCTGTGGAACCCGGGTGTGGAGCTGGTCGAGCTGACTTCCCAGCACCGCAGCCTGGGCCGCCCGGTCGCCGACTATGTGAGCCGCGTCCATACCTACCACCCGCACACCCGGGTCACCGTGCTGATACCGGAGGTGGAGCCCGCGCACATCTGGCAGCGGATGCTGCAGAACCAGCGCGGCGCGGTCCTCGCCCACGCCGTCCGCAAGGACACCGACGCGGTGATCTGCCGGCTGCGCTTCCGGCTCGGCCCGTCCGCGGCCCGCGTCGAGGCCTGACGCCCGCCCGCGTCGAGGCTCCCAGTGCGCCCGGCCGGCCGCATCCTGCCGGGCCGACACATCGCCGCAATACCCCTGTCGTAATCCCCCTGCATGGTTGATCGTTGAGGCGTACAGCGGGATGACGAACAGGGGGCGTACGCCATGACGATCAGCCGCCGGACACTGCTCGGCACCGGGGCCGCACTCGGACTGCTCACCGCATGCGGCTCCAACACCGGCCGGGACAACGGGAGTTCACCGGGCGGGAAGGTCGCGCTCGACCACTGGTACCACCAGTACGGGGAGGCCGGCACCGAGGCAGCCGTGCGCCGCTACGGGGCCGCGTACGACAAGGCGAAGGTCTCCGTGCAGTGGCGGCCGGGCAACTACGACCAGCAGACGGCCGCCGCGCTGCTCACGTCGTCGGGCCCGGACGTCTTCGAGGTGAACGGGCCGACCCTGGACCAGATCCAGGGCGGGCAGGTCGCCGATCTCACCGCCCTGTTCGACGGGGTGAAGGACGACTTCAATCCGGCGGTCCTCGCGCCGAAGACGTACGACGGGAAGATCTGGGGCGTACCGCAGGTCGTCGACACGCAGTTCCTCTACTACCGCAAGAGCCTCCTCAAGGACGCGGGCGTCCGGCCGCCGGCCACTCTGGACGAACTCGTCGACGCGGCCAGGGCGTTGACGCGGAACAGGGTCAAGGGCCTCTTCCTCGGCAATGACGGCGGGGCGGGTGTCCTCGGCGGTACGCCGCTGTACGCGGCCGGGCTGAGCCTGGTCACCGCCGACGGCAGAGTGGGCTTCGACGATCCGGCCGCCGCCCGCGCCCTCGGCAAGCTGCATCAGCTGTACGCCGACAAGTCGCTGCTGCTCGGCGCGCCGAGCGACTGGTCGGACCCGTCCGCGTTCCTCCAGGGGCTGACCGCGATGCAGTGGTCGGGGCTGTGGGCGCTGCCCGCCGTGCAGAAGGCGCTCGGGGACGACTTCGGGGTGCTGCCCTTCCCCAAGGACGGCCCGGGCGGCAAGCCCTCGGTGCCGGTCGGGGCGTATGCCGCCGCCGTGTCCACGCACTCGAAGCACCAGGCGGAGGCGAAGGCTTACGTGAAGTGGCTGTGGGTGGAACGCACCGATTTCCAGGAGGACTTCGCGCTGTCCTACGGTTTCCACATCCCGGCCCGGCTCTCGCTCGCCAAGAAGGCGGCCAGGCTGCGGCAGGGCGCGGCGGCCGACGCGGTGACGTATGCGACGGACCACGGCTACGCCCAGCCCCTGCTGTGGACGCCGGCGCTGCAGACGGCGTACCAGGACGCGCTGAACCGGATCATCAAGGACGGGGCGAGCCCTGACAGTGAGCTGAAATCTGTCATCCGGAAGACCAATGACGAACTTCAGCGGGTGAAGAAGAGCTGACGGCCATGCGACGGCGTGTTTCGGACAACACCCTCTGGTTCTGGATCTTCGTCGGCCCGTTCGCCGCCGGGCTCGCCCTCTTCACGTACGTCCCGCTGCTGTGGAGTGTCTACCTCAGCTTCTTCGACGCCCACAACACGGTCTCGCCGACCGACTTCGTGGGGTTCGACAACTACACGGCGATGCTGCGCGACGGCGCCTTCACGTCCAGCCTGGGGACGTTCGCGGTGTTCTCGCTGTTCATCGTGCCGGCGACGTACGCGCTCGCGCTCGGTCTCGCGCTGATGGTGAACCGTGTCCGCCGCTTCCAGGCCTTCTTCCGCTCGGTGTTCTTCCTGCCCGCGGCCTGCTCGTATGTGGTCGCCGCGCTGATCTGGAAGATGTCGATCTTCAACGGGGTACGGTTCGGGCTCGCCAACACCGTGCTCGGCTGGTTCGGCGCCGATCAGACGGCCTGGCTGTCGACGACGCATCCGCCCTGGTACTGGCTGGTGATCGTGACCGTACGGCTGTGGCTGCAGGCCGGGTTCTACATGATCCTGTTCCTGGCCGGGCTCCAGCGGATCAGCCCGCGCCTGTACGAGGCGGCCGCGGTCGACGGTGCCCGGCCGGGCTGGCAGGTGTTCCGGCACATCACGTTTCCCCAGTTGCGCACCACGTCGATCGCGGTGGTGCTGCTCCTGGTGATCAACGCGTTCCAGGCGTTCGACGAGTTCTACAACCTGCTCTCCGACGCCCGCGGTTACCCGCCCTACGCCCGGCCGCCGCTGGTCTACCTCTACTACACGGCGCTCGGCCAGGGGCAGAACCTGGGGATGGGCAGCGCGGGCGCGGTGATCCTCGCGCTGATCATCGCGGTGGTGACGGTGTTCCAGGCCCGCTGGTTCGGCCTGGGCAGGAAGGAGGCCGACTGATGACGGCGCCGCGCAGAACCACCGCACGACACGGGACCCGCCCCGACGAAGCGCTCGTACGGGTCGGCCGCGCCCTGCGGTGGGTGATCCTGGCCGCGCTCGCCCTGCTGTTCCTGGTCCCCTTCTACCTCCTCGTCCGCAACGGCCTGGCCGCCGAGCAGGACATCACCTCGCCCGGCTGGACGTTCTTCCCGTCCGCCCTGCACTGGTCGAACGTGCGCGAGCTCTTCGACGACCCGGCGGTCCCGATGGCCCGCTCGCTGCTCAACTCGGCGCTGATCGCGGTCGCCACGACGCTCGGCACGCTCCTGTTCGCCTCGCTCGCGGGGTACGGCCTCGCGCGGATCCCGTACCGCTTCGCCAACCAGGTCTTCTACGCGGTGATCGGCACGCTGATGGTTCCGGCGGCGGTCACGTTCGTACCAAGTTTCGTTCTTGTTTCGTCCCTCGGCTGGGTGTCGAGCTTGCGCGGCCTGATCATCCCCACTCTGTTCTCCGGCTTCGCGTGCTTCATCTTTCGCCAGTTCTTCACGGGATTTCCACGCGAGTTGGAGGATGCGGCCCGCGTCGACGGACTTGGATATTGGCGGACGTACTGGAGGATCGTCGTGCCCAATGCGCGCCCGGTCTTCGCGGCCGTCGGCACCATTGTGTTCATCGGCGCCTGGAATTCCTTTCTGTGGCCGCTGGTCATCGGCCAGGACCGGGACGCGTGGACGGTGCAGGTGGCGCTCTCCACCTTCACCACCGCCCAGGTGGTCAACCTGCACGAGCTGTTCGTGGCGGCGGCCGTCTCGATCGTCCCGCTGGTCCTGGTCTTCCTGCTGCTCCAGCGCTACATCGTGGCCGGCGTGGAGCGCTCGGGGATCGACGACTGACGCGGCCGGGGCACGCGCGGGGTCCCGCCGCACAGCAGCGCGGAGCCGAGCGGGGTCAGCGTATGCAATACGGAGTTGCCGTGCCGCAGCGTGACCAGGAGCCCGGCGTCGCGCAGGACTCCCGCGTGCTGGCTGGCGGAGGCGAGCGAAACGCCTGCCCTGCGGGCGAGTTCGCTGGTGGTGCAGCCGTTGCCGATGGACTGGAGCACGCTGGAGCGGGTGTGGCCGACGAGCCGGCCGAGCGAGGTGCCGCGGTCGGGGCCCGGCGGGGACTCATACGGCGCCTGGGTGTGCGTGACCGGGTAGACCAGCACGGGAGGCAGCTTCGGGTCCTGGAGGGCGACCGGGGTACGGCGACAGAAGAAGGAGGGCTGCAGGAGCAGCCCCCGCCCGTCCAGGTGGAGTTCGCGGTCGACCGGGTAGTCGGCTTCCAGGACGGGCGCGCGCCAGCGCAGCATCGGCGGCAGCGAGGCGAGGAGTTCGCCTGCGCCGCCGTCCAGCAGGGCCCGGCCACGGGCCGCCCGGTCGGCGTCGACGCGGGTCTGTATGTGCGCCCAGTACGGGGAGACGGCCGCCTGGTGGTAGGCGGTCAACGCATCGGCGAGGCGGCCGAGTTGGGCGGTGCAGCCGTCCGCGAGCGAGGCCGCCCAGCCGGTGGTCGGGCGACCGGCCGGGAGCCGGGAGAGTTCTGCGTGCAGCCGCTCGGGTCCGGTCTCGCGAATGCGTTCCAGTCCGGCCTCCAGGGAATGCGGGCCCCTGGGCGGCGTGAGAAAGTCGGGGAAATATCCCCGGCACGGGACGATTGCGGAGAGCAATCGCGTTTCTCCGCTCAACCGGCCGCGAGTTTCCTGTCGCCATTCACCGAATACGGAGGCGCCCCGCCGGTCCCTTAAGCGGTGAAAGCTGAGAATCGTTTCCCACAGCGTGTCGGGACCCGGCGCCATACGGAGCCGGGCCAGATCCTCGCCGGTGAAATGAATGCGCAGCACCGAAACCCCACCTGTCCACTGTGTTGCAACCTGTTGCGTTGTGTTGCATCCGCAATTGATCCCCCGACCGACTCGACTGAGTATGCCTCCCGTCACTGCCCGTGACCACGGGCCTTTCAGCCACAGTTGAAAGGCCTCGCGGAAGGGGCACCGGGGACGAAAAGCTGTACCTCGTCGGGCACGACACCGGGCCAACCGGAAAGATTCTGCGAAGACCGTGGGGGGCTTCACAGGCTCTGGCGGCGGTGGGCGTAGGTGGCGGCTCCGTGCTCGGCGCGGTTGACAGAGTGCGGTTCACGGGTGGGGATCCGTGAACCGCACTCTGCATTTCCGGCCACCACCCCGTTAAATGTCCGCCATTCAACAGGAATTAAGCGCCCGCACACCTGGGACGTGTACGCGAACACGCCCGGCGAACACTTACCGGGGCGGGCGGGAAGAGCCAACGCAAAAGGGGCAGCACCCCCGCACAGGGTTGCTGCCCCTTCTTGGTGAACCGGAGCCGCCGCCGGATCGGTGTTGAGGGTCGGGGACCCGGCGGCGGCTCCGGGGCTTATCGCGAGTCGCTGCCCTTCGACTCGGCGGCGGCGCGGCCCGCCTCCAGGCGCGCCACGGGGATGCGGAACGGCGAGCAGGACACGTAGTCCAGGCCCACCTCGTGGAAGAAGTGCACCGACTCGGGGTCGCCGCCGTGCTCGCCGCAGACGCCGAGCTTCAGGTCGGGGCGGGTGGCCCGGCCGGCCTCGACGGCGGAACGCACGAGCGAGCCGACGCCGTCCTTGTCGATGGTCTCGAACGGGGAGACCCCGAAGATGCCCTTCTCCAGGTACGCGGTGAAGAAGCTGGCCTCGACGTCGTCGCGGGAGAAGCCCCAGACCGTCTGCGTGAGGTCGTTGGTGCCGAAGCTGAAGAACTGGGCGGCTTCGGCGATCTGGCCGGCCGTCAGGGCGGCGCGGGGCAGCTCGATCATGGTGCCGATGGTCAGCTTGAGGTCGGTGCCGGTGGCGGCCTCGACCTCGGCGATGACGGCGTCGGCCTCCTCGCGGACGATCTCCAGCTCCTGGACGGTGCCGACCAGCGGGATCATGATCTCGGCGCGCGGGTCGCCCTTGGCGTTCTTGCGCTCGGCGGCCGCCTCGGCGATCGCCCGTACCTGCATGGCGAACAGGCCGGGGATGACCAGGCCCAGGCGTACGCCGCGCAGACCCAGCATGGGGTTCTGCTCGTGCAGCTTGTGGACGGCCTGGAGCAGGCGCAGGTCGTTCTCGTTGGCGTCCTTGCGGGACTCGGCGAGCGCGACGCGGACCGACAGCTCGGTGATGTCGGGCAGGAACTCGTGCAGCGGAGGGTCGAGCAGACGGACGGTGACGGGGAGTCCGTCCATCGCCTCGAACAGCTCGACGAAGTCCTTCTTCTGGAGCGGCAGCAGGGCACTGAGTGCCCCTTCGCGCTCGTCGTCGGTGTCGGCGAGGATGAGCCGTTCGACCATCTCGCGCCGCTCGCCGAGGAACATGTGCTCGGTGCGGCACAGGCCGATGCCCTGGGCGCCGAAGCGGCGGGCCCGCAGGGCGTCCTCGGCGTTGTCGGCGTTGGCCCGTACGCGCAGCCGGCGTACCCGGTCCGCGTACGCCATGATCCGGTGCACGGCCTGGACGAGCTCGTCGGCGTCGTCGGCGCCGGCGTGCATGCGGCCCTCGAAGTATTCGACGACCGGGGACGGCACGACGGGGACCTCGCCGAGGTAGACCTTGCCGGTGGAGCCGTCGATGGAGACGAGGTCGCCCTCCTCGATGACGACGCCGCCGGGCGCGGTCATCCGGCGCCGCTTGGTGTCGACTTCGAGGTCCTCGGCGCCGCAGACACAGGTCTTGCCCATGCCGCGCGCGACGACGGCGGCGTGCGAGGTCTTGCCGCCGCGCGAGGTCAGGATGCCCTCGGCGGCGATCATGCCGTCGAGGTCGTCGGGGTTGGTCTCGCGGCGGATGAGGATGACCTTCTCGCCCGAGCGGGACCACTTGATCGCGGTGTACGAGTCGAAGACGGCCTTGCCGACGGCCGCGCCCGGGGAGGCGGCGATGCCGCGGCCGAGCTGCTCGACCTTCGCGTCCTCGTCGAAGCGGGGGAACATCAGCTGGGCGAGCTGGGCGCCGTTGACGCGCTGGAGCGCCTCGGCCTCGTCGATGAGGCCCTGGTCCACGAGCTGCGTGGCGATCCGGAAGGCGGCGCCGGCGGTGCGCTTGCCGACCCGGGTCTGGAGCATCCAGAGCTGGCCGCGCTCGATGGTGAACTCGATGTCGCAGAGATCCTTGTAGTGGGTCTCCAGGGTCTCCATGATCTGCATGAGCTGGTCGTACGACGCCTTGTCGATCGACTCGAGCTCGGCGAGCGGCACGGTGTTGCGGATGCCCGCGACGACGTCCTCGCCCTGCGCGTTCTGCAGGTAGTCGCCGTACACGCCCTGGTGGCCGGAGGCCGGGTCGCGGGTGAAGGCGACGCCGGTGCCCGAGTCGGGACCGAGGTTGCCGAAGACCATGGAGCAGATGTTGACCGCGGTGCCCAGGTCGCCGGGGATGCGCTCCTGGCGGCGGTAGAGCTTGGCGCGGTCGGTGTTCCAGGACTCGAAGACCGAGCGGATCGCGAGGTCCATCTGCTCGCGCGGGTCCTGCGGGAAGTCGCGCCCGGCCTCGGCCTTGACGATCTTCTTGAACTGCTTGACCAGCTTCTTCAGGTCGCCGGCGTCGAGGTCGGTGTCGACGGTGACCTTCTTGGCGGCCTTGGCGTCGTCCAGGGCCTCCTCGAAGAGCTCGCCGTCCACGCCGAGCACGGTCTTGCCGAACATCTGGATCAGGCGGCGGTAGGAGTCCCAGGCGAAGCGCTCGTCGCCGGACTGCTGGGCGAGGCCGGCCACCGACTCGTCGGAGAGCCCGATGTTGAGGACGGTGTCCATCATGCCGGGCATGGAGAACTTGGCGCCCGAGCGGACGGAGACGAGCAGCGGGTCGTCGGCCTGGCCGAGCTTCTTGCCCATCGTCTGCTGGAGGGCGTCGAGGTGCGCGCCGACCTCGTCGCGCAGCTCGGCGGGCTCGTCACCGCTCTCGAGGTAGACCTTGCACGCCTCGGTGGTGATGGTGAACCCGGGAGGGACCGGGAGACCGAGATTGGTCATCTCGGCGAGGTTCGCGCCCTTGCCTCCGAGGAGGTCCTTGAGGTCCCTGTTGCCCTCGGTGAAGTCGTAGACGAACTTCTGGGTGTGCTGGAGGTCTTTGTCTTCCGACACGGGTCTCGACTCCTCGAATCCGCGGTGGCTGCCCTGACGGCGAGGAACATACCCAGATCGAAGGTGTCTGGGTACGTCCACTTGCGCGTCACGGGGGCGTAACCACTCGTCCGCCACCAGATCGAAAGTGACTGGCGCGTAACGACCGGCAGGAGCATGTCTTCATTACTTGAACGAATTAGGTCAAGAAATGGTCGAATACCGCTCAAGTGAGCGGCGTCATCGCCAAGTGAGTCCACTACTTGAACGCCGAAGGGGTGGCACTCAGTGCCACCCCTTTCAGAGATGCAGCCATGCAAAAAGTGCTCATCTGAGCGCAACCCCTATCAGGGGTGGCGAGAATCACGCGCTCGATCGAGCGGAATTCCAGCCTTCGGACCGCTCCTGAGACCGTTCCGCGCCGATCCGGACCGGCCCGGATCAGCCGCCGGAGGTGTCCAGCTCGGCTTCCATGCTGATGCCGGAGCAGTCGTACGGGTCCTTCAGCCAGCCGTCCGGCAGGACGACCCGGTTGTTTCCGGACGTTCTGCCGCGCGGGCCGTCGGCGCCGACCGGCCACGACTGGTCCAGGTCCAGCTCGCTCAACTGAGCGCCCAGTTCGGCCAGGGAGGACGTGACGGCCAGGCTCTTGCGCATCTCCGAACCGACCGCGAATCCCTTGAGGTACCAGGCGACGTGCTTGCGGAAGTCGATCACACCGCGCGTCTCGTCGCCGATCCACTCGCCGAGCAGCGTCGCGTGCCGCAGCATCACCTCGGAGACCGTGCGCAGCGTGGGGCGCGCGAAGGAGTCCGTGCCCTCGAACGCGGCCACGAGGTCGCCGAAGAGCCAGGGCCGCCCCAGGCACCCGCGGCCGACGACGACACCGTCGCAGCCGGTCTCCTTGACCATGCGCAGGGCGTCCTCGGCGGACCAGATGTCGCCGTTGCCGAGCACCGGGATCTCGGGGACGTGCTCCTTGAGGCGGGCGATGGCGTCCCAGTCGGCGGTGCCGCCGTAGTGCTGGGCGGCGGTGCGGCCGTGCAGGGCGATCGCGGTGACGCCCTCCTCCACGGCGATCCGGCCGGCGTCGAGGAAGGTGATGTGGTCGTCGTCGATGCCCTTGCGCATCTTCATGGTGACCGGCAGGTCTCCGGCGCCTGTGACGGCCTCGTGCAGGATCGCGCGCAGCAGCGGCCGCTTGTAGGGGAGGGCCGAGCCGCCGCCCTTGCGGGTCACCTTGGGGACCGGGCAGCCGAAGTTGAGGTCGATGTGGTCGGCGAGGTTCTCGTCCACGATCATGCGGACGGCCTTGCCGACGGTGACCGGGTCCACTCCGTAGAGCTGGATCGAGCGCGGGGTCTCGGTCTCGTCGAAGTGGATGAGCTGCATGGTCTTCTCATTGCGCTCGACCAGCGCCCGCGTCGTGATCATCTCGCTGACGAACAGGCCCTTGCCGCCGGAGAACTCGCGGCACAGGGTGCGGAACGGAGCGTTGGTGATGCCGGCCATGGGCGCGAGCACCACGGGCGGCTGCACGGTGTGGGGGCCGATGGAGAGCGTGGTCATCTGTTTATTGTCGCGCATGCGCCGAGCAGGCTTCTCGGGCCTGTGGACAACCGCCTGTGGACAACCGAGGTGCCGGAAGCCGGATGTTATGGCCATTAGTTAGGCGTACTATCGAAGCCATGTCCGAGCCGAACCACCGCCGACGGATGCTCATCCTGGCGATCTGCTGCATGAGCCTGCTGATCGTCAGCCTCGACAACACCGTCCTCAACGTCGCCCTCCCCTCCCTGCAGAAGGACTTCCACGCCGGCGTCTCCGGCCTGCAGTGGACGATCGACGCGTACACGCTGGTCCTCGCCTCGCTGCTGATGCTGGCAGGCTCGACCGCCGACCGCATCGGCCGCCGCAAGGTCTTCAAGGCGGGCCTGGTCGTGTTCACGATCGGCTCGGTGCTCTGCTCCCTCGCTCCCAACCTGGAATCCCTGGTGGCCTTCCGGATGGTGCAGGCGGTCGGCGGCTCGATGCTCAACCCGGTCGCGATGTCGATCATCACGAACACCTTCACCGACCCGCGTGAACGCGCCCGCGCGATAGGCGTCTGGGGCGGGGTCGTCGGCATATCGATGGCCGCGGGCCCGATCATCGGCGGTGTGCTCGTCGAGTCGGTCGGCTGGCGCTCGATCTTCTGGCTCAACCTGCCGGTCGGCCTGCTCGCCCTCTTCCTGACCTGGCGCTACATCTCCGAGTCGCGCGCGCCCAAGCCGCGCCGCCCGGACCCCGTCGGCCAGCTCCTGGTCGTCGCACTGCTCGGTTCACTGACGTACGCGATCATCGAGGTGCCCAGCGCCGGATGGGACTCGCCGGAGATCCTGGTCTTCGTCGCGATGGCCGTCGCCGCGCTCGCGGCCCTCCTGGTGTACGAGCCCCGGCGCGTCGAACCCCTCATCGACCTGCGGTTCTTCCGCAGCGCCCCGTTCAGCGGCGCCACCGTCATCGCGGTCTCGGCGTTCGCCGCGCTCGGCGGGTTCCTCTTCCTCAACACCCTGTACCTGCAGAACGCGCGCGGTCTGAGCCCGCTGGACGCCGGGCTCTACATGCTGCCCATGGCCGCGCTCACCTTCGTCTGCGCGCCCCTGTCGGGACGCCTCGTCGGCAGCCGGGGGCCGCGTCTGTCCCTGCTGGTCGCCGGGGTCGCGATGGCCGCGAGCGGGCTGCTGTTCGCGGTGTTCGACGCCGAGCGGACCACGGCCCTGCTGTTCACCGGGTACGTCCTGTTCGGGCTCGGCTTCGGCATGGTGAACGCGCCGATCACCAACACCGCGGTCTCCGGGATGCCCCGCTCCCAGGCGGGCGTGGCCGCCGCGGTCGCCTCCACCAGCCGCCAGATCGGCCAGACGCTGGGCGTGGCCGTGATCGGAGCCGTGCTTGCGGGCGGCATGGCGGGCGTCGCCTCCGGTGCGTACGCCGACAGCTTCCCCGGGGCCGCCCGGCCCGCCTGGTGGATCATCACGGGCTGCGGTCTGAGCGTGCTGTGCGTGGGGCTCGCGACCAGCGGGCGGTGGGCGCGCGCATCGGCGCTGCGGACCGCGGAGCGTCTGGAGGCTCCGTCCGTTCAGGCCCCGGCGGACGCCAACGCCTGACCGGCGTCCGCCAGTTCCTCAAGGCGCTCCAGGCGCTGACGGGTTTCGTCGTCCGTCGGCACGTACATCACCACGCGCGGGCCCGCCGAGGGCCCGAGCCACAGGTTGGTGTGCTCGACGGACAGCAGGCCGACGTGGGCGTTGCGCAGGTACTTGGTCTTGCCGCCCTGGTTGACCACCTCGTGCCGCGCCCACACCTCGCGGAACTCCTCCGATGCGCCCTGGAGGCGGGCGAGCAGCGCCTTCCAGGCCGGCTCGGTGAGGTGCTCGGCCATCGAGGCGCGGAACTTGGCGGCCATCACCCGGTTCACCTCGGCCACATCGACCACCGAGGCCCGCCAGTCGGGGTCGGTGAAGGCCAGCCACAGGCAGTTGCGGTCCTCGGGCGCTCGCGCGTCGAGGTCGCAGAGCAGCCGGCCGTAGGTGCTGTTGTAGGCGAGGATGTCGTACCGGCTGTTCTGGATGCAGGCCGGGATGGGACCCAGCTGGTCGAGCATCGCCTGCAGCGCGGGGGTCACGTTCGGGCACGCCGCGTTCGGCGCCGGGTCGAGGGCGCCGGCCAGCGAGAACAGGTGGCTGCGCTCACTGGGGTCGAGCAGCAGGGCGCGCGCGAGAGCGTCCAGGACCTGCGGGGAGACCTGGATGTCGCGGGCCTGCTCCAGCCAGGTGTACCAGGTGACACCGACAGCGGAGAGCTGGGCGACCTCCTCGCGGCGCAGCCCCGGGGTGCGCCGGCGGCGGCCGGGCGGCAGCCCCACCTGCTCGGGGGTGATGCGCTCGCGGCGGCTGCGCAGGAATTCGGCCAGCTCGTGACGGCGGACATCGCTCGCCGGGGCCACAGTGCTCATAGCCTCAGGGTGCCGCACCCGGCGATGCTTGTCAGCCGGTTGCCAGGTAGTCCTTGTACCAGGATAAGGAGACTCTGGTACCAGGCTCAGCGGAAGAGGACCGTCTTCCCCGTGAGTGAAACAACGGTACGGACGACCTCCAACCCTTCCCCCTCCACCCTTACTGTCCCGGTCACCCGGCACGGGGCTGTCATCGGGCCGCTCGGGCTGTTCACGGTACTGCTCGGCGCGGCTCTGCCCATGATCGACTTCTTCATCGTCAATGTCGCCCTGCCGTCCATGGACAGCGAACTCGCCGCGGGCCCGGCCCTGCTGGAACTCGTCGTCGCCGGATACGGCGTCGCCTACGCCGTCCTGCTCGTGCTCGGCGGGCGGCTCGGCGACATGGCCGGCCGGCGCCGGCTCTTCCTGACCGGCATGGCCGCCTTCGGCCTCACCTCGCTCGCCTGCGGCCTCGCGCCGACCGCCTGGACGCTGGTCGGCGCACGGGTGGCACAGGGTGCCGCGGCCGCGCTGATGATGCCGCAGGTCCTGGCCACCATCCAGGCCACCACCCAGGGCGCGCGCCGCGCCAAGGCGATGAGCCTGTACGGAGCGACCGCCGGACTCTCCATGGTGGCCGGGCAGATCCTCGGCGGCGTCCTGGTCGCGGCCGACGTCGCCGGGTCCGGCTGGCGCTCGGTGTTCCTGGTGAACGTGCCGGTCGTCCTGCTCGGCCTGCTCCTCACGGCCCGCACGATGCCGGAGACCCGCTCGGACCGGCCGACCACGATCGACGTGGCGGGCACGCTCCTCCTCGCGCTGTCCCTGATCTCGCTGCTGCTCCCCCTGACCGAGGGCCGGGCCGCGGGCTGGCCGCTGTGGACCTGGGTCTCGCTCGGCGTCTTCCCGTTCGCCGCCGTCGCGTTCTTCCTGGTGGAGCGGCGCGCGGACCGGCTCGGCCGGACGCCCCTCGTACCGCCGAGCCTGCTGGAGACGATCTCGCTGCGGCGCGGTCTGGCGATGGTGGTGCCGTTCTCGATCGGCTTCAGCGGCTTCATGTTCGTGGTCGCGGTGGTCCTCCAGCAGGGGCTGCGGATGGGTCCGGTCGCGGCCGGTCTCGCCCTCGTCCCGATGGCGCTCGCCTTCTTCGCCGCCTCGCTCGCCGGGCCCCGGCTCATCGGCCGCTTCGGCACCCGGGTGGTGACCGCGGGCGGAGTGATCCAGGCGGTGGGCATCGCCGTGCTCGTCCTGACCGTACGCAACGGCTGGTCGGGCCTCAGCGTTGTCGAACTCGCCCCGGGTGTGGCTGTCGCCGGACTCGGCCAGGGCCTGCAGCTCCCGGTCCTCATCCGCCTGATGCTCTCCGACATACCGGCCGACCGGGCCGGGGTGGGCAGCGGTGTGGTGGTCACCACCCAGCAGTCCTCGATCGCCCTCGGCGTCGCGGTCCTGGGCAGCCTCTTCCTCGCTCTGGCGCCTTCGCTCGGCATGCGTGACGCGCTCGTCGTCACCCTTCTCGTCCAGCTCGGCCTGATCGTCCTGACGACACTGCTGAGCCTGCGCCTGCCGCGCGCCATGCGGTGAGCCGTGAGAGCCGCGACGGCGCGGGGCCCGGAACGTGTCACACGTTCCGGGCCCCGCGGCGTACTGATGTTCCGGATGCCCCGGATTCCTCGGGTCAGCTCTCGCTCGACTCCGCAGTCGCGGGGTTGGCGCGCTCACGCATCTTGCGCAGCAACTCCTCCTTCTTGTCCACGGCCGCCTTCCGGTCGGCCGCGCTCCCTTGGACGGAGCCCTGGTCTCCGTTGCGGGACACCTTCTTTCGCTGTCCACCGACACCGAGCAGGTTGTTACGACTCTTAGCCATGAGGGCGACGGTACCTGGGTCCTGGGGGTGGGCCGTACCAGTTTTCGGCGCGGGGGTCCCGCACGACGGATCGCGGATCGGATCACGACTGACACATGACAGCTGACAGATATTGAAATCTGTCAGCTGTCATGTCATGGTGGACGCACACCCCACCACGAAGGAGCCCCCCTCATGCGAACCCGCACCCTCGGCACCACCGGCCCCCGGACCTCCGCGCTCGGCCTCGGCTGCATGGGCATGTCGGCGCTGTACGGAGACGCCGACCGGGACGAGTCGATCGCCACCATCCACGCTGCGCTCGACGCCGGCGTCACGCTTCTGGACACCGGCGACTTCTACGCCATGGGCCACAACGAGATGCTGATCGGCGAGGCGCTGCGTTCGGCCCCCGCCGCGGCCCGCGCGCAGGCCCTGACCAGCGTGAAGTTCGGCGCGCTCCGCGACCCGGACGGCGCCTGGTTCGGGTACGACGGGCGGCCCGCCGCCGTCAAGACGTTCGCCGCCTACTCGCTGCAGCGCCTCGGCGTGGACCACATCGACATCTACCGGATCGCCCGGGTCGACGAGAACGTGCCGATCGAGGAGACCGTCGGCGCCATCGCCGAGCTGGTCCAGGCCGGACACGTACGGCACATCGGGCTTTCCGAGGTCGGTGCGGCCACCCTGCGCCGGGCCGCCGCCGTGGCCCCGATCTCCGACCTCCAGATCGAGTACTCGCTCATCTCGCGCGGCATCGAGGAGGAGATCCTGCCGGCCGCGCGCGAGCTGGGCATCGGCGTCACCGCGTACGGGGTGCTCTCGCGCGGTCTGATCAGCGGGCACTTCTCGCGCGACCGGCAGCTGTCCGCGGGCGACTTCCGGGGCATGAGCCCGCGCTTCCAGGGCGAGAACCTCCAGCACAATCTGGACCTCGTCGAGGCGCTGCGGAAGATCGCCGAGCAGAAGGGCGTCTCGGTCGCCCAGACCGCGATCGCCTGGGTCCTCGCGCAGGGCCCCCGGCACGACGTGGACATCGTGCCGCTGGTCGGCGCGCGGCGCCGGGACCGGCTCGCCGAGGCGCTCGGCGCGCTGGACGTGGACCTGACCGCGGCCGACCTCGCCGCGATCGAGGCGGCGATCCCGGTCGACGCGGCCGCGGGCGACCGCTACCCGCAGGCGCAGATGGCCCACCTGGACAGTGAGCACTGAGCCCGGGCGCGGCCCCGCGCCCGGGCCCGTGACCTGTGGACAAGTCCGTGACCGGGGTTGTCCACAGGCCGGCCGGGCCCTTCCGAGCGGCAGGTAACGTCATGGCCATGAGTACGGAACCACTGACCGCCGAGCGCATCCTCGTCGCGACCGAGGAGGTGCTGCGCCGGTACGGCCCGGCGAAGGCGACGGTCGTCGATGTCGCGCGCCAGCTCGGGGTGAGCCACGGCAGCGTATACCGCCACTTCCGTACGAAGGCCGCGTTGCGCGAGGCGGTCACCGAGCGGTGGCTGAACCGTTCGACGGACCTGTTGCGGGGCATCGCGGCCCGCCAGGACCTGGAGTCGGGCGTCGTGCTGAGGCTCTGGCTGAGCGAGCTGTTCCAGGCCAAGATGCACAAGGCGGGCGACGACCCGGAGCTGTTCCAGACGTACGAGGTGCTGCTCCGGGAGAACAGCAGCGTCGTCGAGGAGCACATCGCGGAGCTGGTGGGCCAGCTCACCACGATCATCCGATTCGGTCTGGAGCGGGGGGAGTTCACGGTCCCCTACGAGTCGCCGGCCGTCTCGGCACGGGCGGTGTTCGATGCGACGGGCCGCTTCCACGACCCGGTGTACGCGGCGGAGTGGTCGCGCCGGTCCATCGTGGACGACTTCGGGGCCGTGGTGGATCTGCTGTTGCAGGGGCTGAGGAAGCGCTAGGGGGCCGGGCGTCTCAGCCCGTCGGCGCCGTCGGGTCGACCGTTGCCTGGTGGGCCGCGGTCAGGTGTTCCTCGGCCTTGAGCCAGGGCAGGAACTGGGCGCCCTTGCGCCAGCCGCAGGTCTCGCAGGTCAGCGAGCGCTGCACGCCGGCCCGTTCGACCCGTACGACGTGGCGTCTGCCGTGCTGGTCCCATCTGCTGACCGTGCTGGTCGTCGTGGCGGGCATCCGTGGCTCCTTGGCCTTCGCTTCGCGGTGCGGGCGGGGCCAGTGTGCCCCATGGACAACATCAACAGCAGGATTCCCACGGTGAATTGGTGGCGGCACGAGCCCCTCGGGTCAGGAGCCCGGGTAGCCGACCGTGACCGAGCCGGAGCCGCTGGAGACGTCGAGGATCCGGCCGGAGTTGTTGTCGACCAGTTCCTTCTGGATGCTGCGGCTACCCGATCCCGACCCTCCCGTGACCCGGTAGCGTTCGCCGTCCGGCACGGTGACCGAGGCGCTGCCCGATCCGGTCCAGACCTTGACCCGTTGCGGCGCGGCGGCGAATTGGGCGTCCACGGAGCCGGAGCCGGACGTCAAGTCGGCCTCGGGCGAGGAGAGTTGGGAGGCCTGGATCTCGCCGGAGCCGACGTCGGCCCGGACCGTGCCCTTGAGCCCGTACAGCTTCATGCTTCCCGAACCGCCCTGGAGGTCGACCGGGCCGGTCAGATCGCGGACCTTGACCGGGCCGGAGCCGCTCTTCACCTTGAGGCGGATCCCGGCGGGGACGGTCAGCTTGAGGTCGACCTGGCAGTTCTGGAGGAATTCGTCCACGAAGCCGTCGCAGTGGGTGTGCACCTTGAGAGTGTCCCCGTCCCAGGTCTGCTCGATCTTCGGCCGTTTCATCGCCCAGGTGAGCTCCCCGCCCATCGTCACCTGTCCGGCGGCGCCGGTCGTGACGGTGATCTGGGCGGCTCCGGCGTCCACTTCGACGGCCGAGACGGCGTGGGGTCGGCCGTTGTCGGGGCTCTCGTACCGGGCGGTGGTGCTGACGGCGTCGGCCATGAGCGAGATGGTGAAGGGGGCGACGACGCCCAGGGCGCCGATGACCGCGACGGCGATCCACGCGGTGCGGTGGCGGGGGCGTTCCTGCGGGGCCCGCGCCGTCTTCGGCGCCTCGCGCTGCCCGGTGGCGCTCACGCCGGTCCGCCGTCCAGGAACCGCAGGACCGCGAGGACCCGGCGGTGGTCGCCGTCGGCTATGGGCAGGTCGAGCTTGGCGAAGATGTTGTTGATGTGTTTGGCCACCGCGCTCTCGCTGACGACGAGTTCGGCGGCGATGCCCGCGTTGGACCGGCCTTCCGCCATGAGCGCGAGGACCTCGCGTTCGCGCGGGGTGAGCCGTTCCAGCGGGTCGGGTCCGCCGCGGCGAAGGAGCAGCTGGGCGACGACCTGCGGGTCGAGCGCGGTGCCGCCGGCGGCGACGCGCTTGAGGGCGTCGACGAATTCCTCGACGTCGGCGACCCGCTGCTTGAGGAGGTAGCCGATGCCGCCGGTCTGGGTGGCGAGCAGGTCGGCCGCGTACCGCTCCTCGACGTACTGCGAGAGCAGCAGCACGGCGGTGTCCGGCCATTGCTGACGGATCATGAGGGCGGCGCGTACGCCCTCGTCGGTGAAGCCGGGCGGCATCCGGACGTCGACGAGTGCCAGGTCCGGCCGGTGCTCCTCGACGGCCCGCAGCAGGCTCTCGGCGTCCCCGGTCTCGGCGGCGACCTCGAATCCGGCCATTTCCAGGACCTTGACGAGTCCTATCCGCAACAGCACCGAATCCTCGGCGATCACAGCCCGCACGGCAGCTCCACAGTGATGACGGTCGGGCCCCCGTGGGGGCTGTTGATCCTGATGGTTCCGTCGACCGACCCTACGCGTTTGCGCAGGCCGAGAAGACCGGTGCCGCCCGCCGGGTCGGCGCCGCCCACGCCGTTGTCGCTGACGATGATCGTCAGGAGCCGGTCGCGGCGGCGGACGTGGACGGAACAGCGGGTGGCCCGCGCGTGCTTGGCGACGTTGGCAAGGGTTTCGGAGACGACGAAGTAGGCGACGGCCTCGACCGTGGGCGAGGGGCGTTCGGCGAGGTCCACGGCGAGTTCGACGGGGAAGGGGGCACGGGCGGCGATGCCGGAGATCGCGGCGTCCAGGCCGCGGTCCTCCAGGACGGCCGGGTGCAGGCCCCGTACGAGGTTGCTGAGTTCTTCGATGGCTTCCTTCGCCTCGCGGTGGGCCTCGTCGATGACGGCCCGCGCTTCGGGCGGCAGGTCGGTGAGGCTGGCGCGGGCGATGCCGAGGTTCATGGCGAGGGAGACGAGGCGCTGTTGGGCGCCGTCGTGCAGGTCGCGTTCGATGCGGCGGCGCTCCAGGTCGGCGGCGTCGAGGATGCCGGCGCGGCTCTCGGCGAGGTCCTCGACGCGGCGTTCCAGTTCCTTGGCCCGGCTGGGGCCGAGCAGGACGGCCGCCGCGCGGCTGTCGAGTACGGCGACGAGGGCGGCGCACCAGGGCATGGCGATGAGCAGGAGGACGCCGAGGACGGTGAAGGCGACGTAGTCCCCGGTCCAGCCGGTGGGCCGGGAGCTCAGGGGCAGCGCCCACACCCAGGAGTAGATGAACGCGAAGGCGGCCCCCGTGGCCCAGCCGAGCACGACCAGGGCGCCGCCGACCGCGGCGAGCGGGGAGACGACCAGGTGGTAGCCGTACTGCCGCCAGGTCGATTCGGCGCGCAGCCGCGGGATCAGCCCGCCCCAGCGGTACCAGGGGCGCGCCCAGGGGATCTTCGGGATGTCGAGGCCGGTGAGCGACCAGAAGCGGCTGCGCTGGAGCCGGGTGAGCAGCGGGTTCAGGAGCAGCACGAAGGCCAGCGTCTTGAAGAGGTGCTTGGGGCTGGAGAACGTGTACGCGAGCCCGAGCACCACGGGCACCGCGACCGGTACGGACGCCGCCACGAGGGCGGTGTTGCGCCAGGCCCACGCCGACCACGGCGCGTGCGCGGCGGTCCAGTCGTACGCGCGCCGCAGCGGGCCGGGAGTTGCCATGGACACAGCGTAGTTGGGCTGGTCACGGGCCTGCCATCACGCTGCTGCCCGGTCGGGGGTATAGCCAGCACCACCCCCGGTTCGGACAGCCGCGTTACTGACCGGAGCCGTCCGGAAGGCGAGTCTTGTTGCTGTGCTCGGGCGGAGGGACCGCCGGGCCGGAAGGAGCCCGCCGCCATGACTCTCGTCGCCCCTCAGATCCGTACGAGCCGTAAGCCCCGTACCGTCGTGGGCACTTCGGGAGTCCTGCGCCGTCGGCCGCGCCTGGCGACCGTCCTGACCGGGGCCGGGATAGCGCTGGTGCCGTGGATGGTGGTGCTCGCCAAGACGCTGCCGCAGACGACGGAGGTCTCCAACTGGTCGACGGCGTGGATCGGCCTGGACGCCCTGCTCGCGGCGGGCCTGACCGGCACGGGAGTCCTGATGAGGCGCAAGGACCCCCGGGCCTCCCAGCTCGCCGCGGCGACGGCGGCGCTGCTCGTGATGGACGCGTGGTTCGACGTGACGACAGCGTCCCCCGGCGACCTCCCCACGGCCCTGACCCTGGCCCTGGCGGCGGAGCTGCCGATGGCGGTGGCGTGCGGGGTGGTGGCGCTGCGCAAGCAGTGACTCCCGTGCTGCGCAAGGAAAAGCCCCGGGCTCCAACTGGAACCCGGGGCTTGTTCATGCGGGTCTGGGGGCAGAGCCCCCAGGGGTGATCCCCCTTTAGCAGCCCAGCAGCCTGCTGCCGAGGTACTGCTGGATCTGGTCCAGGGAGACCCGCTCCTGGGCCATGGTGTCCCGCTCGCGAACGGTGACCGCGTTGTCGTCGAGCGTGTCGAAGTCGACGGTCACACAGAACGGCGTACCGATCTCGTCCTGGCGACGGTAACGGCGGCCGATGGCGCCCGCGTCGTCGAACTCGATGTTCCAGTTCTGCCGCAGGTCCGCCGCGAGGCCCTTGGCCTTCGGGGAGAGCTGCGGGTTGCGGGACAGCGGCAGGACGGCGACCTTGACCGGAGCCAGGCGCGGGTCCAGGCGCATCACGGCGCGCTTCTCCATGACGCCCTTGGCGTTGGGCGCCTCGTCCTCGCTGTAGGCGTCGAGCAGGAACGCCAGCATCGCGCGGCCGACACCGGCCGCGGGCTCGATGACGTACGGCGTCCAGCGCTCGCCGGCCTCCTGGTCGAAGTAGGAGAGGTCGTGGCCGGAGGCCTTGGAGTGCGCGGAGAGGTCGTAGTCGGTGCGGTTGGCCACGCCTTCGAGCTCGCCCCACTCGCTGCCGCCGAAGCTGAAGCGGTACTCGATGTCCGCGGTGCGCTTGGAGTAGTGCGAGAGCTTCTCGGCGGGGTGCTCGTACCAGCGCATGTTCTCTTCACGCATGCCGAGGCCCGTGTACCAGTTCCAGCGCTGCTCCATCCAGTATTCCTGCCACTGCTCGTCCTCGCCGGGCTTGACGAAGAACTCCATCTCCATCTGCTCGAACTCTCGGGTGCGGAAGATGAAGTTGCCCGGCGTGATCTCGTTGCGGAAGGACTTGCCCATCTGCGCGATGCCGAACGGCGGCTTCTTGCGGGAAGTCTGCTGGACCTGGCCGAAGTTGGTGAAGATGCCCTGGGCGGTCTCGGGGCGCAGGTAGGCGACCGAGCCGGTGTCCTGGGTCGGGCCGAGGTGGGTGGAGAGCAGGCCCGAGAAGCTCTTGGGCTCGGTGAAGGTGCCCTTGTTGCCGCAGTTGGGGCAGTTGAGGTCGGCGAGGCCGTTCGCGGGGGCCTTGCCGTGCTTCTCCTCGTACGCCTCTTCCAGGTGGTCCGCGCGGAAGCGCTTGTGGCAGGAGGTGCACTCGGTGAGCGGGTCGGTGAAGGTCGCGACGTGACCGGAGGCCTCCCAGACCTCGGAGGCCAGGATCACCGACGAGTCGATGCCGACGACGTCCTCGCGCGAGGTGACCATGTAGCGCCACCACTGGCGCTTCAGGTTCTCCTTCAGCTCGACACCCAGCGGCCCGTAGTCCCAGGCGGCACGCTGACCACCGTAGATCTCGCTGCACGGGTAGACGAAGCCACGGCGCTTGCTCAGGTTGACGATGGTGTCGATCTTGTCGGCGGCCACGGTGCTCTCTTCATTAACGACGACGACGAACGGGGGAACAGCGAATGCCCCAGATTAGCGGCGGCCGCACCCCCTCTATCAAATCGGTTACCGCGCGGGGCCCGTGCACGACCCCTCACCAAGAGCCGTCGGACGCAATTATTGACAACCGTTTCCATCTTTGTTGAAAATGGATGTCATGAACGTACGACGCCTCATACCCACGGCCGCCCTGTCCTGCGCCGCCCTCCTCGGTCTCACGGCCCTCACCGCCTGTGGGTCGGGCTCGGCCGCGGCGGACAGGAAGGGCGGCCGCCTGGACGTGGTGGCGTCGTTCTACCCGCTGCAGTTCCTGACCGAGCAGATAGGCGGCGACCACGTCTCGGTCACCGGCCTGACGAAGCCGGGCGTGGAGCCGCACGACCTGGAGATCAGCGCCAAGCAGACCGCGAAGCTCAACGACGCCGACGCGGTCGTCTACCTCAAGGGCCTGCAGCCCGCCGTGGACGAGGCCGTCCAGCAGGCCGACGTCAAGACCAAGGTCGACGCCTCGACGCTCACCACGATGGAGAAGCACGGCAACGAGGTGGGCGGGCACGCCGCCGCGCACGACCACACGGCGGCCGGCGAGGAGGACCACGCCGGCCACGGCCACAGCCACTCCGAGAGCGGCGACGACCCGCACATCTGGCTGGACCCGGTGAAGTACGCCGAGGTCGCCAAGGGCGTCGGCGCGGCCCTGGCGAAGGCCGACCCGGCCCACGCGGCGGACTACACGAAGAACACCGACGCCCTGGTGGCGAAGCTCGACGGCCTCGACAAGGAGTACGCGGCCGCCCTCAGGAACACCAGGGCGAAGGTCTTCATCACCACCCACGCCGCCTTCGGCTACCTCGCCGAGCGCTACGGGCTGACCGAGGAGGCCATCAACGGCCTCGACCCCGACTCCGAGCCGAGCCCGGCCCGGATCAAGGACCTCCAGAAGATGGCGAAGGCCGACGGGGTCACGACCGTCTTCTACGAGACGCTGGTCAGCGACAAGACCGCCAAGACCCTGGCGTCGGACGCCTCGCTCAGGACTGATGTACTCGACCCTCTTGAGGGCATCACCGACAAGTCGAAGGGCACCGACTACTTCTCGGTGATGCGGTCCAACCTGACCGCCCTGACGACGGCGCTCGGCACCAAGTGACCATCCGTCCATCCGCTTTGGAGGCACCTGCTGTGGAGCCCGTCATATCGCTCACCAAGGTGACGGCCGAGCTCGGCTCGCGCCCCGTGCTGCGCGGCATCGACCTGGCCGTGCACCGCGGCGAGGTCGTCGCGCTGCTCGGCGCGAACGGCTCGGGCAAGTCCACCGCGATCCGGACGATCATCGGGCAGGTGCCGCTCAGCGGCGGCTCGGTCGAGATCTTCGGCACCCCGCGCCGGCGCTTCCGTGACTGGGGGCGGGTCGGCTACGTCCCGCAGCGCACGACCGCGGCGGGCGGGGTGCCCGCCACGATCCGCGAGGTCGTCTCCTCGGGGCGCCTGTCGCGCACCCGCTTCGGGATCCTGCGCAGGGCCGACCGCGAGGCCGTCGACCGGGCGATCGCCGCGGTGGGCCTCGCCGACCGGGCGAAGGACTCCGTGGACGCCCTCTCCGGCGGCCAGCACCAGCGCGTGCTCATAGCCCGGGCCCTGGCGGCCGACCCGGAACTCCTGATCATGGACGAGCCGATGGCGGGCGTCGACATCGAGAGCCAGGAAATCCTGGCGGCGACCCTGCGCGAACAGGTCTCCGCGGGCGCCTCGGTCCTCCTCGTCCTGCACGAACTCGGGCCCCTGGAGCCGCTGATCGACCGGGCGGTGGTGCTGCGCGACGGGTGCGTCGTGCACGACGGCCCGCCGCCCAGGGCCGTCGGCCAGCACGCACTGCCCGGCCACGACCACGTACATCCGCACACGGCCGCCGAGCCGGTACGCACGGGACTGCTGACCTGACCATGATGGAAATCCTGAACTCCCCGTTCATGCAGCGGGCGTTGATCGCCGCGGTACTCGTCGGGATCACCGCGCCCGCCGTCGGGATCTACCTGGTCCAGCGCCGCCAGGCGCTGATGGGCGACGGCATCGGCCATGTGGCGATGACCGGCGTGGGCCTCGGCTTCCTCCTCTCCACCTCCCCGGTGTGGATGGCGACCCTGGTCTCCGTCCTCGGCGCCGTCACGATGGAACTGATCCGCTGGTACGGCAAGACGCGCGGCGACATCGCGCTCGCGATGCTGTTCTACGGCGGCATGGCGGGCGGCGTGCTCTTCATCAACCTCGCGCCGGGCGGCTCGACGGCCAACCTGAACTCCTACCTCTTCGGCTCCCTGTCGACGGTCTCCCCGTCCGACGTCTGGGCGATCGGCCTCCTGGCGGCGTTCGTCCTGGCCGTGACCGTGGGCCTGCGCCGCCAGCTCTTCGCGGTCAGCCAGGACGAGGAGTTCGCACGTGTGACGGGTCTGCCGGTACGCGCCCTGAACCTCCTGACAGCGGTGACGGCAGCGGTAACAGTGACGGTGGCCATGCGCGTGGTCGGCCTCCTCCTCGTCTCGGCCCTGATGGTGGTGCCGGTGGCGGCCGCGCAGCAGCTGTCCCGCAGCTTCGCCCTGACCTTCGCGATCGCGGTGGCGATCGGGGTGACGGTGACGCTGAGCGGCACGGTGGTGACGTACTACGAGGATGTGCCGCCGGGGGCGGTCATCGTCCTGTTCACGATCGCGATCTTCATCGTCCTGACGGGACTTGCGACGCCGCTGGCCAAGCGGCGGGCCCGGGCCGGGACGGCCGCACCGGCCGAGGGCGAGTGCGGGCTCGACGTGCCCGCCGCGGCAAAGCCTCAGGCCGGCGAGGTCACGGCCTGAGCGGGAGCTGGCACAATGGCCCAAGGAGAGTTTGTACGGGTCAAGGCTTGGAGGCACCTGTGACGACAGCGCCACTCGGCGGGTCGAATACCGCCCCCGTACGAGGCCGGTCGACCCGGCAGCGTGCCGCGGTGGCGGCGGCGCTGGACGAGGTGGACGAGTTCCGCAGCGCACAGGAACTGCACGACATGCTCAAGCACCGGGGTGACTCGGTGGGCCTGACCACCGTCTACCGCACGCTGCAGTCCCTCGCGGACGCGGGCGAGGTGGATGTGCTGCGCACCAGCGACGGGGAGTCGGTGTACCGGCGCTGCTCTTCGGGCGACCACCACCATCACCTGGTGTGCCGGGTGTGCGGGAAGGCCGTGGAGGTGGAGGGGCCGGCGGTCGAGAAGTGGGCGGAGTCGATCGCGGCGGCGCACGGGTATGTGAACGTGGCCCACACGGTAGAGATCTTCGGCACGTGTGAGGCGTGCGCGAGCCCGGGGAACTCGTAGGGAGCCTCCCCCTCCAACCCCCCTCGGGGCTCCGCCCCGCCCCTGACCCCCCTTTCGACCGCGGACCGTGGACGGCTGGTCGCGCAGTTCCCCGCGCCCCTGCCAGGGTGCGGTGCGGGCTCCCCCGGGCTGCACCCCGAACCCCGACACCTTCAGCCCGCGGACCGTGCGTGGTTGCTCGCGCAGTTCCCCGCGCCCCCAGCTGAGTTGCCCTTGGCAGGGTGCCCATGCAGGCATTCCCAGCCCGTCATGGGGGTACCCCCTGGCCCTTGAGGCCTTGGGGGAGTTTGAGGACGAGCGCCCTCAAGGCGCGATACGGGGTCTGGGGCGGAGCCCCAGGTACGACCACCGGGCCGCAGCCGAACGACGCCCCCGGAGGGTCTAGGGAAGGGGCGGGGTGGGGAGGCCCTCCCCCGCCAGCGAGCTCAGCGACACCGGGCTTCCCGCCCGCCCCGCCAGCTCCCCGTCCAGCAGGGACAACGGCCGCGGCACGCACCCCTCGTCCAACCGCTCCGCCGCCCGGATCCGGTCGAGGCGGAACCCCCGCCCGGCCCCCCGGAGCCGGCACCAGCCCACCAGGTACCAGCCGCCCTCCGCACACAGCAGCCCACCCGGCTCGACCAGCCGGGACGACTCGCACCCCGCCGCATCCGCGTAGCGAATCCGCAGCAACTTCCGCTCCAGAACGCCGAGTTCGACGGTCCGCAGCACCCCCGCCGAGGTCCGCCCCGGCAGCACGTGGATGCGCGAGGCCAGATCCCGTACCGAGGACGCCGCATCCGCGGACAGCGCCGCCGCCAGCTTGCGCATGGCGCCCGGCGCGCCCGAGGAGAACGGCGTCGAGGACTCCGCCCCGGCCGGCGCCGCGGCCACCGCGAGGGCCTCCTCGCTGGTGAGGTTGACCGGCGGCAGCGTCATCGCGGGGTCGATGAACCAGCCCCCGCGACGCCCCGCCTCGCAGCGCACCGGCGTCCCCGACGCCATCAGCGCCTGGAGGTCGCGCTGCACCGTGCGGGCCGACACCTCGAAGCGCGTCGCGAGCCAGCCCACCGTGCGCGGCCGGGGCGCGATCGCGCGGAGCTCCTCGACCAGGGCGTACAGCCGTTCCGTACGGTTCACCGTCACTGCCGGGGCAGGTCGCCGCTCTTGTCGAGCGCGGCCAGCGCCTCGTTGGGGACGGCCCCGCCGAAGCGGCGGTCGCGGGAGGCGAACTCCAGGCAGGCCCGCCACAGGTCGCGCCGGTCGAAGTCGGGCCACAGCACGTCCTGGAACACCATCTCGGCGTAACTGGACTGCCAGATCAGGTAGTTGGAGGTGCGCTGCTCGCCACTGGGGCGCAGGAACAGGTCGACGTCCGGCATGTCGGGGTAGTACAGGTACTTGGCGAAGGTCTTCTCGTTGACCTTCGACGGGTCGAGCTTGCCGGCGGCGACGTCGCGCGCGATGGCCTGCGCGGCGTCGGCGACCTCGGCCCGCCCGCCGTAGTTGACGCAGAAGTACAGCGTCATGGCGTCGTTGTCGACGGTCTGCTCCTGGGCGACCTGGAGCTCCTGGACGACGGACTTCCACATCTTGGGCATGCGGCCGACCCAGCGGATGCGGATGCCGAGCTCGTTCATCTCGTCGCGGCGGCGCCGGATGACGTCGCGGTTGAAGTTCATCAGGAAGCGGACCTCTTCGGGCGAGCGCTTCCAGTTCTCGGTCGAGAAGGCGTACAGGGAGAGGTTCTTGACGCCCATCTCCAGGCAGCCCTTGAGGACGTCCAGGACGACGCCCTCGCCGACCTTGTGGCCCTCGGTGCGGGGCAGGCCGCGCTCCTTGGCCCAGCGGCCGTTGCCGTCCATGACGCAGGCGACGTGGTTGGGCACCAGCTCCGCCGGGATCTTCGGCGGCACCGCGCCCGAGGGGTGCGGCTCGGGGGTCTTGTAATCGCGCCGCGACCGCCCGCCCAGGATTCCGCGTACTGCCATGTGGAGCTCTCTCCCTAGATGCTCAGTTCTTCTCTACGTACCGCAGGGAGCGCAGGCCGCGCTCCAAGTGCCAGTGCAGATAGGCCGATACGAGCCCGCTGCCCTCCCGCACATGCCTCGGCTCGCTCGCGTCCGCCGTCTCCCAGTCCCCCGTGAGCAGCGCGCTGAGCAGTCCGATGGCCTCCGCAGAGGGTACGACGCTGCCGGGTACGCGGCAGTCACCGCATATGACGCCGCCGCCCGCGACGGAGAAGAACCGGTTGGGGCCGTGCATGCCGCATTTCGCGCAATCCTCGAAACTCGGGGCGTATCCGTTCACGGCGAGCGAGCGCAGCAGGAAGGCGTCCAGGATGAGGTGCGGGGCGTGCTCGCCGCGGGCGAGCGTGCGCAGCCCGCCGACCAGGAGCAGGTACTGCTGCACGGCCGGCTCGCCCTCGTTGTCGGTGAACCGTTCCGCCGTCTCCAGCATGGCGGTGCCGGCGGTGTACCGGGCGTAGTCGGTGACGATGCCGCCACCGTACGGAGCGATGGTTTCACTCTGGGTGCACAAGGGGAGTCCGCGGCCGACGAGTTCGCTGCCGCGCGCGAAGAACTGCACGTCGACGTGGCTGAACGGTTCGAGCCGTGCCCCGAACTTGGACTTGGTCCGCCGCACCCCGCGGGCCACGGCCCGCACCCNTTGGTCCGCCGCACCCCGCGGGCCACGGCCCGCACCCGGCCGTGGTTGCGGGTGAGCAGCGTGATGATGCGGTCGGCTTCCCCGAGCTTCTGGGTGCGCAGCACGATGCCGTCATCACGGAACAGACTCATGTGGCCATTGTCCTGCACGGGGCGAGTCCCCCACCCCGCCCCTTCCCGCTGTGACATCCTGCGGCTCCGCCGCGTGGCCTCCGGGGGGTGAAGGACCCTGGGGCTCCGCCCCGGACCCCGTTCGCGCCTGAAGGGCGCTCGTCCTCAAACTCCCCCAAGGCCTTAAGGGCCAGGGGGTACCCCCATGACGGGCTGAAGACGCCGATGCCGGCCAGGATGGATGCTGCCAGGGGCGCGGGGAACTGCGCGACCGGCCACCCACGGCCCGCAGGGGCAGGGTCGCCGGGGTCGCCTGCGGAGGAACCGCGACCCCGTCCGGGCGACGTGGCACGGATCACCCCGGGTGCGCTCTCCCCAGGCCCCTCAAGCGGTCCGGGCGCGCCGGGATGCCCGGACCCGGTCCGGTTCACGGTGTTTGCACAGGGCGATGGGGCACCATTGCGCCAGCAGGGGGCTCTTCTCCTGTGACCTGAGTTCTTCCTCCCACCCGAACGGACCGGAATGCCGCTGCCCACGACCGCTCGCCGTGCCCGCACGGCGGTCTGCGCGTTCGCCGTGCTGGCGCTCGCGGGGTGTTCGGCGGGCGAGGGCGTGCGGGACGACGGGCCGGCGGCCACGTCGTCCGCTTCGGTGACCGCCTCCCCGCTGTGGCCCGACCACACCGCCGCCGCGGCGCCCGCCAAGCCCGGTCAGGGTTTCCACGCGCGCGGGCCCGTGCCGGGGGTCACGGTGCCGGACGGGGATCTCGCGCGGGTCGACGGCGTACGGCTCCTCGCCGCCGATCCGGCGACCGACCGTGCGGTGCAGAGCGGCCTCAAGGAGTGCCCCGACGGCTCGTCCTGCCGGCTGCGGGCGCCCGCGTACGCCGATCTCACCGGTGACGGGAAGCGCGAACTCGTGCTCGCCTACGACGACTTGGGCCGCACCATCCTCTGGGTCTACACCGCGGTGGGCGAGCAGGCCCACGCCGTCCTCGAATACGCCGGGCGGCCCGGTACGAGCGCCGCCACGCTCGGCACCGATCTCGTCGTCACCGAGCCCGCGGGCGGCCGCAACCGCGAGTCCGACACCACCCTGCGCTGGAACGGCAGCGAGCTCGCCCCGCTCCCGGCCGCCTCCGACCCCGCCAAGGGCGCCTCCAAGACCCGGCCCGCCGAGGACTCCCTGATCAAGCCGGCCGACGGGACCGACGGGCCGGGCCAGGGCTGAGCCCCGGTCCAGGCCTACGGGACCGACCGACCCCGGGCAGGGCCGAGCCCCGCCGGCCTCACCCGCCCGGCACCACAAGCCCCGACTCGTACGCCAGGATCACCAGCTGGGCCCGGTCCCGTACCCCGGATTTCCCCATGATCCGGCTGACATGGGTCTTCGCGGTCAGCGGGCTCAGGGCCAGCGCGTCCGCGATCTCCGTGTTGTTGAGGCCCCGGGCGACCAGCGTCAGGACCTCGCGTTCCCGGGAGGAGAGGGCGGTCAGGGCGCCGGGGCCGTTGCCTGCCGCCGGGCGGGGTGCTCGCAGCACCCGGGCTATCAGGCTCGCCGTCGGTCCCGGCGAGAGCAGCGCGTCGCCGGCCGCCACCGTGCGGATGGCGTCCAGGAGTTCGGCGGGGCGGGTGTCCTTCACCAGGAAGCCGGAGGCGCCTGCCCGCAGCGCCTCCAGGACGTTCTCGTCGGTGTCGTACGTCGTCAGGACCAGCACCTTCACCCCGGCGAGGTCCTCGGATGCGGCGATCAGGCGGGTCGCCTCGATGCCGTCCGTGCCCGGCATCCGCAGGTCCATGACGACCACGTCGGCCCGCGCCGAGTGGGCGAGGCCGACGGCTTCCGCTCCGGTGCCCGCCTGGCCGACGACGGTCATGTCGGGGGCCGACTCGACGAGCATCGCGAAGGCCGACCGGACCAGGGTCTGGTCGTCGGCGAGCACCACCCGGATGCTGCCGCCGTCCGGCACAGCAGCTGTCATGCGGTTGCCTCCAAGGAACGCGGCAGTACGAGGGGAGGGTTCGGCGCGGCCCGCAAAGCCCGGAAGGTGCGGAAGGCCGGGAAGTCCTGGACGCTCACGCGGTGGCCTTCAACGGGCGTGCCGCCAGCGGAAGGTCCGCCGTCACCCGGAAGCCGCCGCCCGCGCGCGGGCCCGCCTCCAGGGTGCCGCCCACGCTGCGGGCCCGCTCCTGCATTCCTACGATTCCGAAGCCGGAGCCCTCGGCGGCGCCGCCCCGGCCGTCGTCGGTGACGGTGACGCGGAGCAGTGCGCCCGCCGCCTCGACGCGGACCCGGGCGGTGGCGTCGGGGCCCGCGTGCCGTACCGCGTTGGTCAGCGACTCCTGGACGATGCGGTAGGCCGCTGCGCCCACGGCGGGCGGCACGTGCACGCCGTCGGCCTCCACGGTCAGCTCGGCCTGCGCGCTGCGGGCCAGGTCGGCGAGCCCGTCGAGGTCGGGCAGCGGCCCGTGCTCGTCGGCGCGCAGCACGGTCAGGGTGGTGCGCAGTTCGGCGCGGGCCTCGCGGCAGGTGTCGGCGATGGAGTCGAGGGCGGCCGCCACCGCCGCCCGGTCGAGCCGCTCGGGGGACGCGGTCAGGACGTGCGCGGCGACCGAGGTGCGCACGCCGATCAGGGTGATGCTGTGGGCGAGCAGGTCGTGCAGGTCGCGGGCGATGCGCAGGCGTTCCTCGGTGAGTTTGCGCTCGGTCTCGCGGGCGGCGACGGCCCGCTGTTCGGCGACGTAGGCACGGGAGTTGCGCAGGGCGACCCCGAAGACGAGGGCGGCCACCAGCCAGCCGGAGGTGCGGAACACGTCGAAGGCCCGGTGGACCCCGTTGAACGACATGCCGGTGACGGCCATGCCCACGACGCAGACGCCGGCGGTCACGGTCCGGCGGACCGTGCCGGTCACGGCGACCGTGTACAGCGCGGTCATCGCGATCGGCATGGCCCCCATGTGGGCGTTGTCGAGCAGTTGGTACGGGGCGATGCAGGCCACGACCACCGCGAGGGCCGCGACCGGGTGGCTGCGTCGCCCGGTCAGGGCGAGCGCGGCCCCCGCGAGCAGGGCCCAGCCGAGGGCGTCGGGCCGCAGCGCGGTGTCGGCGTAGGCGATGGCCGCGCCCAGCAGCCCGGCCCCGGCGGCGAGCGCCGTGTCGGCCCGCAGCGGGTGCGCGCTGTCGCCGGGTTCGCGGTGCAGCAGCGCCGTCACCCGCTCCCCGAGGCTCGGGCCCGTCAGTGTGTTCACGTCAGCCACCCTGCCATCCTCGTCCTCACCGCGGGCCGCCGACCAGTGCCGAGGACGGTCCGGCGGCCGGTTGCGGGGTGTGGGAGAGGCTGCCCGGCCACCAGACCCTGCGGGCGAGCAGCAGGTTGGCGCTGGTCACCAGGTAGGTGCGCACCAGGAAGGTGTCCAGGAGCACCCCGACCGCGATGATCGTGCCCATTTCGACGAACATCACGAGCGGCAGCGAGGCGAGCACCGCGAACGTGGCGGCGAGCACCGTGCCCGCCGAGGCGATCACGCCGCCGGTGGTGCGCAGGGCGGTCAGCGCGGCCTCACGCGGCCCGGCTCCGCGCAGGGTCTCCTCGCGGGTGCGGTGCATGAGGAAGATGCCGTAGTCGACGCCGAGGGCGACCAGGAACACGAAGGTCAGCAGGGGAAGGCCGGGGTCGAGGCCGGAGAAGCCGAGGACCGGCCCGAAGACCAGGCCGCCGATGCCCATGGCCGCTCCCCACACCGCGACGACGGCGGCGACGAGCAGCAGCGGGGCGACGAGGCTGCGCAGGAGCAGGGCGAGGACGAGCAGGACGGAGGCGAGGACGAGGGGGATGACGATCAGCCGGTCGTGGGAGTTGGTGTCGGCGAGGTCGAGGGCCTGGGCGCTGGCTCCGCCGACGTGCGCGCCGGTGAGGTGGGCTCGCAGCCGTCCGATGGTGGCGCTCTCGTCCGCCGATTCGGGGGCGGCCTTCGCGGTGACGGCGATCTCGGTCCAGCCGCCGCCGCTGCGGCCCCGTTCGGCGCTCGCGACGCCTTCGACGGACCGGGCGGCGGCGAGCGTGCGGTCCGCCTGGCCGGTCGGGGTCATGACCTCGATGGGCCGGCTGCTGCGGTCCGGGAAGGCGGTGGCGAGCGTGCCCATGGCGAGGGTCGACTCGGGCTTGGTGGTGTAGCTGTCCTCCTGCTTGAGCGCGCCGGGCAGGTGGAACGCGCCGAGCGCGAGGGCGCCGAGGAGGACAACTCCCGTGAGCAGTACGGCAGTCGGCCGCTTGCCCGCCGAGCTGCCCATCGCGGCGAACAGGTCGCGGCGGCGCCGCCTGGGTTCGCTTCCGTACGCCGGGATCAGCGGCCAGAACACCCGCCGTCCGAGCAGGACCAGGATGGCGGGCAGCAGGGTGAGCATCGCGGCGAGCGCGCACAGCACCCCGATCGCGCCGACCGGGCCGAGCCCCCTGATGTTGTTGAGGTCGGCGGCGAGCAGGCAGACCAGACCGGCCACGACCGTGCCGGACGAGGCGAGCAGGGCGGGCCCGCAACCGCGCAGGGCGGCGCGCATCGCGTCGTACGGGAGGGGGTTGCGGCGCAGTTCGTCGCGGTAGCGGGCGACGAGGAGGAGCGCGTAGTCGGTGCCCGCGCCGAAGACGAGGACGGTCATGATGCCGGCGCTCTGGCTGGTCACCGTGATCCCGGACCAGGTGGCGAGGCCGTACACGGCGGCCCGGGCGCAGACCGCGCCCGCGCCGACGACGACCAGCGGCACCAGCCACAGCACGGGGCTGCGGTAGGTGAGGACGAGGAGCAGCGCGACCACCAGGCCGGTGGCCAGCATCAGCGTCCCGTCGAGGGAGCCGAACACGCCGCGCGCGTCGACCGCGAGGGCGCCGTCCCCGCCGACCCGGACGGTCATGCCGTCGGTGTCGGCGGCGCGGGCGCGTACGTCGTCGACGAAGGCCTTCTTCGCGTCGTCGTCCTTGGCGGGTGCGGCCGTGGACACCGCGTACATGAGGGTGGCGCCGTCCTTGGACGTCACGCCGGGGCCGTGCTGGACGGCCGCGAAGTCCTTGGGGTCGTCGGCCGCGGCAAGCTCGGCGGGCGACTTGGCGGCTTCGGTGCCGGGCGGGACGGTGATCTCGGCGAGCTGCTCCGCGGCGGCGTTCCGGTCGGCGGCCGTGAGACCGCCGTCGCGGTGGTAGACGAGCACGAGGCTGGTGATCTCGCCGCCGGGCAGCTTGTCCTGGAGCTTGGCGACCTGGGTGGAGTCGGCGCCGGCCGGCAGATAGTCGGCGGTCTGGTCGCGCTGTACGTCCCCGAGCCTGCCCGCGAACGACCCGGCGACGGCGAGCACGATCACCCACAGGGCGAGCACGCCCCAGGGAACTGCCCGCCGTTTCCGGGCAGTTGATCCCCCGGTCGGCACCGATCCCACTGATACCGACCTCGTTGGTGCTGATCTCGTCGACCCCATGGCGGGTCCCCCTCCGGCTGGCATCCGGAAGACCCTCGTGGCCTGCCCGGTGTTTCCAGCGTCGGGCCCGCGGGGGGCTCTTTCGTCACGCCGACGACCGAGATCATCCGTACTTCCGGGGGCGTCCGGGCCGCCTCCGTTACTCCCCCGGGAGTAATGCGGCCCCTGACCGGCAGGCGTGGCTCACGGCACCTCGCCCCGGCTGCGCGCGTTCGCGTACGCCGTGGCCGCTCTGAGCCGCTCCGTGGTGGTCGCGGCCCGGGCGGCCTCCGGCAGGCAGTCCCACTCGCGCCCGCCGCCGAACGGCCGCAGTTGGAGGTAGGGCCCCTCGCGCCCCATCACCTGGCCCAGTCTTCCGCTCCCGGTGTCGACGACGTACGAACCCACGGGCGGGACTGCGGTCATGGGTTTCCCTCCGGCAGTACGGAACTTGGGTCCACGGGCAGTATCGGGTGCCGGGCGGCCCCGGCCGCTCCATGATCCCAGTTTTTCGTTCGGTCACCACATCGGATCGAGCAGGAGCAATCGCCGCATAATTCCGGACCGGGCGCGCACATCCTGCAATTCACCCGCGACCGATTCCGCCACCGCGTTTTCTTCCGTTACGGAGATGCGGCACGGGAGGTGGAGAGCAGGCCGGAGCCGGGCAGGGAGCCACGGACGGGCTCACGTCCCGCTGTCCGGATATCCGTTGACCCACCGGCGATTTCGAACAGGAAATTCGCAAGCAGTAAGGGGATGTTTCCGCTGGGGATCGGCCGCGCAGCTCGTAAAGAGAGGTTTCTTCGCGCGAATGTTCAGGATGTTCCGGATACCCGACAATGCATTGCCGTACGGGGATTGGCGCGCTGTCGTGTGCCGCCCTCGGGCGGTGTCCGGGCATCCGGGGGCATGATCTACGGTCTTGTGCGGGACCAGTACCGATCAGCACGACAACGGGGACGTACGCACATGCGCAAGACAGCCACCCTCGCCATCACCCTGCTCGCGGCGGCCGCGCTGCTCACCGGGTGCGGGAGCGAGAAGAAGGACGGGGGCGCGGCCAAGGCGGGCGACGCGAAGCCGAGCGCCTCGGCGGGCGGCAGCGCGAAGGGCTCGGCGCCGGACCGCAAGGGCGCGCCGCACCAGGTCGTCTTCGAGGTGGGCGGCACGGGCAGGTCGCAGGTGATGTGGATCGGCAACACCAACCACTTCGAGCAGGTGACGCTGCCCTGGACGAAGACCGAGACCGTGACGCTGGAGGACGCGGAGCTCGACGTCGGCGTCACGGTGTCGGTGGTGCCGGGCTCCGTGAAGCGCGCGGACGGCATGCTTCAGGCCGCGCCCTGCACCATCAAGGTCGACGGCAAGCAGGTCGCGGACAACCAGAACGGCGCCTCGGACAAGATCTGCGAGTACAAGATCAAGAATTAGCTCTTACGAGGGTGTGCGGGCGGCCGCGAGCAGCCGGGCGGTGTCGTCCGCGCAGAGCGAGAGCGCGCCGCCGACCGTGCTGAGCACCTCGCGTTCGGCCGCGCTGTACGGGCCGTCCGCGAGCGCGATCCGGGCCCCCTGCAACAGGATGGACTCGCGGCCGGCGGGGGCGAGGTGCGGGGCCAGCGGTTCGAGGGCCTCGTGGAGCTCGATCGCGAGGGCCGCGCCGCAGGGGTCGGTGTCGTCGACCGGGTCGGCGAGGAACCGGCCGGTGTCCGCCGCCAGGGCCTCGATGAGGGCGACGAGCTGGTCCTCGGTGCAGTCGTCGAACCCGGCCGCCCGGACGGTGGCGACGGCGGTCGTGGTGACCGTACGGGACGAAGTGCCGCCCGCCGCGAGGACGGCGAGGGCGACGGTGTGCACGGCGTCGCGGAGCATCGCGGAGAAGCGGGTCGTGGTGGGGTGGTCCAGGACTTCCGTCCCGAAGTGGCCCTGGCAGGCGGCGCATTCGACCACCGGACCGGCGGTGCCGCGGGTGGCGAGCGGGACGCCGAGCACCGTGAGGCGTCTGCGGCCGGTGCGGCGCTGGTAGTTCCGGTCGCCGCCGCAGTCGGGGCAGAAGAACTCGCCGTCTCCCACGGTGTGCCACAGGATGCGGACTGACCAGAGGCGGGGCCGGAGGCGGGGACCGGGCGTCCCGGTCGGGTTCGTACCGTTCTGTCCCCGTGCTGGCCGCACCGCGCACCTCCGTAACGCTCCGGCAACGTTGCCGCGTTGACGTGATGTTAGCCACATCCATGATGCGGCGTCAGCACCCCGGAAGGAGGAGAGGTCGGTGGATGGCGGAAAGGTGCCGTTGCCGTCGCGGGGGTGAGCGGCGTGGGCCCGCCCAAACCCTCAGCTCAGGGCGGCCCCGCGGGCGACTCTCCCCCACCCCGCCCCTTCCCGGAACCCTCCGGGGGCGAGGTCGAAAAAGGAGGTCCCCGGAGCTCCGCCCCGGCCCCCGGCGGGGGCTCCGCCCCCCTGCACCCCGTTCGCGCCTGAGCGGCGCTCGTCCTCGATCTCCCCCAAGGCCTCATGGGCCGGGGAGGGACCCCCATGACGGGCCGGGGACGCCGGTGCCGGTCGGGTCGATGCCGCTGGGGGCGCGGGGCTGCGACATTGGCGGCTCCGCCGCGTGGGCGCGGGCAACCACGCACGGTCCGCAGCCGAAGAACCGCACACACTCCGCCCCACCCGCCCCCGGAGGCCACGCGGCGGAGCCGCAGGGTGTCACAGCGGGAAGGGGTGGGGCCGGGGGGCTCGACGGGGTCCGGGGCGGAGCCCCGGCGCACCCCCGCCGTCCGCGGTCAGCGGGACGCGCGGTTGACCGCCGAGATGACCGCCTTCAGCGACGCCCGCGTCGTGTTCGCGTCGATGCCGATACCCCACAGCACGACCCCGTCGATCGCGCACTCGATGTACGACGCGGCCTGCGCGGACGCGCCCTCGCTCATCGTGTGCTCCTGGTAGTCCAGCAGCCGCGCGTCGACGCCCGTCGTGGCCAGCGCCTCGAAGAAGGCCGAGATCGGGCCGTTGCCGGTGCCGGTCAGGACCGTGTCCCGGCCGTCGACGACCGCCTCGACGGTCAGGGTGTCGCGGCCGTCCTTGTCCGTCGTCGTCTGGCCGGAGCGCAGCTGGATGCGGCCCCACGGGTTCTCGGGGTTGGGCAGGTACTCGTCCTGGAAGACCGACCAGATCGCGGTCGGAGTGACCTCGCCGCCCTCGGAGTCCGTCTTCTGCTGGATGATCTTCGAGAACTCGATCTGCATCCGGCGCGGCAGGTCCAGCTTGTGGTCGTTCTTCAGGACGTAGGCGATGCCGCCCTTGCCGGACTGCGAGTTGACCCGGATGACGGCCTCGTACGAGCGGCCGACGTCCTTCGGGTCGATGGGCAGGTACGGAACCGCCCACTCGATCTCGTCCACCGTCCTGCCCGCGGCGGCCGCGTCGGCCTCCATCGCGTCGAAGCCCTTCTTGATGGCGTCCTGGTGGGAGCCGGAGAAGGCGGTGTAGACCAGGTCGCCCGCGTAGGGGTGGCGCGGGTGGATCTCCATCTGGTTGCAGTACTCGGAGGTGCGGCGGATCTCGTCGATCTGGGAGAAGTCGATCTGCGGGTCCACGCCCTGGCTGAACAGGTTCATGCCCAGGGTCACCAGGTCGACGTTGCCGGTGCGCTCGCCCTGGCCGAACAGGCAGCCCTCGATGCGGTCGGCGCCGGCCATGATCGCCAGCTCGGCCGCCGCGACCGCCGTGCCGCGGTCGTTGTGGGGGTGCACGGACAGGCACACGTACTCGCGGCGCGACAGGTTGCGGCTCATCCACTCGAAGCGGTCCGCGTGCGTCGAGGGGGTGGAACGCTCCACCGTGGCGGGCAGGTTGAGGATGATCTCGCGGCCCTCCTCGGGCTGCCAGACGTCGCACACCGCCTCGCAGACCTCCAGCGCGAAGTCCAGCTCGGTGTCCGTGAAGATCTCCGGCGAGTACTGGTAGCCGAAGATCGTCTCGTCGCCCAGGATCTTGTCCGCGTACTCCATGACCAGCCGCGTGCCGTCCACCGCGATCTGCTTGACCTGCTCCTTGGTGCCGCGGAAGACGACCCGGCGGAAGGTGGGGGCGGTCGCGTTGTACAGGTGCACGGTGGCGCGGTGGGCGCCGCGCAGGGACTCCACGGTGCGCTCGATCAGCTCTTCGCGGGCCTGGGTCAGGACGGAGATCGTCACGTCCTCGGGGATCGCACCCTCTTCGATGATGGAGCGTACGAAGTTGAAGTCGGTCTCGCCGGAGGAGGGGAAGCCGACCTCGATCTCCTTGTAGCCCATGCGCACCAGCAGGTCGAACATCTCGCGCTTGCGGGCCGGGCTCATCGGGTCGATCAGTGCCTGGTTGCCGTCCCGCAGGTCGGTCGACAGCCAGCGCGGGGCCTTGGTGATCCGGCCGTTCGGCCAGGTGCGGTCGGGGATGTCCACGGCGTCGTACTGACCGTACTTGTGGATCGGCATCCCGGACGGCTTCTGCGCCTGGGTGGCGTTGGTGACGGGGGTCGGGCGACCAACGGGCTGGGACATGGCGTGCGGCTCCTCATGATCTCTGCGAGAGATGGGGGTCCCCCCTGCTCCTTAAGAGCTCGGGGGAGGCCGACTGTCGAGCGCAACACCAGATCCCGCGGGGAGGGGGTCGGCCTACGACTACAGGCCCTCGCCGCGGCAGCTAAGGAGAAGCAGCCCGATACGCATGATGCCGCAGCCTAGCCGAGGGACGGCGCGAGCGCCGGTCCCGTATCAGTATGCGGGACACCGAAACCGAATCGGACAAAAGGTGACGTATGCCTCGTCCGCCTGAGGTCGTCAGCATCTCGTGGGCGCGAATGGCCGGGAAGTGTCGTAGAGAAAGCACGCTTCACAATCATGGTGGCGACTAGTGACAGCCCCATGACCCAGTGCCACATTGCCCGGCATGGACGCCACCACCAACCCGGTTTTCTGCACCATCATTCCGCCCCACGTCTTCGACCGGCTCATCGAGGCCGAGGACCCCGCGCTCGCGCGCATCGCCCGCCGGACCTTCATCGCGGACGCCGCCCAGCGCACCGAACGCCGGCTGACCACCGTCCTCGGCGCCGAGCCGGTCGCCCCGCCCGCGGGCGGGGGCGCCGGCCAGCCGCAGCGCACCGTCTACGACGCCCAGCACACCACCGCCCTGCCCGGCCACAAGGTCCGCGGCGAGGGCCAGGCGCCCGTCCAGGACGCGACCGTGAACCGCGCCTACGCGGGGCTCGGCGCGACCTTCGAGCTGTACCTGAAGGCGTACCAGCGGCATTCGATCGACGGCAACGGGATGCCGCTCGACGCGACGGTCCACTTCGACCACAGCTACAACAACGCCTTCTGGAACGGCACCCAGATGGTGTTCGGCGACGGTGACGGCCAGATCTTCCTGGACTTCACGCTGCCCGTCGACGTCATCGGCCACGAGCTGACCCACGGCGTCACCCAGCACACCGCGAACCTCACCTACTTCGGCCAGCCGGGCGCCCTGAACGAGTCCATGTCGGACGTGTTCGGCTCGCTGGTCAAGCAGTACTCCCTCGACCAGGACGCCCACCAGGCCGACTGGCTCATCGGCGCGGGTCTGCTCGCGCCCGGCGTCCACGGCGACGCACTGCGCTCGATGAAGGCCCCGGGGACGGCGTACGACGACCCGGTGCTCGGCAAGGACCCGCAGCCCGCCACGATGGACCACTACGTGACCACCGGCCGCGACAACGGCGGTGTGCACATCAACTCGGGCATCCCCAACCACGCCTTCTACCTGCTCGCCGACGAGCTCGGCGGCAAGGCCTGGGAGCGCGCCGGGCAGATCTGGTACGACGTGCTCACCGGCGGGCACCTCGGCACCCAGGCGATGTTCAAGGACTTCGCGAAGCTCACGGTGGCCGCGGCCAGGGCCCGCTACGGCGAGGGCGCGGAATACCAGGCGGTGCAGAAGGCCTGGTCGCAGGTCGGGATTCCGCCCGCCTGACGCATACGCGCTGACGCGACCGAGCGGGGCTGCTAGACAGAGGCCATGCGTATCCAGGTTTCCCGCACAGGAGGATTCGCCGGCATCGAGCGCCGGGCCGAGATCGACACCTCGGGCCGGCCCGATGCCGCCGAGTGGCACGCCCTGGCGAAGGCGGCGCTCGACGAGGGCCACGCCGAGCCGTCGGTCGGCGTGCCGGACGGCTTCCACTACGAGATCACCGTGGACGGCCGCACGGTGCACTGCGCCGATCCGCGCCTGACCGAGGCCCAACGCACCCTGATCGCACGGGTGTTGAAGGAAGGCGCGTAGGCGGCGCCGAAACCCGGGTGCGGGCCGGCCGGGCGGCTGCTTTGATGCGCACCATGAGCCTGCCTGCCCACACCCAGTTGGATGATCTTGAGCGCTACTACGATGCGGCGCCCAGGAGTTCGGCCCGCGCCGAGGACTTCGGTCCGCTGACCCTCTTCGTCCGCGGGGGCGCGGGCTGGCCCTTCTACGCGCGGCCCACCCTCGGCCACGCCGGGCCGGTGACGGCCGCCGATGTCGACAGGGTACGGGCCCGCCAGCGCGAGCTCGGTGCGCCCGAGGCCTTCGAGTGGGTCGCCGAGGTGAGCCCCGGGCTGCGCGCGGCGGTCGAGGAGTCGGGCCTCGCGGTGCACGAGCACCCGCTGATGGTGCTGGACCCCGAGTCGCCGGCCGCCGAGCCGCACCCGCTGGTCCGCGTGCTGGGTCCGGACGATCCGCTGCTGCACGCGGCCCTGGTCGTGCCCCACCTCGCCTTCGCCGCGCCCGGTACGGGAGTCGGCCCGGCGGGCCCGGCCGAGCTGGCCGCCGAGATCACCGCCCGCGCGGGCGACGGCCGGGCCGGGCAGGTCGCCGAGCGGCTCCGGGCGGGCCACAGCGCGATGGCGGCGGCGATCGAGGACGGCCTTCCGCTGTGTTCCGGGATGCACAACCCGGTGGGCCCGGTCACCGAGATCGTCGGGGTGGGCACGCTGCCCGCCGCGCGGCGCCGGGGCCTCGGGCGCGCGGTCACCGCGGCGCTTGTCGCGGACGCGCGGGCGCAGGGGGCGACGACGGTGTTCCTGTCGGCGGGCGACGCGGACGTGGCCCGGATGTACGCGACCCTGGGGTTCCGCCCGGCGGGCACGGCCCTGATCGCCGAACCGGCCGACGTGTGACGGCTGTTGAGGGCGACTGGAAACCGTTCGACTGATTCCGGCCGCCCCGCACGCCGGGACCTGGCCGCGAGCGGCGCGGTTCCCGGATGTTCCGGGGAGCCGGCCGCCATGGAATGGCAGATTCCGGCCATCGGGTGTTCAACTGCTCAACCTCCCTTCGGCAGACGCGACTTGCCATGGTTGAGTTTGATCCCGATGGGATCGAAAACGGGAGGACCACCCGCTTTCACCGGGCCGTCTGGGCCGCCCGCCCCGTCGTGCCCCGCCGGGGCGGCCTCACGCGGGGTGCGTACAGTGTGCGCCCTTGCGCACACCTAACCACCTGCGTACAGTGTTCGCAGCGGGAGCACGTTGTACGCATTCTTGGAGGGAAAGCAATGTCGAAGAACGTGAGCTGGGACGAGCGGGGGAACTGGCGGGCCGAGGGCGAGTGGGGCGCCAGCGACTCAGGCGGCGAGCGCCTCTACCTCGACCAGTGGCAGGCCAAGCTCGACCGGCTGCGCCAGACCCACCACGTGCCCGGCGCCTCCCTCGCCGTGCTCACCCACGACAAGGTCCACGAGCTGGCGAGCGGGGTGCTGCACACCGGCACCGGCGTGGAGGCCACCACCGACTCGATCTTCCAGCTCGGCTCCCTCGCCAAGACGTACACCGCGACCTTGGCCATGCAGCTCGTCGACGCCGGGAAGCTGGACCTGGACGCACCGGTCCGCGCGGTGCTCCCGGACTTCACCGTCGCCGACGAGGAGGCGAGCCGGACCATCACGCCCCGCCGGCTCCTCTCCCACACGAGCGGCCTGACCTGCGACTTCACCTTCGACTCAGGGCGCGGTGACGACTGCTTGGAGTTGTACGTCGACGCCGCCAAGGGGGTCGCCCTCGACTGCCCGTCCGGCAGCGCCTGCTCCTACAGCAGCCTCGGCTTCAATGTGCTCGGCCGCATGATCGAGGTGATCACCGGCTCGACCTGGGACCAGGCGCTCAAGGACCTGCTGCTCGCCCCGCTCGGCGTGACCAGCACGATGACGCTGCCCGAGGAGGCGCTCCAGTTCCGGGCCGCGATGGGCCACCTCGGCGAGTACGGCCAGGACCCGGCGCCGGCTCCGGCCTGGGACCTCATGCCGCGTTCGGCGGGCCCGTACGGCCGGGTGCTCGCCACCGCCGGCGACGTGGCCCGGCTCGCGCAGATGCACCTCGCGGGCGGCACCGCCCCCGACGGGACCCGGCTGCTCACCCCGGGCAGCGTCATCGCGATGCAGACCCGCGAGGTCGACTCCCCCGACAAGTGGACCGTCCACGCGGACGGCTGGGGCCTGGGCTGGACCCTCTACGACTGGAACGGCATCACGGGCTTCGGCCACGACGGCGCCTCCATCGGCCAGTACGGCTTCCTGCGCGTGGTGCCGAGCGCGGGCGTCGCCCTCGTCCTGCTCACCAACGGCGGCGACGCGCGCCGCCTCTACGAGGAGCTCTTCGCCGAACTCCTCGGCGAGCTGGCCGGGGTCGAGATGCCCGCGCCGTTCGAGCCGCCGGCCGAGCCGGTCGAGGTGGACTTCGCGCCGCTCACCGGCACGTACGAGCGCGAGGGCGTCCTCATCACCGTCTCCGAGAAGGAGGACGGCAAGCCGCACCTGGTGTACGAGTTCGTCGGCGGCATGAAGGACTTCTCGCCGCCGCTGGAGATGGACCTCGTCGCGGTCACGGACAAGGTGTTCGCGGGCGCGGGCTCCGGCGCGTACAGCGCGGACTGGATGCCGGTGGTCTTCTCCGAACTCCAGGACGGCACGGGCGTCTGCTACATCGGCATGCGCTGCGCACCGAAGGTGTCGTAACCCCACGCGGCTGTACGTCGGCCCCCGCCGGAACGATGTTCCGGCGGGGGCCGCGTCGTTTCCCGGATCAGAACCCGAGCTTGCGGAGCTGCTTGGGGTCGCGCTGCCAGTCCTTGGCCACCTTGACGTGGAGGTCGAGGAAGACCGGCGTGCCGAGCAGGGCCTCGATGTGCTTGCGGGACTTCATGCCGACCTCCTTGAGGCGCTTGCCCTTGGGGCCGATGATGATGCCCTTCTGACTGGGGCGCTCGATGTAGACGTTGGCGTGGATGTCCAGGAGCGGCTTGTCGGCGGGCCTGTCCTCGCGCGGAATCATTTCCTCCACGACGACGGCGATGGAGTGCGGCAGCTCGTCCCGTACGCCTTCGAGGGCGGCCTCGCGGATCAGCTCGGCGACCATGACCTGCTCGGGCTCGTCGGTGAGGTCGCCCTCGGGGTAGAGCGGCGGGCTGTCCGGAAGCAGCGGGATGATCAGGTCCGCGACGAGCTGGACCTGCTTGTCGCCGACCGCCGAGACCGGCACGATCTGCGCCCACTCGAAGCCGAGCTCCTTGGAGAGCTGGTCGACGGCGATGAGCTGTTCTGCGAGCGTCTTGGAGTCGACCAGGTCGGTCTTGGTGATGATCGCGATCTTGGGGGTCTTCTTGATCCCGGCGAGTTCCTTGGCGATGAACTTGTCGCCGGGGCCGAGCTTCTGGTCGGCGGGCAGACAGAAGCCGATCACGTCGACCTCGGCCCAGGTGGTGCGCACCACGTCGTTGAGGCGCTCGCCGAGCAGGGTGCGCGGCTTGTGGAGGCCGGGGGTGTCCACCAGGATCAGCTGGGCGTCCGGGCGGTGCACGATGCCGCGCACGGTGTGCCGGGTGGTCTGCGGGCGGTTGGAGGTGATGGCCACCTTCTGCCCGACCAGAGCGTTCGTGAGGGTGGACTTGCCCGCGTTGGGGCGGCCGACGAAGCAGGCGAAGCCGGCCCGGTGGGTGGGGGCGGCGGCGGTGTCGGCGGCAGGGGTACGAGCGCTCATGCCGCCCATTCTCCCCGATCCCGGGGGCCCCGCCGCCCAGCCCTGCGGTTTCCCGCCCCTGAGCGGGCCCGGCCCCACGCCCCGGCCCGCCGGAATCGGGGGGCGAAAAGGGGCAGGCATCTGCAAAAGGTCAGGGTCGGGGCGTTGCGCCCTGGGTCACGGTGTGGAGGCGGGCGGCGGCCTTGGCCAGCAAGGAGGGAAGCAGGGCCGGGTCCGCCGGGGCCTGGGCGGCGAAGGTGACCGTGGAGACGTTCGCCCCCTCGCGGACCGTCAGGACCTGCATGTGGAGCTCGGTGCCCGGCACCGAGGCGAGCGCCGCCGTCACCCGCATCCCCACCGCCTCGTCCCCCAGCTTCGCCACACTCTCCGCCTTGACCTCGCTCTTCTCGGGCCCGCCCCAGTTGAAGTCGAGCGAGCCCCCGTCGCAGGCGGCGGGCAGGGCGCGGGAGGCCGCGACCGCCTTGGCCGCCTCCTCGGCGGAGGGGTACGCCACGACCCGGAAGGTGAGGTGCTCGGCGCCGGAGTCCTTGGCGTAGTCGCGGGTCGAACTCGCCGTGTCCTGGCCCTCCTTGGGCCCGTTCCACGTCTCCATGTACGTGTCGCACTGCGCGCTGTTGGCGCTCTCGGTGCCGCCCTCGGCACCGACGTCCGAGTTGTCGCCCCCGCTGACGTCCTCGGAGGGGCTGTCCGCCGGGTCCTCGTCCTCGGCCCAGCCGGCGCCGAGGTCCTGCGCGGTGAGCAGGGCCGCGTCGGTCTGCGCCTGGGTGAACGGCTTGCCCCCGACGGCGGCCTTCGCCGCACCCTGGGCGGGCGACGCGGTTTTCTCCGAATCCGCGCCGTCCGAGCCGCCGCATCCCGCGAGCGTGGCCAGTGCCACCAGCACCGCCGCGCACCCCGTCAGCTTTTCCCTGCGCCCCGTCCGCATGACGGTTGCCCCTCACCTGCCGTACGTGTCATGACCGGGCCACGATACGACGGCGCACGATCCGCTGGGCGACCAAGGCGAGGGCGGCGGCGAGGAGGACTGCTCCGGCCAGCCAGGGCAGCGCCAGGAAGGAGGCCGTCGCCGAGCCCCGCGCGTCCTTGGCGCTGGCCGTCAACTTGACCTCACCCCAGTCGAGTTGGGGCGATCCGTGCCATGCCTCGGTGAGTGTGACCTGCTGCCCGGGCAGCAGTTCGGAGGGGACTTTGGTCAGGCCGCGGCTGAGCAGCGTACGGCCGAAAAGTCCGGTGGCGCTCAGGTCGACCTTCGGGTCGAGGGTGACGTTGCCGCGGTTGTGCAGGGTGTACGTGATGTCGGTGCGGCTCTCCCCGGTGCCGGGGACCAGCGGCCGGTGCTGGGCGAGCGAGACGCGCTCGACGGCGAGGGCGGGGACGGTGGGGCCGCCGACGCGCAGATAGACGCGGGCGCCCACGGCCTGCTGGATGCCGACGGCGACCTTGCCGTCGGCGGCCTGTCCCGGCGCGACGTGGTCGTCGAGCGCGACCAGGGCGCCGACGTGGTCGCCGGGTTCGGCGTCCGGCGGCACGGCGAGCGTGAAGGGCACGGTGACCGAGGACCGGGCGGGGACGGTGACCGTGTTCTGGGCGGGTTTCGCCCAGGCTCCCACCCCGGTCTGCTTCTCCTTCTCGGTGCGCACGGCGAACCCGCCGTCGCGCTCGGTGTTGTACGCGTCCGCCCCGTAGAGGCGGAAGCTCAGCGGCGCCGCCGTCTTGTTGGTGACGGTCACCTTGTCGGCGAGGGTGGTTCCGGGGTCGGCCGAGAGGTAGAAGTACGGGCGCTGAGAGCTGCCCGTGGAGGCGGGGAAGACGGACCAGTTGCCGTTGTCGGCGGCGCGGGCCGCGGGTGCGGCGAGCAGGGCGAGCACGGCAGCCAGGAGGAGTGCGGACAGCTTGCGCACGGTGCGGGACCCCCGGGGACGGGTGGGCCGGCCGGGTGCGCGTCCGGCCCACGGGTGGTGGAGTTAGGTGAGGGTGAGGGTCAGTACGCCGCTGTAGGCGCCGGGCGCGGTGAACGCCGGCACGTCCAGCGAGAGCTTCGCGTCCACGGTGAACTCGCCGCCGGTGAGCGCCGCGTTCGGGGTGGAGGCGAGGGTCGCGCCCGCGCTGCCCACGCTGCCGGCCGAGCCCGCGGCACACACGGACGGGGAGCCGGGCTTGGTGGCGCAGGCCGGGGTCCAGCTGAGCTTGCCCGCGTCGATGGAGCCGCCGGGGCCGGTGAAGTTGGTGACCTTGCCGGTCAGGGACCAGCCCGCGGGGCCGCCGCGGAAGTCCTGGACCGTCACCGTCTTCAGATCGCCGGTGGAGGCGCCGCCCTTGCCGAAGTCGACGGCGCCCAGATTCACGCTGTCACCGGCCTGGGACATCGCGAGCGTGCCCGCGGTGACGGCCGCGTTGAGCTTCTGGCTCGGTCCGGTCGGCGGCGGCCCGCTGTTGACGTGGTACGCCACCGGGCCCGCGCCGTTCGCCGGGTCCCAGGCCGCTCCTTCGTAGGCCACGATCCCGGTGGTCGCCGGGTCCGTGATCGCCGGCCGGGCGGTGAAGCCGCCGTTGGCGTCCGACTTGAAGGTGATCTTGTCGGCGGTGGTGGCGGTGCCGTTCCAGCCCGCGACGGTGATGTCCGCGTTGGGGGTGAACTTGGACCCGGTCACCGTCGTGCGGTCACCGGCGTTGCCCGAGGCCGGGGCGGCCGTGATGGTCCGCTGGTTGACCTGTCCGCCGCCGTCCGTCGCGTTGACCGTCTCGGAGACGGGGGCGGGCGGGTTGGTCACGGTGCAGGGCGTGTCCAGCTCCATGATGTAGCTGGTGTGGATGTTGTAGTCGCCGGGCGACAGGGTGATCGCGCCGGCCTTGGTGGCGGTGAAGCTGCCGCTCATGGAGAACGCCGGGAAGGCGCCCTTGCCGGGCACCGGGTCGTTCTTCTTCGGGCCCGCCACGTCCACGGTGCCGGTCTGGGCGCCCGCGAGGACGACCTTTCCGGTCGGGGTCATGATGTCGGCGGGCAGGGCGATGTCGACGGGGTTGCTGGCGGCGGGCTTGTTCACCGTGTAGGTGACGGTGACCTTGTCGCCGACCTTGGGTGCCGCGTTGTCGACGGTGACGGTCGCGTTCGTGGTGCCGTCGATCGGCGGGATTCCGGCGATGGCCGGCGGGATGCAGTGCGTGGCGAAGTCGACGGGCGTCGCGGCCAGTGCGCTCGCGGGTGCGGCGAGCACGCCGGTTCCGGCGGCGAGTGCGACCGCCCCCAATACGGCGGCCAGACGCCGTCTTCGACGTTCCGACATGGGCTTGCCCCCCTTCCTGAAGTGGCACAGCGCGGCTCGGCTGCGCCGGCAGGGGGCCATTGACGGCTCGCCGCGAAAAGAAGTCAATGCCATCCCGGCGCAGCAACTGATGACCCATCAGATACTGTCAAGATCCTGGCATTTCACACCACTTGGGCGTGGTCGCACGGGGGCGCCGAGGGCACACGAAAGCCGGCGCCGCCCGGGACGGCACCGGCTCGTTCTGCGTGGTGCGTGGTGTTTCCGGTGCCCGGATCAGTCGAAGACGAACGGGCCCGGCGCCTGCGAGGTCGTCGCATCGCAGTTCACCGAGACCCCGAAGATCGTCATCGACAGGGCGGTGCCGGCGAAGTACGAGTCGAGGCTGTCGCCGGAGGCGACGGTCCCGTTCAGCGGGCCGATCGTGACCGGGTCGCCCGCGTTCAGGGCGGGGTTGGCCTTGCCGCTGAACACCGTGGTGCCACCGGCGCCCTTGGCGAGGGTCAGGTTCGCGCTGATCTGGTTGGCGCCGACGGCGACCGGCGTGGTGACGGCCGAGGTCAGCGTGATGGTCGCGGCCGTACCGCTCTGGGTGGCGGTGAGCGTGGCACTGCCGCCGCCCCAGGTTCCGCAGTCGTACGTGGCGGTCGCCGAGCCCGGCGAGACGGCGGCCGCGCCCGGTGCGAAGGCGAGGCCCGCCACGGCCACCGCCCCCACCGCGAGTGCGGCCCGCGCGACCGGCCTTCTGATGCTCTTACGCATGATTCCCCTTCCCGTTACAGGGAGTTGATCGTCTGCCGCGTCATCGGCACACGACCGCGCAGCGGCCCCCGATGGCCCACGTGCACGGGTGCGCGGGCGTGCGGGCATGGCTCTGCAGGGGCTGCTTCAACTGCGCGGAGGGAGCGCATCCGACTCCGGCGCGGGGCTGCGGCTCTGCACCCCGTGCCGACCGCCCGCGAATCTGACGGACCGTCGGATCGACTGTGCGTCCATTGATGCGCGGGGCGCGCCGGATTGCAAGGGGCATCGCCTTGATTCTTACGGGGCGGGTGGGGCGGGGTTTCTGCGCAGTTCCCCGCGCCCCTCAATGGGTTCGCCGTCGGGTGCGGGCCGTACGTGGCCGGCCGCTCCCCCAAGTTCCCGGCTCCGCTCGAACAGGGGGACCCCCATCGCGGCGGAGCCGCACATGTCACAGCCCCGCGCCCCTTCGGGGCGCTGAACAGCCCAGCCCTGACGTCTACAGGGGCGCGGGGAACTGCGCGAGCAGCTCGGTCAGGCCCTGGCGCGTACTTCCCCGTCCGGGCCCGCCAGCAGTACCGGGGTCTCGGGGCCGCCCAGGTCTCGTACTGCTGACAGGTCCGCCTCCGCGGGGCGGGACGCCTCGGTCACCACCGCCGCCGCCTCCAGGGACTTCGCGCCGCTGGCCACGGCCATGGCGACCGCGGTCTGGAGGGCGGACAGTTTCAGGGAGGCGAGCTCGACCGTCCCGGCGACGTACGTGCGGCCGGTCTCGTCGCGCACGGCAGCGCCCTCGGCCACGCCGTTGCGGGCCCGGGCGCTGCGCGCGAGCGTGATGATCTTGCGGTCCTCGGGGTCGAGTTCGGTGCTCTGAGTCATGCCCCGAGCATAAGGAGTGCCGGGCCCCGAGGCCGCGGGGGCTCAGCCCTTGACCGCCTGGTCCAGCTTCTTGGCGACGGTGGCGGTGACGGTCTTGAAGTCGGCCTCCGGGAGGCCGACCGGCTGCTTGCCCTTCGTCGAGAGCGTGCTCAGAGCGCCGCCCTTGCGGACCACGTAATTGTGGAAGCCCATCTTGATCGGGCCCATGTCCAGAACCAGCTCGTAGCCGTGAGCCTCGTCGCCCGCCTTGTCCACGGTCAGCGGCTTGACGGCGGCGGGGTACTTCTCGCCCTCCATGTCGACGGTGAAGGCGGCACACTGGGCGAGGGTCGCCTCGAAACCCTTGAGGTACCCGGCGGCCTTGTCGCCGTCGAAGCCGAAGACCTGCTGCAGGCCGTATTCGAAGTTGCTCGTCTGCCGGGCGGCGGCACCCATCGGGGCGGACTCGCTCTGCATCAGCTCCAGGAGCTTCTGGCACTCGGGCTTGGTGGCCTTGCCGAAGGTGAGGCCACCGGTGCTCGGGCCCGCCTTCCAGCCCGCCGGGACGTCCTTCTCGGTCAGCAGGGCCGCCTTCAATTGAGCCTCGGTGACGGACGACTTGGCCGCACCGGAGGATGCCGTGGACTTGGCGCCGTCCTTCTCGGCAGGCTTGTCGCTCTTGGCGTCCGAACCTCCGCACGCTGCGGCGAACAGCAGGGACGAGGCGGCCAGGGCCACGGCGGCGGTGCGTCTGGCGGAAGCGGAGACAGAGAAGGAAACGGGCATGCTTATCCCCCCACGGGAGCAGAAACAGGACATGTGGTGACTTCTGCACCCTACGTGACGGCCCGCCCGCCCCCCGCGCAGGGCCTCACCCCGCGATCGGATACATCGACCCCCGCCGGCCCTCCGGGGAGGTCAGCCACTCCAGCTTCTCGGCGGTGTCCGTGTGCGGCAGCGGGGTGTGCAGCACGATCACCAGGTCCGGGCGGGCCGGGACGCGCAGTTGGGTCGACTCGACGTGCAGCGCGCCGACGACCGGGTGCTCCATCTCCTTGCGGACCAGCCCGCCGGGCTGGACGTCGCGCCGCTCCCACAGCTCCACGAACTCCGGGCTGAGCTCCTTGGCCTGTTCGACGACCGCCCGGAACCCCTCGTCGTCGGGCCGCTCCGAGCAGGCCGCCCGGAACTGGGCGACGACCGTGCAGGCGATCTCGTCCCAACGCTTGGCGCGGGCACGGTAGATGGGGTCGGTGAAGAACGCGATCAGACAGTTCTGCACGATCTCCGGGCGCATCCCGAGGACGAGCGCGGCCGCGTCGTTGTACATCACCGTGTTCCAGTACGCGTCCATGATGTGCGCGGGGAACGGCATCCAGGCGTCGATCAGGCGCTGGAGTCCGTGGCACATGTCGACGTTCGCCGGGTCGACCTCGGGCGCCGGCGGGTTGAGCCCGGCGAGCACGTACAGGTGGCGGCGCTCGGCGCTGGTCAGCTGGAGGACCCGGCCCACCGAGTCGAGCACCTGCGGGGACACCGTGATGTCGCGGCCCTGCTCCAGCCACTGGTACCAGGAGACGCCGACCCCGGCGAGCACGGCGACCTCCTCGCGGCGCAGCCCGGGGGTGCGGCGACGGGCCCCGCCGTCGGGCAGCCCGGCCTGCGTGGGGGTGATCCTGGCCCGCCTGCTCATGAGGAACTCGCGCAGCTCGCTGCGCCGGTGCTGGTCGATCGGTGTAGCCACGAACTCCCCCTGTCGGCTGCCTGGTGGTGCCACCAACAGGATAAGTTCCCACTCTCCACGGGCATTCCCGGGCCGCGAAGGTAGTGGCCATGGCGATCGATACACAGACGACAATCACCGGGCCGCACACGGCGGCTCCTCAGGTGGACCGGCTGACCGGCCGGGCCAAGCTGGTCCTTTTCGTGCTCTGCGCCGCCCAGTTCATGGTGGCGCTCGACTTCTCCGTGCTGAACGTGGCGCTGCCCGCGCTCGGCAAGGACCTGGGCCTGAGCCGGTCCGCACTCCAGTGGGCGGTCACCGCGTTCGCCCTGCCCTCGGGCGGCTTCCTGCTCCTGTTCGGCCGCATCGCCGACCTCTTCGGCCGCAAGAAGCTGTTCCTGACCGGCCTGGCCCTGTTCGGCACGGCCTCGCTGCTCGCCACCCTCGCCTGGGACCCGGCGTCCTTCCTGACCGGGCGCGCGCTGCAGGGCCTGGGCGCGGCCGTCATCGTGCCGACCGGCATGTCCCTGCTGACCACGACGTTCCCCGAGGGCCCGCTGCGCGACAAGGCGCTGGGCATCTCCGGCACCCTGCTGTCGCTGGGCTTCACCATCGGCATGGTCCTCGGCGGCATCATGACCGACACCCTGGGCTGGCGCTCCACGATGGGCCTGCTGGTGGCCTTCGCGGTGATCGTGCTTGTGCTCGCCCCCGGCCTGCTGCCCGAGTCCCGCACCCCCGAGCGGCCGCGCCTGGACGTGCCCGGCGCCGTCACCGTCACCGGCGGTCTGCTCGCGGTGATCTACGCCCTGTCGACGGCGGCCCAGCGCGGCTTCGGCGGCGCCGACGTGTGGGGCACCCTGCTCGCGGGCCTCGCCCTGCTCGTCGCCTTCGTGATCGTCGAGTCGAAGGCCTCGGCCCCGCTGGTCTCGCTGCCGATGCTGAAGCGCCGCACGGTGGCCTGGGGCAACCTGGGCGGCCTGGTCACCTTCTCGATGATGTCCGCGGTCGTCTTCGTCCTGACCCTCTACCTGCAGGAGACCCTGGGGCTCTCGTCCTTCGAGACCGGCCTGGTCTTCGGCGTCCAGGGCGTCGCCTCGGCCGTCGCCGGTGCGTACGCCGCCAGGTTCATCGGCCGCTTCGGCGCCCGGCGGGTCCTGGTCGGCTCGCTGCTCGGCCAGGGCGTCTTCATCGCCGCCCTGCTCGGCCTGGGCACCGAGTCGGGCGCCCTGCTCGCCACCGTCGCCGTCTCGCTGGCCAGCATGTGCCACCTCGGCGCGATCATCTCGTACGGCGTGACCGTGACCAGCGGCGTCCCGAACGAGGAGCAGGGCCTGGCGACCGGCCTCGTCACCACCACCCAGCAGGTCGGCCTGACCGTCGGCATCCCGCTGCTCGGCGTGCTCGCCACGACGCAGGCCTCGCTGTTCGACGGGGTGCGCACGGTGCTCGCGATCGACGCGGTGATCGTGGTCGCGGCGGCCGCCCTGATCGGCCTCGGCCTGCGCAAGCGGGCCTGAGTGCTCAGGCCCTGCGTCAGGCCCGGTCGAGCCGGAGCCGCTCGGCCTTCGGCAGACCGGCGACCACCAGGTCGTACGAGTCCTCGATGAGCTCCCGGACCAGCCGGTCCGGGAGCCCGGCCACGTCCACGGTGTTCCAGTGCCGCTTGTTCATGTGCCAGCCCGGCACGATCGCGGCGTGCTCCTCGCGCAGCCGGACCGCGTCGTCCGGGTCGCACTTGAGATTGACGGTGAGCGGCTTCCCGTCGAGCGCGGTGAGCGCGAACACCTTCCCGAGCACCTTGAAGACGGAGGTCTCCGGGCCGAACGGGAACTCCTCCGTCGCGGCGTTGAACTCCAGGCAGAACGCTCTCAGTTGCTTCGGTGTCACTCCGCGCTCCCCTTCTCCTCGTCGTCCTTGACCGGCTCCACCAGTACGGTGACGATCTTGTTGCGGCGGCCCGCCGGGGACTCGGCGGTGAGCCGCAGCCTGCGGGCGTCGGGCAGTTCCACCACGGCCGATGCGCCCGCGATCGGCACCCGGCCGAGCGACTTGGCGAGCAGCCCGCCGACGGTCTCCACGTCCTCGTCGTCGAACTCGTCGAAGCCGAACAGCTCGCCCAGGTCGCCGATGTCGAGCCGGGCGGTCACCCGGAAGCATCCGTCCGCGAGCTCGGTCACCGGCGGCAGCTCGCGGTCGTACTCGTCGGTGATCTCGCCGACGATCTCCTCCAGGATGTCCTCGATGGTGACGATGCCGGCGGTGCCGCCGTATTCGTCGATGACGACCGCGACGTGGCTGCGCTGCTGCTGCATCTCGCGCAGCAGGTCACCGGCGTTCTTGGTGTCGGGCACGAAGGCGGCGGGCCGCATCGCGGTGGAGACGAGGTCGGCCTCGGAGTCCCGGTTGATGTGCGTCTTGCGGACCAGGTCCTTCACATACACGATTCCGACGATGTCGTCCTCGTTCTCGCCGGTCACCGGGATGCGCGAGAAACCGGAGCGCAGCGCGAGGGTGAGGGCCTGGCGGATCGTCTTGTACCGCTCGATGCAGACGAGGTCGGTGCGCGGCACCATGACCTCGCGCACCAGGGTGTCGCCCAGCTCGAACACCGAGTGCACCATCCGGCGCTCGTCGTCCTCGATCAGCGACTCCTGCTCGGCGAGGTCGACCATCGCCCGCAGCTCGGCCTCGGACGCGAACGGCCCCTTGCGGAAGCCCTTTCCGGGGGTGAGCGCGTTGCCGAGCAGGATCAGGAGCTGCGGGATCGGCCCCATGACCCTGGCCAGCGGCAGCAGCACGTACGCGGCCGCCGTCGCGGTGTTCAGGGGGTGCTGGCGGCCGATGGTGCGGGGCGAGACGCCGACGGCGACGTACGAGACGAGCACCATCACGCCGATGGCGACGAGCAGCGCGGCCCAGGTCTCGCCGAACTCGTTGAGGCACACGTACGTGACGAGGACCCCCGCGGCCATCTCGCAGGCGACCCGCACCAGCAGCGCCACGTTGAGGTAGCGCGTCGGGTCCGAGGCGATCTGGGCGAGCTTGGCGCTGCCGCGCCGGCCGGTGCGTACGGCCTCCTCCGCGCGGAAGGAGGTCGTACGGGCGATGCCGGCCTCGGCGCAGGCCGCGAGCCAGGCGACGACGACCAGCGCGACGGCGCCCGCGATGAGTTGGCCGGTCATGAGACGGTCGGCGCCGGGGAGGGACCGGTCAGGCCCTTCTCCGCGCGCCAGCCGTCCACGATGGCCGCCTGGAGGCCGAACATCTCGGCCTTCTCGTCCGGCTCCTCGTGGTCGTAGCCGAGCAGGTGCAGCACCCCGTGGACGGTGAGGAGCTGGAGCTCCTCGTCCATGGAGTGCTGCGTCTCGGCGTCCTCGCCCTGCTTCTTGGCGACCTCCGGGCACAGGACGATGTCACCGAGGAGGCCCTGCGGGGGCTCCTCGTCGTCCTTCGACGGCGGACGCAGCTCGTCCATCGGGAAGGACATGACATCGGTGGGGCCCGGCAGGTCCATCCACTGGATGTGCAGCTGCTCCATGGCCTCGGCGTCCACGACGATCACCGAGAGCTCGGAGAGCGGGTGGATCCGCATCCGTGTGAGGGCGTAGCGGGCGATGTCGAGGATCGCCTGCTCGTCGACCTCGGTTCCGGACTCGTTGTTGACGTCGATCGACATGGTGCGCTCTGCTCTACTTCCCGTTCCGGCCGCCCCGGCCGTTCTGGTCCTGGCGGCTGTCGTACTGCTCGTACGCGTCGACGATACGGCCGACGAGCTTGTGCCGTACGACATCCTGCGAGGTGAGCCGGGAGAAGTGCACGTCCTCGACGCCGTCCAGGATGTCCTGGACCTGCCGCAGACCGCTCTTCGTGCCGCCCGGAAGGTCGACCTGGGTGATGTCACCCGTGATGACGATCTTCGAGTCGAAGCCGAGCCTGGTCAGGAACATCTTCATCTGCTCGGCGCTGGTGTTCTGCGCCTCGTCGAGGATGATGAAGGCGTCGTTCAGGGTCCTGCCTCGCATGTACGCCAGCGGGGCGACCTCGATCGTTCCGGCCGCCATCAGGCGCGGGATCGAGTCCGGGTCGAGCATGTCGTGCAGGGCGTCGTACAGCGGGCGCAGGTACGGGTCGATCTTCTCGTAGAGCGTGCCGGGCAGGAAGCCCAGGCGCTCGCCGGCCTCCACGGCCGGTCTGGTCAGGATGATCCGGGTGACCTGCTTGGACTGCAGGGCCTGGACCGCCTTGGCCATGGCGAGGTAGGTCTTGCCGGTACCGGCGGGGCCGATGCCGAAGACGATCGTGTGCTTGTCGATCGCGTCGACGTACCGCTTCTGGTTCAGGGTCTTGGGGCGGATGGTGCGGCCGCGGCTGGAGAGGATGTTCTGCGTGAGCACCTCTGCGGGTGTCTCGCGGTGTCCGTCCCCATGGGCTCCGTTGCCGTTGGCGCTGCCATTGGCCCGGAGCATGGCGATCGAGCGTTCCACTGCGTCCTCCGTCATCGACTGTCCGGTGCGGAGCACCAGCATCATCTCGTCGAACAGTCGCTGGATGAGGGCGACTTCCGTCGCGTCCCCCACGGCGCTGATCACATTGCCCCGTACGTGTATGTCGGCCGACGGGAAGGCCTTCTCGATCACGCGCAGCAGGGAGTCGCTCGAACCCAGGATCGTCACCATGGGGTGCTTGGCAGGGATGGTGATCTGGGCGTGCGCCTGCGGGTGTGTGGGTGTCTGAGTCATGGGCCGGCTCTGTGGCCTGCACATACCTCCCGTTGCAGGGTTCTCGCTGCTCGGGAACCTCTGGGATACCAAGCGTACGACTTGCCGCGCGAGCCTCCGAGGGGTTTTCCGCCCTGCGCCCGGCCGGGGTGCCCCTGCCGACCTCACTGGGGCTGAGCCCCCTCCCCCGTTTCCCTTCGTCCGCGGGCCGCGTCCGGGGGCTCTGCCCCCGCGTGCAGGGTCAGACCGGGTGGCGGAAGCCCAGGGTGGGGACCGCTCGGCGCAGGGGCCAGGTGCGGGCGGCGCCTGGGAGCAGGTCGGTCAGGAAGGTGTAGCGGCGAAGGGCCGCGGGGTCCTGGTGAGCCAGGGTGCGGACCTTTTCCCACCAGCCCGCGATCTCCGCCCAGCCCGGCGCCGACAGCGAGCCCCCGAACTCCTGGACCGACAGCGCCGCCGTGAGCCCCGCGAAGGCGAGCCGGTCCGCGAGCGGCCAGCCGGCCAGGGTGCCGGTGACGAAGCCCGCCACGAAGACGTCGCCCGCTCCGGTCGGGTCGAGGGCCTCGACCTCGATGGCCGGGACGTCCGCCGTCTCGCCCGTCGCGCCGTCCACCGCGTACGCGCCTTCCGGCCCCAGCGTCACCACCGCCAGCGGCACCTTCTCGGCCAGGGCGCGGGCCGCCGCGCGCGGGCAGTCGGTCCGGGTGTAGGCCATCGCCTCGGCCGCGTTGGGCAGGAACGCCTCGCAGTGTTCGAGGTCGGGGAGCCCCGCCAGGTCCCAGCGGCCCGTGTCGTCCCAGCCGACGTCCGCGAAGACCCGCGCGCCGGAGCTCGCCGCGTCCGCGATCCAGCCCTCGCTCCGCCCCGGCACCAGGGAGGCGACCGCGGCCCGGGCGCGGGGCGGGCAGTTGGGCGCGGACAGTTCGTGCGGCGCCTCGTGGCCGTGGGTGACCATCGTGCGTTCGCCCTCGTACGCCATGGAGACGGTGACCGGGGAGTGCCAGCCGGGCACGGTGCGCGACAGCGAGAGGTCGATGCCCTCGCCCTGTTCGAGCGCGTCCCAGCAGTACTCGCCGTAGTGGTCGTCGCCGAAGGCCGCGGCCAGGGACGTGCGCAGGCCGAGGCGGGCGAGCGCGGTGGCCATGTTGGCGACGCCGCCGGGGCTCGACCCCATGCCGCGCGCCCAGGACTCGGTGCCGCGTACGGGGGCGGAGTCGAGCCCGGTGAAGATGATGTCGAGGAAGACCGTGCCGGTGAGGAAGACGTCGCAGGGCGGGTCGTGCGGGTCGCGCAGCCCGTCGAGCGGGTCGAGCCGGGAGGACCGGCGGGGCTCGGCACCCGCGGCGTGACGGCGCTCGGTCAGGGAGTCGGCGCCGCCTGGACGGTGCCATTCGGCGGGCGTGCGGTCGCGCTCGGGCGCATATTCCGGGCGGGGCCGCTGGGGCTCGTGGGGCGGCTGCTCTCTGCTGGGTCGTGTCGTCACGGCGGGCTCTCCGTTCGCGTACAGATCTGGCAAGTCTGCCCGATGTACGCCGACCGGGGGCCGCTACCAGCGGGGCAGCACCGGACTTGTCCAGGTCGCGTGCTCCGGCGCCCGGCGCATCGCGGCCGCGTCGTCGCGGTCGCGCAGGGTGCCGTCGTCGTCGAGCCAGCGCCGGTGGAGGCGGGCGAGTGCGGCGGGGTCGAGTTCGACGCCGAGTCCGGGGGCGTCAGGGACGTCCAGGCGTCCGTCGCGGAACACGTGCCGGGCGGTGATCACGTCCTCGGTCCCCCACGGGTAGTGGCTGTCGCAGGCGTAGTCGAGGTTGGGGACGGTGGCCGCGACATGGGTCATCGCGGCGAGGCTGATCCCCATGTGGGTGTTGGAGTGCATGGACATGCCGACCCCGAACACCCGGCAGATCGCGGCGAGTTCACGGGTGTTGCGCAGGCCGCCCCAGTAGTGGTGGTCGGACAGGACCACCTGGACGGCGTCGGTCAGGAACGCCTGCCTGATCTCCGGGAACGTCGTCACGCACATGTTGGTGGCGAGCGGCACGCCGGTGCCCCGCGACACCTCGGCCATCGCGGCCGTGCCCGGCGCCGGGTCCTCCAGGTATTCGAGTACGTCCGCGAGTTCGGCGGCGACCTTGAGCGAGGTCCGGGGCGTCCAGCCGCCGTTGGGGTCGAGCCGGAGCGGGTGGCCGGGGAAGGCGTCGGCCAGGGCGCGGATCGCGGCGACCTCCTGCTCGGGCGGGAAGACGCCGCCCTTGAGCTTGAAGGACGTGAAGCCGTGCTCGCGCACGAAGCGGCGGGCCTGCTCGACGATCCCGGCGGGGTCGAGGGCCGCGCCCCAGGCGTCCTTCTCGCCCGCGCCGCCCGGGTGTTCGGCCCAGCGGTAGAAGAGATACGCGCTGTACTCCACGGCGTCGCGGACCTTGCCGCCGAGCAGGGTGTGCACGGGCACGCCCTGGATCTTGCCGAGCGCGTCCAGGCAGGCCACCTCGAACGCGGAGACGACGGACAGGCGCAGCTTGTCGGCGCTCTGGACGCCGCGCAGCCCGCCGACGTCGACCGAGTGGTCGATCCGGGAGTCGGCCACCCCGATCTTGTTCATGGATGTAAACAGCCCATTGAGGTCGGCGATGTCGTGGCCGACCACGGCCCGGGCGTACGGGCGGGCGAGTTCGAGGTACTTGGTGTCGCCGTACGTCTCGCCGACTCCGGTGGCCCCGTCAACCGTGACGATCTCGACAACCAGGCGGGGAGTGTAGGGCTGATGCACGCCCTGGACGTTGAGGAGCGGGGGGTCGGAAATGAGGACCGGGGTCAGCCGCACCTCGGCAATCCGCTGTCCGCGCACGGCGCCGCCTCTCCTCCGCGATCTCGTCCACCCAGAAGCAACTGGTCCACCAATGAAAATGGAGACTAGATATGTGAACAGCCGGTCGTCAAGGGGCCCGTCCGCCGACGACCGCCCCCAACCCCCCTCCCTCCTAACGAAATTCGCTCGTCTACCCGACCGACCCCAGGCCAAACAACATGTGACCCAGATCACTCACTCTCGGCTTTTCGCGCACTCGGGACGCTTGATACAAATTGGGCCCGCGATCCCGCACAACACCGGGCGCATCCCCCTCTTTGGCCTCCCTGCCCCACGGGCACTGTTCCTTGGAACGCCCATGTCCGCACGCTCTCGTGCCGCCTGGCCCCTGGTCGCCGTCTTCACCACCGGTTACCTCGCCGCGTACCTCCTTCCCACCGTCGTCGGCCGCCTCTCGGCGGGGCTCGGGCTCTCGCCGACAGAGGCCGGACTGATCGGCTCCACCCTGCTGTTGAGCTCGGCGACGGCCGGCTTCGGCCTCGCCTCCAGAGTGGAGCGGCACGGCCCGCGCCGCCTCGCCGGGCTCGGCCTGCTCCTCATGATCACGGGGTACGGCGGCGCCGCCCTGACCACCCTGGTCCCGCTCGTCGTGGCCGGCGCGGTGGTCGGCGGCCTCGGCTCCGGTACTGCCACGGCGGTGGCCGCGGCCGGCATCGCCGCCCAGCGCAACCCCCACCGCACCTCCACGCTGGGCCTGCTCTCGGTCTCCGCGACGGCGGGCGCGCTGTATCTGACGATCCCTCACCTCGGCGGCGGGCATGCGATCCCGCTCGCCGCGATCGCGGTGGTGGCGGCGCTGGTGTGGCCCGCGACGCGACGGCTTCCGGACACCTGCGGTCCGAGCCGGCCGGCGGAGACCGGGGAGACCTCCGAGGCCACGGGCGTACGGCTCCCGCACCGCCGCTCCGGTACGGTCCTGGCCGCGACCATGCTCTGCTGGTCCCTCGCGCAGAACGCGCTGTGGGGGGTGAGCGGGCGGATCGGCCTCACCCAGGCCGGGCTGACCGAGGTCACCGTCGGCATGGTGTTCGCGGCGGGGCTCGGCGCGGGACTGCTCGGCGTGCTGGGCGCCGGTGCGCTCGGCGCGCGGCTCGGGCGGGCGGTGCCGATCGGGGCGGGCACGGCGGTCATCGCGTGCTGCATCGTGGCGAGTTCGTCGGCTCGGGGCCTGGTGTCCTTCGCGTCCGGCGAGATCCTCTGGAACGTCTTCTACCCGGTGGTTCTCTCCTACCTGATCGGCCTGTCCGCCTCGCTCGACCCGCGCGGCCGCTGGGCGGTGCTCGCGGGTTCGGCCTCCTCCCTCGGGGTGGCCTGCGGCCCCCTCACGGGCAGCCTGCTCTCCGAGTACGCGGGGTACCGGGGGATGGGGCTGGTGCTGTGCACGCTGCTCCTGCTGATCGCCGCGCCGATGACGGCGGTCGCGCTGCATACGGCCGGGCGGCCGCTGGTGCCCGGCTCCATCCGGCGCCGGGGTGGTGCGGCGGCGGCCGTCGCGGCGGGCCGGGCGGGGGCCTCGTCCGCGCTGCTTCCGCAGATCGGGGTGCCGGAGCAGGAGGTCGCGGAGATCCCGATCACTTCGCGAGCGAAACGCCGCCGCAAGGTCCTGGCGTCCTGAGCCTTCCCCACCCCGCCCCTTCCCCAGACCCGCCGGGGGTGGGGAAGGTGAAGCGGGGTTTCCCGGGGCTCCGCCCCAGACCCCGGGGGCTGCCCCACCCCGCCCCTCCCCGAAACCCTCCGGGGGTTGTGAAGAGGTGAAGCCGGGTTCTCCGGGGCTCCGCCCCAGACCCCGTTCGCGCCTCAAGGGCGCTCGTCCTCAAACGCCGGACAGGCTAGGAGTGGTCCGACATCCATGACCGTCCACCAGCCGAGGATGCCCGCCTGGGCACCAGAGCCAAGGACGGCACCGCCCGGGGCGCGGGGAACTGCGCGACCCCGCCGCGCGATGGACGCGACCGACAGTGCTGGGTGCCCTACCGGGGCGCGGGGAACCGCGCGAGCAACCACCCACGGCCCGCACGCCGACGGACGTCGTGAGTCCGGGGCACAGACCGAGGGAGGCGACACCAACCCTGCCAGGGGCGCGGGGAACTGCGCGACCAGCCACCCACGGTCGCCGGCCGAAATCCGTCCACAACGTCCAGCCCGCCGGCGAGTGCGGGGCGGGGAACTGGGTCGGGCCCAGAGCTCAGCCCTTCCGATCCCCGTCATGGGGCGGGAGGGCGAGCCCGCCCCGGGGTTCGGAGGCAGAGCCTCCGATGCGAACATGGGGCAAAGCCCCCTGGAGTCTGGGGCGGAGCCCCGGGGTTCGGCCTCTCGACTCCCTGCACGGGCGGGCGGGTGGGCAAACCCGCTGGGGCCTCGGGCACAGCCCCGGGAGCTCAGCCCCTCAACACTGAGGCACGGGCGGGCGGGTGGGCAAACCCGCCGGGGCCCGAGGCACAGCCCCAGGAGCTCAGCCCCTCAACACTGAGCCACAGGCGGGCGGGCAGGCCCGCTGGGGCCTGGGGCAAAGCCCCAGGGGCTCGGGCTCTCCACGCTGGGGCGGTGGTGGGCGGGCAGGCCCGCCGAAGGGGGTCGGGGTGGAGCCCGGGAGGTCAGGCTCTCGGGGCTGGGAGCCACCCTGCACCCCCCAGCCCACTACTCCGCGTCGAAGTCGTACGCCTCCACCTCCGCCAGATACCGCTCCCTCCGCCCCTCCTCCCCCTCCAGGAACGCCGCCTCGAACGAGTTCCGCGCCAGCTCCCTCAGGCGCTCGCGGGACACCCCGAGCGCCTCCCGCACCGCGTGGAACGTGTCGTCCACGTACCCCCCGAAGTACGCCGGGTCATCGGAGTTGACCGTGCACAGCAGCCCCGCGTCCATCATCGCGGGCAGCGGGTGCTCCTCCAGGGTGTCGACCGCGCGCAGGCGTACGTTCGAGAGAGGGCACAGAGTGAGGGGGATGCGGTCGCGGACCAGGCGGGCCACCAAATCCGGGGATTCCAGGGCGCGCAGGCCGTGGTCGATGCGCTCCACGCCCAGGACGTCGAGCGCCTCGGTGATGTACTCCGGCGGCCCCTCCTCCCCCGCGTGCGCGACCCGGCGCAGCCCGAGCGAGGCGGCCAGCTCGTACACCTCGCGGAACTTGGCCGGCGGGTGGCCGACCTCCGCCGAGTCGAGTCCGACGCCCGTGATCCGGTCCAGGTACGGCCGTGCCGCCTCCAGCGTGAGCAGCGCCGACTCGGCCGGCTCGTCCCGCAGGAAGCAGAGGATCAGGCGGGTGGAGATGCCGTGCCGCTCCTCGCTCACCGACAGGGCGCGCCACAGTCCTTCCACCACCGTCCCGATGGACACGCCCCGCGCGATGTGCGCCTGCGGGTCGAAGAAGATCTCGGCGTGGCGCACGCCCTGGGCGGCTGCGCGGGTCAGATACGCGTCGGCCAGCGAGGCGAAGTCGTCCTCGGTCCGCAGCACCGTCATCAGCGAGTAGTACAGGTTGAGGAAGGACTGCAGGTCGTCGAAGAGGTACGCCTTGCGGAGTTCCTCGGTGTCGGCGTACGGCAGCTCGATGCCGTTGCGCGCGGCGAGTTCGAAGGCCAGCTCGGGTTCGAGGGTGCCTTCGATATGGAGGTGGAGTTCGGCCTTGGGGAGGGGGAGGGGCATGGGGGGCTCTCTGGGGTGGTGCGTCAGGGGGTGGTGCGTCAGGTGGTCGTGCGTTTCGGGACCGGGACCCTGATCAGGTCCGCGGCCACGGTCAGTTCGCCCTCGTACCCGGCGGCCCGTGCCTGCCGCTCGAATTCCTCGGGGTCGGAATACCGCTGCGAGAAGTGCGTGAGGACGAGGTGGCGCACGCCCGCGTCGCGGGCCACCGCCGCCGCCTGTCCGGCCGTCAAGTGGCCGTGGTCCACGGCGAGTTGAAAGTCGCCGTCCAGGAACGTCGACTCGATGACCAGCATGTCGCAGCCGTCCGCGAGGGCGCTCACGCCCTCGCACAGGCGGGTGTCCATGACGAACGCGAACCGCTGCCCTCGCCGGACCTCGCTGACATCGTCGAGGGTGACGCCGTTCAGCTCGCCCTCGCGCTGGAGGCGCCCCACGTCGGGGCCCTTGATGCCGCGCTCGGCGAGGAGCTCCGGCAGTATCCGCCGCCCGTCCGGCTCGACGATCCGGTAGCCGTACGACTCGACGGGGTGCGACAGCCGGCGTGCCTCAAGGGTGTACGAGGCTGTCGCCGCCAGCACCGCGCCCTCCCCCGCGACCGGCTCCTGGGCCAGCTGCACGGATTCGCGGTAGGCCGTGGCGTACCGCAGCCGCTCGAAGAAGTGCTCGCCGCTGAGCGGGTAGTGCGCGGTGACCGGGTGCGGGACCCGGTCGAGGTTGATCCGCTGGATCACCCCGGCCAGGCCCAGCGAGTGGTCGCCGTGGAAGTGCGTGACGCAGATCCGGTTGATGTCGTGGGCGGCGACCCCGGCCCGCAGCATCTGCCGCTGGGTGCCCTCGCCGGGATCGAAGAGGATGCCCTCGCCGTCCCAGCGCAGCAGATAGCCGTTGTGGTTGCGGTGCCGGGTGGGGACCTGGCTGGCGGTGCCGAGCACCACCAATTCACGTACGGACACGGTGAGTCGCCTTGCTGTGCGGGCTGTACGAGGTGGTTATCCGGGCGGCCACTGGAGGCCACGGCCGCCCAGGACGTGCGCGTGCGCGTGGAAGACGGTCTGGCCCGCGCCGCTGCCGGTGTTGAAGACGATCCGGTAGCCGGTGCCGTCGACCTTCTCCTCGCGGGCGACCTCCCCGGCCTCGCGCACCACGTCCGCGAGGATCGCCGGTTCGGCGGCGGCGAGCGCGGCGGCGTCGGGGTGGTGGACCTTCGGGATGACCAGGACGTGAGTGGGCGCCTGGGGGTTGATGTCGCGGAAGGCCACGGTCGTCTCGGTCTCCCGCACGACGGTCGCCGGGACATCGCCCGAGACGATTTTGCAGAACAGGCAGTCGGCCTGCGGCTCTCCGGCCACGGTCCGGTCCTCCTTGGTCGCGTTGATCAGGTAACCGCATGCTACTCAACGCGTTCTGGCGTTCCGGCTCATGGAGGGGGTGGCCCGGCTGGTGCGCAGCGTGCTACTTGCCTTGGAAGGACTCCGTGACCGTGACGGTCACCGTGACCGTGGGGCGGCCGCCGGGGGCGGGGCTCGCGGGGCCCGTCGTCGGGGCGGGGGCGTTGCAGTTGCCGAGCACACTGGCGCGGAACACGGTCTTGTCGGCGACCTTGGCGGTCAGGTCACCCTTCACACAGCGGCCCTCGACCTCCTGCGTGACCGTTCCCTTGACCGTGATCGGCTTGCCGTCCTTGGTCTCGCCCTGGCAGTTCACGTCGGCGACCTGCTGGGTGGTGCTGCCGGCCGAAGGGGTCGCGCTGGGGCCGCCCTTGAGGTTGGCGGTGCAGGTGAGCCACTTGATGCTGACGTGCTGGTGCTGGAGCGCGGCGGTCGCCGTCTGGTCGGTGGTGACCGCGACCGCGGCGGAGTTGAGCCCGCCGACGGGGTCGCAGGCCGCCGCGCCGCCGACGGCCAGCGCGGCCATGGCTGCGGCGGGCAGGGTTCGGTATGCCCTGCGGCGGGCGGTGTGCGGTGCTCGGCGGTGCGACCTCTTGGCCCCCATGAGCGCCAGGGTGCCACCGCGGCGCGGGGTGCGATAGACCTCCTGCGGCCATCCCCCTCGCCTTCCGGGCGCGCCCCGGCCGCGGTCCGGTCCAGCTCTGGTCGCGGTCCGGCCGCCGCCCGGTGGGCGCGGGGCTCCGCCCCGGACCCCGGTGGCCCCTCCCCGCCCCTTCCCGAAACCCTCCCGGGGGGTGGGGTCGGCTCCGGCCGGTGACGGGTGGAGATTCGGCTGCGGACCGGGGGTGGTTGCTCGCGCAGTTCCCCGCGCCCCTCAACCCGATTCGGCCCCGGCACCCGGCCAGGACCAACCCTGTCAGGGGCGCGGGGAACTGCGCGACCAGCCACGTACCGGCCGCGGCCGAACAACCGCACCTGGCCAGGCCGTCCCACCCCCGGCGGGTCTCGGGAAGGGGCGGGGAGGGGCCGGGATCCGGGGCCGAGCCCCGGCCTCGCTCACTCGCCCCCGAGGGGCTGAAGGGCCGTCAGGACCAGCGACCCGTCCTCGCCATCAGCACCGCCGCCCCCACCGTCCCCGCCGTCGACGTACGCAGCACACTGCGCCCCAGCCGGTACGGCATCGCGCCCGCCGCGGCGAACGTGGCCAGTTCCTCCGGGGACACTCCGCCCTCCGGGCCCACCACCAGCACGATCTCACCCCGCGCGGGGAGGTCCGCCGTGGCCAGGGCCGCCGAGCCCAGAGCGCGGTCCTCGTGCAGGACCATCGCCAGGTCCGCCCCCGCCAGCAGCGCCGCGACCTGCTTCGTCGTCATCGCCTCCCGTACGTCCGGAAAGCGCACCCGGCGGGACTGCTTGCCCGCCTCCCGGGCCGTACTGCGCCATTTCGCAAGGGACTTGAGGCCCCGCTCGCCCTTCCACTGCGTGATGCAGCGCCTGGCCTGCCAGGGCACGATCGCATCGACCCCGGTCTCCGTCATCGTCTCCACCGCGACCTCGCCCCGGTCGCCCTTGGGCAGCGCCTGCACCACGGTGATCCGTACCGCCGGCTCGTCCTCGGTGGCGTGCGCCGTGATCCGTACGACCAGGCGGTCCTTGCCCTCGGCCGCGACGACCACCGCGTCCGCCCAGTTCCCTGCGCCGTCGGTCAGGGTCACTTCCTCGTCGGCGTGCAGCCGCTTGACGGAGACGGCGTGCCGGCCCTCCGCCCCGTCCAGGACGAACTCGCCGCCGCCCGGCACCTTGTCGACAACGAAGACCGGGGCGGTCATGACGCACTCCTCATGTTCTTCAGGTTCTGCAGTTTCTGGGTCAACTCCGCTGCCGCGTCGTCGAGTTCGGCGGCCAGGACTTCGACGAGCCTGCCCGCCGGGAGCTCCCGGGCGAGCCGGTGGCCCTGGCCCGCCCAGAGCGCCATGCCCTGAGGGTCGCCCGCCTCGGCCGCCGCCTTGCGCAGACCCGCGGTGAGCTGGTGCACCTGCGGATACGCGGCGGGCGCGTAGGGCCCGTGCTCCCGCATGAAACGGTTCACCAGGCCCCGCGCGGGCCGCCCGGAGAACGCCCGCGTCAACTCCGTACGGACGAAAAGGGGGTTGGTCAGCGCCTGCTTGTGCAGCACGTTCGCGCCCGACTCCGGGCACGCCAGGAACGCCGTGCCCAGCTGCGCCGCGTCCGCGCCCGCCGCGAGGACCGCCGCGATCTGCGCACCCCGCATCAGGCCGCCCGCCGCCACGATCGGCAGCTGCACCGTCTCCCGGACGAGCCCGATCAGCGTGAGCAGCCCGATGCCGGCCCCGCCGACCTGCGGATCGTCCCGGTACGTGCCCTGGTGACCGCCCGCCTCGATGCCCTGCACACACACCGCGTCCGCCCCCGCCCACTGCGCGGCCTGCGCCTCCTGCGGGGTGGTCACGGTGACGATCGTGTACGTACCGGCCTTCGCGAACGCGTCGAACACCGGGCGCTCGGGGCAGCCGAAGGTGAACGAGACCACCGGCACCGGGTCCTCGCGCAGGATCGCCAGCTTGGCCTCGTAGTTGTCGTCGCCCCCGGTGTCGGCGTCGCCCAGCGGGGTCTCGTACCAGGAGGCCTCGCCGGCCAGCTGGTGGCGGTACACCTCAAGGGCGGCGGGGTCGGTGTGCGGGTCCTGGGGCATGAACAGGTTGACTCCGAAGGGCTGGTTCGTCAGCCCGCGCATCTGCTTGATCTCCTGGTACATGCCGTCGGCGGTCTTGTACCCGGCCGCCAGGAACCCGAGCCCCCCGGCCTCGGAGACGGCCGCGGCCAGCGCCGGACCGGAGGCGCCGCCCGCCATGGGCGCCTGCACGATCGGATACCGGCAGAGATCGGTCAAAGCCATGCCCGCATCGTGCCACGGCGTTGCTCTCGCACCGAATCGCCCGCCCCTCCCAGGGTGAGTGACCCCGGCCACCCTGCTCCTCAAGAGCTCGGGGGAGGGTGGGCACAACCGGACACGGTCCGCAGACCAAGGGGACGGGGTTCGGGGCGCAGCCCCAAAAGAAGAGGGGGGCTGCGGGGGTCACCCCCGTAGCCCCCCTCCCCCACCGGCTCAACGTCCGTTGAACGCGTCCTTCAGGCGGGAGAACAGACCCTGCTGCCCCGGCTGGAACTGGCCCGTGGGGCGTTCCTCGCCGCGGAGTTTGGCCAGCTGCCGCAGCAGGTCCTCCTGCGCGGGGTCGAGCTTGCTCGGGGTCATGACCTCGACGTGCACGATGAGGTCACCGCGCCCGCCGCCGCGCAGGTGCGTGATGCCGCGCCCGTGCAGCGGGATGGACTGGCCGGACTGGGTGCCCGGGCGGATGTCCACTTCCTCCATGCCGTCCAGGGTCTGCAGCGGCACCTTCGTGCCGAGCGCCGCCGCCGTCATGGGGATGGTGACCGTGCAGTGCAGGTCGTCGCCGCGGCGCTGGAACACGTCGTGCGCGAGCTCGTGGATCTCCACGTACAGGTCGCCGGCGGGGCCGCCGCCGGGGCCGACCTCGCCCTCGCCCGCGAGCTGGATCCGGGTGCCGTTGTCGACACCGGCCGGGATCTTCACGGTGAGGGTGCGGCGGGAGCGGATGCGCCCGTCGCCCGCGCACTCGGGGCACGGGGTGGGGACCACGGTGCCGAAGCCCTGGCACTGGGGGCAGGGCCGCGAGGTCATGACCTGACCCAGGAAGGACCGGGTGACCTGGGACACCTCGCCGCGGCCGCGGCACATGTCACACGTCTGCGCGGAGGTGCCGGGCGCGGCGCCCTCGCCCGAACAGGTCGTACACACCACGGCGGTGTCGACCTGGATCTCCTTGGTGGTGCCGAAGGCCGCCTCGTTGAGGTCGATCTCCAGGCGGATCATGGCGTCCTGGCCGCGGCGGGTCCGCGAGCGCGGGCCGCGCTGCGATGCCGTGCCGAAGAAGGCATCCATGATGTCCGAGAAGTTGCCGAAGCCGCCCGCTCCGAAGCCGCCGGCCCCGCCGCCGCCCGACGACGACAGCGGGTCCCCGCCGAGGTCGTAGACCTGCTTCTTCTGCGGGTCCGACAGCACCTCGTACGCGGCGTTGATCTCCTTGAAGCGCTCCTGCGTCTTCGGGTCCGGATTCACATCCGGGTGGAGTTCGCGTGCGAGGCGCCGGAACGCCTTCTTGATCTCGTCCTGTGATGCGTCGCGGCGCACGCCGAGTACGGCGTAGTAGTCCGTGGCCACTTACGACTCCGCCAGGATCTGTCCGACGTAACGTGCCACTGCGCGTACCGCTCCCATCGTTCCGGGGTAATCCATGCGGGTCGGTCCGACCACGCCGAGTTTGGCGACCGCCTCGCCGCCGGAACCGTAGCCGACCGATACGACGGACGTGGAGTTCAGTCCTTCGTGGGCGTTGTTCTCGTGCCCGATGCGTACGGTCATGCCCGATTCCTTGGCCTCGCCGAGCAGCTTGAGGAGCACGACCTGCTCCTCCAGCGCCTCCAGCACCGGCCTGATGGTCAGCGGGAAGTCGTGTCCGAAGCGGGTGAGATTGGCGGTGCCGCCGATCATCAGCCGCTCCTCGGTCTCTTCGACCAGGGTTTCGAGGAGGGTGGCGAGGACCGTCGAAACGGTTCCTCGGTCCTCCGGTTCAAAGGACTCCGGCAGGTCCTGCACCAGCTGCGGCACGTCCGCGAAGCGGCGTCCCACCACCCGTGCGTTGAGCCGGGCCCGCAGGTCCGCGAGCGAGGCCTCGCCGAACGGCGCCGGGCAGTCGACCATGCGCTGCTCGACGCGGCCGGTGTCGGTGATCAGCACCAGCATCAGCCGGGCCGCGGCGAGTGAGAGAAGCTCCACATGCCGCACCGTGGACCGGGTCAGCGACGGGTACTGGACGACCGCCACCTGCCGGGTCAGCTGCGCGAGCAGCCGCACCGTACGGGCCACGACGTCGTCCAGGTCCACCGCGCTGTCCAGGAAGTTCTGGATCGCCCGGCGCTCCGGCGACGACAGGGGCTTGACGCCCGCCAGCCGGTCCACGAAGAGCCGGTAGCCCTTGTCGGTCGGGATCCGGCCGGCGCTGGTGTGGGGCTGGGCGATGAAGCCCTCCTCCTCCAGTACGGCCATGTCGTTGCGCACGGTCGCCGGGGACACGCCGAGGGCGTGCCGCTCGGTGAGGGCCTTGGACCCCACCGGTTCCTCGGTGCCGACATAGTCCTGGACGATGGCGCGCAGCACCTCGAGCCTGCGTTCACTGAGCATCGCGCACACCTCCAGTTGCCGTCCGTTTGGCACTCACTGTGTTCGAGTGCCAGCAATCCCCCGGCCAGTGTACGGCCGACCGGTACGCCCCTAGCAAGGGCGGCCGACCACGCTACCGTGCGGCGTCGCCGGTCGATTGCGGATAGCGTCGCGTCATGGACGTCAGTTGGGAAGAGTTCGGCTGGGAGCGCCTCGGCGACGGAGTCGGGCGCAGGCGCCTGCCCGTCTGGGACGCCACGGCCGCGCTGATCGCCGGGGAGAGCTCGCTCCTCTTGTACGACACCGGTGCGACGCTCCGCGAGGGCGCCGAACTCCGGGCGCAGGCCGAGGCTCTGTTCGGCCGCCGTGTGACCCATATCGCGCTCAGCCACCCCCACTTCGACCACGTTCTGGGGACGGCGGCGTTCTCCGGGGCCGAGGTGTACGGGGCGGTCGGCATCGAGCGGGCGCTGGTGCGCGAGGCGCTGCGTGACGACGCGGCCCGCCAGGGCGTGTCCGTCGAGGAGGCGGCCGAGGCGGCCGACCTGCTGGTGCTTCCGCACCACGCGGTGTGCGGCGAGTGGACGCTGGACCTGGGCGGCCGTCAGGTGCTGCTCGCCAATGTCGGCCCCGGTCACAGCGGCCACGACCTCGCGGTCCTGGTCCCCGCCACCGGCGACTCGCCGGAGATCGTCTTCTGCGGCGACCTGGTCGAGGAGTCGGGCGAGCCCCAGGCGGGCTCCGACGCGGTGGCCTCGCGCTGGCCGGCCGCCCTGGACCGGCTGCTTTCGCTGGGCGGAGAGGACGCGGTGTACGTGCCGGGGCACGGGGCGGTGGTGGACGCGGCCTTCGTACGGGCCCAGCGGGACCAACTCGCGGTGCGTTTCGGGGTGTTGTAGCCCCAGCGCCGGTCCGGCCCGGCGCCCCCCGAATAATGGGGCCCATGCGCAGCTACAGCCCTGATCTCACCCCGCCGTGGCTGCATCTCCCGGGGGCCAACCCCCGGGCCCCCGGCCGGAGCCCCGAATAATGAGCACCATGCGCAGCTACAGCCCTGATCTGACCCCGCCGTGGAAAAGGAAGCAGACGCCTGTTCCCGAGGTGCCTGCCGAGGTCGACCTCGTCGTCGAGGAGGTCTCCACGGGATTCTGCGGAGCCGTGATCCGCTGCGAGAAGACCGCCCAGGGGCCGACGGTCACCCTGGAGGACCGCTTCGGCAAGCACCGCGTCTTCCCGCTCGCACCCCGCGGCTTCCTCCTGGAGGGCAAGGTCGTCACGCTCGTACGCCCCTCCTCCTCCGCTCCCGCGGGGCCCGCCCGTACGGCCTCCGGATCGCTGGCCGTGCCGGGGGCGCGGGCCCGGGTCGCCCGGGCGGGGCGGATCTATGTCGAGGGGCGCCATGACGCGGAGCTCGTGGAGCGGGTGTGGGGGGACGACCTCCGGATCGAGGGCGTGGTCGTCGAGTACCTGGAGGGCATCGACGACCTTCCGGCGATCGTGGCCGAGTTCTCTCCCGGGCCGGATGCGCGGCTCGGGGTTCTGGTGGACCACCTGGTCCCGGGCTCGAAGGAGTCCCGCATCGCGGCGTCCGTGACGCATCCGGATGTGCTGGTTGTCGGCCACCCGTACATCGACGTGTGGGAGGCGGTGAAGCCGGCGTCCGTGGGGATCGCGGGGTGGCCGGTTGTGCCGCGGGGGCAGGACTGGAAGACGGGGGTCTGCCGGGCGCTGGGGTGGCCCGAGAACACGGGGGCCGCTTGGCAGCGGATCCTTTCGGGGGTGCGGTCGTACAAGGATCTGGATCCGTCGCTGCTGGGATCGGTGGAGCACCTGATCGACTTCGTGACGGCGCCGTAGCCCTCCGGGGGTGGGTGCTGGGGCCGGGCGGGATGGCTGGGGCTCCGCCCCAGTCCCCGTTAGCGCCTGAAGGGCGCTCGTCCCCAATCGCCGGACGGGCTGAAGATGCCGGTGCAGAGCAGCACCGACCCTGCTCAGGGGCGCGGGGAACTGCGCGACCAGCCACCCACGGCCCGCATCCCGAAAGACGCCCCCTCAAGGGGCGCGGGGAACTGCGCAAGCAGCCCCGCACCACCCGCAGCCCCGCCCCGCTCAGTCCACCAGGTCCCGAACCACCGCATCGGCCAACAGCCGGCCCCGCAGGGTCAGCACAGCCTGCCCGGACGCGAAGGACGCCGCGTCCAAGAGGCCCTCCTCCGCCGCCCGGCGCGCCGCAGCGAGGCCCGCCGGGTGCAGCAGGGTCAGCGGGCAGCCCTCGCGCAGGCGGAGTTCCAGGAGGATGCGTTCCACCCTGCGGTCCTCCGGAGGCAGTACCTCCCGCCCCGCGCCGGGGGAGCGGCCGGACGCCAGAGCCGCCGCGTAGGCGCCCGGGTGCTTCACGTTCCACCACCGCACCCCGCCCACATGGCTGTGCGCGCCGGGCCCCGCCCCCCACCAGTCCGCCCCGCGCCAGTACAGCTCGTTGTGCAGGCAGCGCCCGGCAGCCGTCGTGGCCCAGTTCGAGACCTCGTACCAGGAGTAGCCCGCCGCTGCGAGGACCTCGTCCGCGATCAGGTACCGGTCCGCGTGCTCGTCGTCGTCCGTCATCGGCACCTCGCCGCGCCGGATGCGGCGGGCGAGCTGGGTGCCCTCCTCGACGATCAGGGCGTACGCGCTGATGTGGTCCGGGCCCGCGCCGACGGCCGCGTCGAGCGAGGCCCGCCAGTCCTCGTCGCTCTCGCCCGGGGTGCCGTAGATCAGGTCCAGGTTGACGTGGTCGAAGCCCGCCGCGCGGGCCTCCGCGACGCATGCCTCGGGCCGGCCCGGCGTGTGCGTACGGTCGAGGACCTTCAGGACGTGCTGCCGGGCGCTCTGCATGCCGAAGGAGATCCGGTTGAAGCCGCCCGCCCGCAGCTCCGCGAGATACGCCGGGTTCACCGACTCCGGGTTCGCCTCGGTCGTGACCTCCGCGTCCTTTGCCAGGCCGAACTCGTCCCGTACCGCAGCCAGCATGCGTACCAGGTCGGCCGCCGCGAGCAGCGTGGGCGTGCCGCCGCCCACGAACACCGTCCGCACCGGGCGGGGGTCCTCGCCAAGGACCTTCCGGGCCAGGCGGATCTCCTCGACGACCATGTCCGCGTAGTTGTCGCGGGAGGCCAGGACGCCGCCCTTGCCCACCAGCTCGCTCGCCGTGTACGTGTTGAAATCGCAGTAGCCGCAGCGTGTCGCGCAGTACGGAACGTGCAGGTAGAAGCCGAGCGGCCGCTCCCCGGCGCCTTCCAGGGCATGGCGGGGCAGCGACCCGTCCTCGGGCATGGGCTCACCATCGGGCAGTACGGAAGGCATGCCCCCATTGTCCGCCACCCCGGCCATTCCCCTGACCGCCCCCACACGGGCACCGCTGGGGACGCGGGGCTGTGACATGTGCGCGCCGCCGCGACGGGGGTCCCCCTGTTCGGGCGGAGCCGAGAACGTGGGGGCACGACCAGCCACCCACGGTCCGCACCCGGACACCGTCCGTCCGCCACTGTTCACGTCCCCCCTCTCCCTCCCGACCCCGCCCATACGCCATCGTGTCCCGCGGAACAGACACACCCCCAGCCACCCGAAGGGCATCCCGCCCCGACTCACCGAAGGGCAACCGCACATGATGACCCGTCAGCGCACCCTCATCGCCTCCGGCGCCCTCGCCGCCGCCTCCCTCCTCGCCCTCGCCGGGACTGCGGACGCCGCCGTCGTCAAGCTCAGCCAGTCCGCCGCCGCCTCCCAGCTGTCGGCGGCGGGGGTGACCCACTCCTCCAGTGGCGGCTGCACCACCCGGTCCAACGCGACCTGCACCTCGTACGAGCAGATCAACCAGGCCACCGTGGACGGGCTCAAGACGCTGAAGTCCGCAAGCACGTGCGCGATCAATGTCACCGGCGGTACCGAGGTGGGTCACGCATCCGGCACGTACAGCCACTACAACGGCTACAAGGCCGACATCTCGCGCAACAGCTGCATCGACTCCTATGTCATGAACAGCTTCACGCACATCGCCACCCGCAGTGACGGCGCCACCCGCTGGCGGTCCTCGGCCGGGAACGTGTACGCCAACGAGGGCAGCCACTGGGACATCACCTACTGCGGCGGCAACGCGTCCTGCACCGCCGCCGCCAGCGCCTGACCTGCGAGGACGAGGGACCCGGCCCGTCCACCGGTCCGGGTCAGTCCGCCCGCAGGACGAGCAGCGCCAGATCGTCCGCGGGCGGGGCATCGCCGAACTCGTACACCGCCTGCTTGATCCGGCCGGCCACTCCGGACGCGGTCAGCCCGACGCAGCCGGACAGTTCCGTGGCGAGCCCGTCGGCGTCGTCGAACATGCGCGGGCCCGAGCGGCGCTCGGTCACCCCGTCCGTCACGCACAGCAGGGTGTCGCCCGAGGCAAGGCGCAGGCTCTCGCTCTCGTAGCGGGCGCCTTCGACCACGCCGAGCAGGACCTGCGGGACGGCCGCCGCCCGGACCGAGCCGTCGGGCCGAAGGAGCAGGGGCAGCGGGTGTCCGGCGCTGGCCAGGGTGCAGCGCACTCCCTGGGCGTCCGGCACCAGCTCTCCGTACAGGAGGGAGAGGAAGCGGGCCTGCGGCCCTTCGTCCTCCCCCATGGGCTCGGCCGTGGCGAGGCGGACCGCCGACTCGGCGGCTTCGGTGGCGTCGTCGACGAGCAGCTGGTTGAGCCGGTCGAGGACCTCGTGCACCGCGTACCCCTCGCGGGCGAGCAGCCGCAGCCAGGGCCGGGCGAGGCCGGTGACCACGGCGGCTTCGGGGCCGCTGCCCTGGACGTCGCCGAGTGCGAAGCACCAGCGTCCGCCGGCGCCGGGGAAGACGTCGTAGAAGTCGCCGCCGGCCAGCGCCTCGTTGCTCGGCTCGTAGACGAAGGCGCTGTCGATGCCCGGGATCTCGGCGACCCGGGTGGGCAGCAGGCCGCGCTGGAGCACCCTGCTGATGGTGGCCTGCCGGGTGTACTGGCGGGCCGCGCCGATCGCGAGGGCCACCCGGCGCAGGAAGTCCTCGATGAGGCCGGTGACCTCGTCGGGGATGCGCGACAGACCGGCCCGTCCGAGCAGCAGTACGCCCATGTCGCTGCCGCCCGCGACCAGGCGGTACGCGAGCGCCGCGCCGTCCGCGCCGAGCTCGGGCGTCCGGGGCCAGGGCATCGGCACCGGGCCGCCGCGGGCGGAGGCGGGCAGCCGGGGCGGCTCCTTCTCGACGGCGGCCCGCAGCGGCTCCATGGCGGCTTCCTTCGCGTGCCAGACCCGGGCCAGGCGGGGCGCGGTGAGCGGGCCGCCCGCGTCCTCGTCGAGCCAGATCGCGCACCAGTCGGCGAGCCGGGGCACCAGGAGCTGGCCGGCCAGGGCCGCGATCATGTCCTCGTCGAACTGTCCGGCCAGGAGGTCGGAGGCCTCGGCGAGGAAGGAGAGGGCGCCCCGGTTGACCCAGTCGTGGTCGTGCCGGCGCGGGGTGCGGTGCGGAGTCGGAGCGAGGATCTCGGCGGCGCGCAGGCCGCGCTGGAGGAGTTCGTCGCGGTGGCCGTCGGGTGGCTCGGGCGGCCCGTCGGCGTCCGCGGTGAGGCGGGCCCAGACGGTCTTGAGCCCGCTGCGGTAGGTGATGCCCCAGCATTCGGCGAGGGCGGCGACGACATGGAGGCCGCGTCCGTACTCGCATGCCGCGTGCTCGTCCCGGGCCCGCTGCGGTTCGCTGCGTACCGCACGGGAGGGATGGTGGTCGGAGACCTCGATGACGAGGGCGGCGGGTTCCTGGCCGTCGCCGCTCTCCAGGCGGCACAGCACGTCCACGGTGGTGCCCGCGTGCACGACCGCGTTGGTGACCAGCTCGTTGACGAGGATGGCCGCGTCGTAGGTGAACTGCTCGGAGAATCGGGGTAGTTGACCCGCAACCGGCGGGCCGAGCCCGGCCCAGTCGGCGAGCGCGGCCCGTATGAACCGCCGGGCGGCCCCGGGGGCGAGCGGATTGCCGGGCAGGCTGGTGCGGGCGGTCGGGCAGGCGCCGGGCTTCGCCGCGGCGGACCGCACCTGTGCGCCTTCGGCGGGGTCGTAGGAAGTGGGAGGATACGGCCGGTTCATGCTCCCCCGCTGCGCTGGTAAGGGTCCCACGGTGCGGCTCCTGACCGGTTCTCGCGAATGCGCCGCTCACGACACCGACAGAGTGACAGACTGAGCGGGCCCATAAGCACCGAGTCACCGAAGTGGGCCTGCATGAACAGAGACAGTGGTATGCCACCGGACGAGGGCGGCTGGGTCCGCGCCTCCGAGCTCCGCCCGTTGATCGCGGCGATGACGGCTCTGCGCGACGGCGACTTCCGGGTGCGCCTCCAGGAAACCCACGAGGGAGTGCCGGCCGAGCTGGTCGCGCTCTTCAACCAAGTGGCGGTACGCAACCAGCATTTCACCGACGAGCTGATGCGGGTGCGCCGCGAGGTGGTCCGGCACGGGCGTCTCGACGAGCGGCTCGCGGCCAGCCCCGGCCAGGGCGCCTGGACGGCCGGCATCGGCCATGCGAACACGCTGCTCGACGCCCTGGTGGTGCCGGCGGCGAACGCGACGCGGGTCCTGGACGCGGTGGCGGGCGGTGATCTGACCCAGCGGGTCGATCTGCACGACGGCAACCGGCAGTTGCGCGGCGAGCTGCGCCGGCTCGGCCGGGCGGTCAACAAGATGGTCGACCAGCTGTCGCTGTTCACGGGTGAGGTGACGCGGGTCGCGCGGGAGGTGGGCACCGAGGGGCGGCTCGGCGGGCGCGCCAAGGTGCAGGGCCTGAGCGGGAGCTGGCGCGATGTCACCGAGGCCGTGAACACCATGGCCTCGCGCCTCACCGCGCAGGTCCGCGACATCGCGGCGGTGACCACTGCGGTGGCCCGCGGCGATCTGACGCGTACGGTCACGGTCGAGGCGACCGGTGAGCTGCTCGAACTGAAGCTGACCGTGAACACGATGGTCGACCAGCTGTCCGCCTTCGCCGACGAGGTCACCCGCGTCGCCCGCGAGGTCGGCACCGAGGGCCAGCTGGGCGGCCGGGCGCAGGTGCGGGGCGTGTCCGGGGTCTGGAAGGACCTGACGGACAACGTCAACTTCATGGCCTCCAACCTGACCTCCCAGGTACGCAACATCGCCCAGGTCACCACCGCCGTCGCCAACGGCGACCTGTCCCAGAAGATCACCGTCGACGCACAGGGCGAGATCCTGGAGCTCAAGTCGACGATCAACACCATGGTCGACCAGCTCTCCGCCTTCGCCGACGAAGTCACCCGCGTCGCCCGCGAAGTGGGCACGGAAGGCAACCTCGGCGGGCGCGCCCAGGTGCGCGGGGTGTCCGGGGTCTGGAAGGACCTGACCGAGAACGTCAACTTCATGGCGGACAACCTGACCTCTCAGGTCCGCAACATCGCCCTCGTGTCGACCGCCGTCGCCCAGGGCGACCTCGGCAAGAAGATCACGGTGGAGGCGAAGGGCGAGATCCTGGAGCTCAAGTCGACGATCAACACCATGGTCGACCAGCTCTCCGCCTTCGCCGACGAAGTCACCCGCGTCGCCCGCGAAGTGGGCACGGAAGGCAACCTCGGCGGTCAGGCGCAGGTGCGGGGCGTGTCCGGGGTCTGGAAGGACCTGACGGACAACGTCAACTTCATGGCCTCCAACCTGACCTCCCAGGTACGCAACATCGCCCAGGTCACCACCGCCGTCGCCAACGGCGACCTGTCGAAGAAGATCACCGTGGATGCCCGGGGCGAGATCCTGGAACTGAAGGACACCGTCAACACGATGGTGGAGCAGCTGCGCGCCTTCGCCGACGAAGTCACCCGCGTGGCCCGCGAGGTGGGTACGGACGGCCGGCTCGGCGGGCGCGCCCAGGTGCTCGGCGTGTCGGGCGTGTGGAAGGACCTCACCGACAACGTCAACTACATGGCGGACAACCTGACTTCACAGGTGCGCAACATCGCGCAGGTCGCCACGGCGGTGGCCCAGGGCGACCTGTCGAAGAAGATCGACGTGGATGCGCGCGGCGAGATCCTGGAGCTGAAGACCACCATCAACACCATGGTGGACACGCTGTCCTCGTTCTCCTCCGAGGTCACCCGGGTGGCCCGCGAGGTGGGCTCCGAGGGGCAGCTCGGCGGCCAGGCGCGGGTCGAGGGCGTGTACGGGACGTGGAAGCGCCTGACGACCAACGTCAACGAGCTCGCCCTCAACCTCACCACCCAGGTCCGCGCGATCGCCGAGGTGGCCTCGGCCGTCGCCCAGGGCGACATGTCCCGCTCGATCACCGTGGAGACCCGGGGCGAGGTCTCCGAGCTGAAGGACAACATCAACCTGATGGTGTCCAACCTGCGCGAGACGACCCGCGCGAAGGACTGGCTGGAGTCCAACCTGGCCCGTCTGGCCGGGCTGATGCAGGGCCACCGGGACCTGATGGAGGTCGCCGACCTGATCCTGCGCGAGCTGACGCCGCTGGTGAACGCCCAGTACGGCGCGTTCTTCCTGGCGGACCCGGAGAACGAGGGCGCGCCTTCCCGCATCACCAGCGCCACCAAGGGGCTCGCCTTCATCGCCGGGTACGGCTCGGCGCAGGGCGCGACGGTGGACACGACCGGCATGCCGGGGCACGGTCTGGTCCGGCAGGCGGCCCTGGAGAAGAAGCGGATCCTCCTGGAGGAGGCGCCGCCGGACTACATCAAGATCAACTCGGGGCTCGGCGAGGCATCGCCCGCCAGCGTCGTGATCATCCCGATCCTCTTCGAGGACAAGCTGCTCGGCGTGATCGAGCTGGCCTCCTTCTCCCGCTTCTCCGATGTCCACCTGGCCTTCTTCGACCAGTTCGTGAACACCATCGGCGTCGCGATCAACACCATCATCGCCAACTCCCGTACGGAATCGCTCCTGAGCGAGTCCCAGCGGCTCGCCGTCCAGCTCCAGGAGCGTTCGGACGAACTCCAGCGCCAGCAGGCCGAGTTGCAGCGCTCGAACGCCGAACTGGAGGAGAAGGCAGCCCTGTTGGCGACCAGCTCCCAGTACAAGTCCGAGTTCCTGGCGAACATGTCGCACGAGCTGCGCACCCCGCTCAACTCGCTGCTCATCCTCGCCCGGCTGCTCTCCGACAACCCGGACGCCCATCTGTCCGACCAGGAAGTGCAGTTCGCCACCACCATCCACCGCTCGGGCTCCGACCTGCTCCAGCTGATCAACGACATCCTGGACCTGTCGAAGATCGAGGCCGGCCGCATGGACGTACGCCCCAAGAAGCTCCCGCTCATCAAGGTCCTGGACTACGTCCACGCCACCTTCCGCCCCATCACCCTCGACCGCGGCCTCGCCTTCGACGTGGCGGTGGGCGAGGAGGTGCCGCGCGAGATGTACTCCGACGAGCAGCGCCTCCAGCAGATCCTGCGCAACCTGCTGTCCAACGCGATCAAGTTCACCTCCTCGGGCCGCGTCGAGCTGCGCGTCAGCCGCATCAAGGACCCGGAGGACGGGGTGCTGCACGGCTCCGACGACCTGATCGCCTTCGCCGTACGGGACACCGGCATCGGCATCGCGCCCGAGAAGCTCCCGGTGATCTTCGAGGCGTTCCAGCAGGCCGACGGCACCACCAACCGCAAGTACGGCGGCACCGGCCTCGGCCTGTCCATCAGCCGCGAGATCGCCGGGCTGCTCGGCGGCCGCATCATCGCCGAGAGCGAGCCGGGGCGCGGCTCCACCTTCACCCTGTACGTCCCGGTTCTCTACCCGGGCCACGTGCCCAGCGAGGCCGAGCAGCAGGGCCCCGAGCTCACCCTCGACACCTCCGACCGGCTCTCCGACGATCACCTGCTGCTGCCCGACCAGGACGACGGCTGGCCGACGGCCAACAAGCTGGAGGAGTGGAAGCGGGGCCGGGCGGGTCAAGTCCTGCCCGGGCGGAGGGTGTTGATCGTCGACGACGACATCCGCAATGTGTTCGCACTCACCCATGTGCTCGGCCGGGTCGGCATGCCGGTCCTGTACGCGGAGAACGGGCGGGAGGGCATCGAGACCCTGGAGCGCAACCCCGACATCGAGCTCGTCCTGATGGACATCATGATGCCGGAGATGGACGGCTACGAGACCATCGAGGCGATCCGGCGCAGCCCGCTGTGGACGGATCTGCCGATCGTCGCGCTCACCGCGAAGGCGATGCCCGGCGACCGGGAGAAGTCGATCGCCCAGGGCGCCAACGAGTACGTACCCAAGCCCGTGGATGTGGACCTGCTCCTCGGTGTCGCCTGTGCCCTGCTGGATCCCGAGGGCCAGCCGGACGAGGCCGACGGCACCACCCCGTCCGTCCCGGAGCAGTCGAGCGGCACCGGGGAGTCCGCGGCCGCGCCACCGAGCACGCGAGGCGAGCCGGCATGAGCACTGAGGCACCACCCGGCGAGCGGGCGAGCATCCTCCTCGTCGACGACATGGAGGACAACCTGGTCGCCCTGGAGGCCGTGCTCGGCTCCCTCAACGAGCCGCTGGTCAGGGCGCGTTCGGGCGAGGAGGCGATGAAGGCTCTGCTGCGGCGGAAGTTCGCGGTGGTGCTGCTCGATGTGCGGATGCCGGGGATGGACGGCTTCGAGACGGCGTCCAACATCAAGCGGCTCGACCAGACGAAGGACGTGCCGATCATCTTCCTGACCGGCACGGACGGTGACGACGGCTATGCGTTCCGCGGGTACGCCACAGGCGCGGCCGACTTCCTGACCAAGCCCTTCGACCCCTGGGTGCTGCGCGCCAAGGTGAACGTGTTCCTCGAACTGCACCGCAAGAACCGGCAGTTGGAGCGGATGCTGGCCGGCGAGCAGAAGCAGTTCGACCAGATTTCCGCGCGGCTCGGGGCGATCGAGGACGAACTGGCCCGGGGCGGGCTCGCCGAGGTGCCGGAGCTGCGCCACCAGATGGCCTGTCTGGAGGACGCCCTGCGGGCCCTCAGACGGGCCCGCAGTCTTCCTTGAGCGGGCTCAGGCCTCGCGGGAGCCCGCGTACATCTCGTCGATCAGGGCCCGGTACTGGCGCTCGACGACCGGCCGCTTCAGCTTGAGGCTGGGCGTCAGCTCGCCGTGCTCCACGTCGAGGTCGCGCGGGAGCAGCCGGAACTTCTTGATCGTCTGCCAGCGCTGGAGGCCCTCGTTGAGGCGCTTGATGTAGCCGTCGACCAGCTCCACGGTCTTCGGGGAGGCCACGACCTCGGCGTAGGAGCCCTGGATGCCCTGCTCCTTGGCCCAGCCGAGGATGGTGGGCTCGTCGAGCGAGATCAGCGCGGTGCAGAAGTTCCGGTCGGCGCCGTGCACCAGGATGTTGGAGACGAACGGGCAGACCGCCTTGAACTGGCCCTCGACCTCGGCGGGTGCGATGTACTTGCCGCCCGACGTCTTGATCAGGTCCTTCTTGCGGTCGGTGATACGCAGGTAGCCGTCCGCGGACAGCTCGCCGATGTCGCCGGTGTGGAACCAGCCGTCGGACTCCAGGACCTCGGCGGTCTTCTCGGGCAGCCCGTGGTAGCCCTGCATGATGCCGGGGCCGCGCAGCAGGATCTCGCCGTCGTCCGCGATCCGCACCTCGGTGCCGGGCAGCGGCTTGCCGACGGTGCCGGTGCGGTAGGCCTCGCCCGGGTTGACGAAGGAGGCGGCCGAGGACTCGGTGAGGCCGTAGCCCTCCAGGATGTGGATGCCGGCGCCGGCGAAGAAGAAGCCGATCTCGGGGGCGAGCGCCGCCGAGCCGGAGACACAGGCCCGCAGCCGCCCGCCGAACGCCTCGCGGATCTTGCTGTAGACGAGCGCGTCGGCGACCTTGTGCTTGGCCGAGAGCGCGAAGGGGGCGCCGGGCCGGCCGGTGCGGCGGAAGTTGTCCTGGCTGGCCTTCGCGTACTCGCGGGCCACCCCGGCCGCCCACTGGAAGATCTTGTACTTGGCCCCGCCGCCCTCGCGGGCCTTGCCCGCGACGCCGTTGTAGACCTTCTCGAAGATGCGGGGCACCGCGGCCATGTAGGTCGGCTGGACCACCGGGAGATTCTCGATGATCTTGTCGATGCGGCCGTCGACGGCGGTCACGTGCCCGACCTCGATCTGGCCCGAGGTGAGCACCTTGCCGAAGACGTGCGCGAGCGGCAGCCACAGGTACTGCACGTCCTCGCCGGTGACGAGGCCCGTCGCGGCGATCGCCTTGGCCATGTACGACCAGTTGTCGTGCGGCAGCCGTACGCCCTTGGGCTTGCCGGTGGTGCCGGAGGTGTAGATGAGGGTGGCGAGCTGGTCGGCGGTGATGGCCGCGATCCGCTCCTCGACCGCCGCGGGGTTCTTCTCCAGGTGGGCGGCGCCGCGTGCCTCCAGGTCGGCGAGGCTGAGCACCCAGCCCTCCGGGTCGCCCTCCACGGGCTCGGCGCCGGCCGGGTCGACGACCACGACGTGCTTCAGGTTCGGCAGCTCGGCGCGGCGCTCGCGGGCCTTGGCCAGCTGGGCCGCGTCCTCGGCGATCAGGACCCGGCTCTCGGAGTCGGCCAGGATGAACGCCGACTCCTCGGCGTTGGTGGAGGGGTAGATCGTGGTCGTGGCGGCGCCCGCGCACATCACCCCGAGGTCGGCCAGGATCCACTCGACGCGGGTGGAGGAGGCGAGCGCGACCCGCTCCTCGCCGCGCACCCCGAGGTCGGCCAGGCCCGCGGCGATGGCGTAGACCCGCTCGGCGGCCTGGGCCCAGCTGAGCGACTTCCACTCGTCGGGGGCCTGCCCCGCACCCGGCACGGGGTAGCGGTAGGCCTCCGCGTCGGGCGTGGCGTCCACGCGCTGGACGAAGAGGGCCGCCACGGACGGCGGCCGATTCTCGATCAAGGTCTGTGTGTCGCTCACGACGTCCTCCGGGCTGGCCTGCGGCAAGGCTGCGCGACTGGTTGGTTCTCCGGGTGCTCTGGCTGTCCGACGCTTGTTTAACTGGCGAGTAACCATCGGGCCGTGATCAGAGTAGAGCGCCGTCGCCCGGCGCGTAAGAGGCAACGGAGAGTGGTTTCATAACGAACGGACCCCCGTGCGAAGGCGCGGGGGTCCGTTGTGGCGGTAGTGCGGAGAGCCGGTGATCGAGGGCCTGCTACTTCTTCTTGCCGCCCGAGTCGTCGCTGGAGAGCACCGCGATGAAGGCCTCCTGCGGGACCTCCACGGAGCCCACCATCTTCATCCGCTTCTTGCCCTCCTTCTGCTTCTCCAGAAGCTTCCGCTTACGGGAGATGTCGCCGCCGTAGCACTTGGCGAGGACGTCCTTGCGGATGGCGCGGATCGTCTCGCGGGCGATGACCCGGGAGCCGATGGCGGCCTGGACGGGCACCTCGAAGGCCTGGCGCGGGATGAGTTCGCGCAGCTTGGCGACCAGGCGCACGCCGTAGGCGTAGGCCGCGTCCTTGTGGCAGACCGCGGAGAAGGCGTCGACCTTGTCGCCGTGCAGCAGGATGTCGACCTTGACCAGGCTGGCGGCCTGCTCGCCGGTGGGCTCGTAGTCGAGCGAGGCGTAGCCGCGCGTCTTGGACTTCAGCTGGTCGAAGAAGTCGAAGACGATCTCCGCGAGCGGCAGCGTGTAGCGGATCTCGACCCGGTCCTCGGAGAGGTAGTCCATGCCGAGCAGGGTGCCGCGCCGGGTCTGGCACAGCTCCATGATCGAGCCGATGAACTCCGACGGCGCGAGGATGGTGGCCCGCACGACCGGCTCGTACACGTCCGAGATCTTGCCCTCGGGGAACTCGCTCGGGTTGGTGACGGTGACTTCCTTGCCGTCCTCCAGGACGACCCGGTAGACCACGTTCGGCGCCGTCGCGATCAGGTCGAGGCCGAACTCGCGCTCCAGGCGCTCGCGGATCACGTCCAGGTGCAGCAGGCCGAGGAAGCCGACGCGGAAGCCGAAGCCGAGCGCCGCCGACGTCTCGGGCTCGTACACCAGGGCGGCGTCGTTGAGCTGGAGCTTGTCGAGGGCCTCGCGCAGGTCCGGGTAGTCCGAGCCGTCCAGCGGATACAGACCGGAGAAGACCATCGGCTTCGGGTCCTTGTAACCGCCGAGGGCTTCCGTCGCGCCGTTGTGGAGGCTGGTGATGGTGTCACCGACCTTGGACTGACGGACGTCCTTCACGCCGGTGATGATGTAGCCCACCTCGCCGACGCCGATGCCGTCGGACGGGGTCATCTCGGGGGACGAGACGCCGATCTCGAGGAGCTCGTGGGTGGCGCCGGTCGACATCATGCGGATGCGCTCGCGCTTGTTGAGCTGGCCGTCCACCACACGGACGTAGGTGACGACGCCGCGGTAGGAGTCGTACACCGAGTCGAAGATCATCGCGCGGGCGGGCGCGTCGGCGACGCCGACCGGGGCGGGCACGTCGCGGACCACGCGGTCCAGGAGCGCGTCCACGCCGACGCCGGTCTTCGCCGAGACCTTCAGCACGTCCTCCGGCTGGCAGCCGATGAGGTTGGCGAGCTCCTCTGAGAACTTCTCGGGCTGGGCGGCCGGCAGGTCGATCTTGTTGAGGACGGGAACGATGGTGAGGTCGTTCTCCATGGCCAGGTACAGGTTGGCCAGCGTCTGCGCCTCGATGCCCTGGGCGGCGTCGACCAGGAGGACGGTGCCCTCGCAGGCGGCGAGCGAGCGCGACACCTCGTACGTGAAGTCCACGTGGCCCGGGGTGTCGATCATGTTCAGGATGTGGGCCCGGCCCTGGCCGGGGCCTTCGGTGGGGGCCCACGGCAGCCGGACCGCCTGGCTCTTGATCGTGATGCCGCGCTCGCGCTCGATGTCCATGCGGTCGAGGTACTGAGCACGCATCTGCCGCTGCTCGACCACGCCGGTCAGCTGGAGCATCCGGTCGGCAAGGGTCGACTTGCCGTGGTCGATGTGCGCGATGATGCAGAAGTTGCGGATCAGCGCCGGGTCGGTACGGCTCGGCTCGGGCACGTTGGGAGGAGTCGCGGGCACGCAGGGTCCTGATTCTTGAGGCCCGCGGTCAAATCGCGGCGCCTCGTCTCGGGTCGACGACGGTTCGATACGTAAGGAACAGCCTCTATCGTCCCACGCCTGCGGGCCTGTGCTCGGTTTGGGCCGGTCGGGAGGCGGCTGGTACCGTGGACAGCTGTGTCTCGTCACCCTTGTGGCGGCGGGCACGACCGAAGATCGAATCATCGAACCTGCAAAGGCTCTTTCGTGGCGAACATCAAGTCCCAGATCAAGCGGAACAAGACGAACGAGAAGGCGCGCCTGCGCAACAAGTCCGTCAAGTCCTCCCTGCGCACCTTCATCCGCAAGGCCAACGAGGCCGTCGCCGCCGGTGACGTCGAGAAGGCCACGGCTGCGACCCGCGCCGCCTCGCGTCAGCTGGACAAGGCTGTCTCGAAGGGCGTCATCCACAAGAACGCCGCCGCCAACAAGAAGTCGGCGCTGGCGCACAAGGTGGCCGGCCTCCAGGGCTGAAAACCCCGCTTCATCTGATCGACCCGCCCGACGGGACCAAGCGGCCCCTCTACCGCTCCCCGAGGGCACCCCAGTGCCGCGCGCGGACGCGTTCGCCACGCGGGCGCGGTGCTAGTGCCAGAAGTACCCGAAGGCCCCGTTTCCTCCTTCCCCAGGAGGAAACGGGGCCTTCGCGCTGCCCGGGATCAGTGCTGGACGCGGCCGACCAGGTCGACGACCTCACCGAGGAAGCCCTCGTCGAGCATGGTGGACACGGCCGTGTCGCCCTCGTCGCGCAGCCCCGTGTCGTGGCAGGCGACACCGACCAGATAGCCGCCCTCCAGCTCGAAGGTGGCGAAGGCCCACTCGCCGTGCGAGGCGGGCTCGCCCTGCGGGGTGAGCAGGGTGGTGGCCTCCGCGTCGAAGCCGAACTGGGTGAAGCCCATCCGCATGCCCTGGCCGAGCGCCTTGGTGTACGCCTCCTTCAGCGTCCAGGTGCGCACCAGGCGGCGCTGCTGCTCGGCCTCGTCGAGGGCGCCGAGCCAGCGGCGCTCGGCGGGGGTGCACAGATGGCGCTGGACGGCGGAGTACTGGATGCGGCGGTCGGCGAGCTCGGTGTCGACGCCGACCCGGCCGCGCCGGTTCAGGCCCACCACCAGGAGGTCCCGGGTGTGGCTGAGGCTGACCTCGATCTGGTCGCAGCCGCGCAGATAGGGGCGCCCGCCCGCCTTGGAGGCGAGCTCCACGGTCTCGGGCGGGGTCTGCAGGGCGGCGCCCGCGGTGTACTTCACCAGGAGCCGGGAGGCGGCGAAGCGGTCGCGGGCCTCGGGGTCCTGGAGGTTGTTGAGGCGCTGCCAGTCGCGGGCGCCGAGCAGGGGGCGCAGCTGGGGGTCGGCGACGGCCGCGGGCAGCCAGTCGCGCCAGTTCGCGTGGACGACGACATGGCCGTGCCACGCCATGGACTGCCGCACCCGGCTCCATGGGCTGTCGGGTCCCGGCATCAGAAGGGGTTCGGCGATGCCCGTCCTTGTGAGGGGGCTCATGGGGTACCTGCTTCCGCCAGAGGCGCGTCGTGAAGATCGAAACTGCGGCCGGCCCGAAAGCGCGCCAGCAGCTCCTCCGCGACCCGGTCGACGCAGTCCGGCGGCAGCGGAGGAAGGGTGAGGCCGAGCCTGCGGCCGTAGCGGTGCAGGGCGAGCACCAGCCAGGCGGGGTCGGCGAGGAATCCGGCGGTGCCCCGGTGGCTCTCCCACACGGCGAGCGCCGCGCCGGCCGCGACAAGGACGGAGTGCCGGTCGGCGAGTGCCGCGGTCGCGGGGCTCGCGAGCGCCGCCCGGTCGCCGGGTTCGATGAGGAGACAGGCCTCGCGCACGGCGAGCAGGTCGGCGTGGAAGGCGGCGGCCATCGTCCGGAGCACCTCGCCGTACGGGCCGTCGGCGGGCGATCCGGTGAGGCGGGCGGCGGACGCGATGAGCGATGCGGCCAGGAAGTCGCCACCGCCCGCGACTTCGAGGCCGCCGATGTCGAGGTGGGGTACGGGCTCGGCGGCGCGGAACAGCGCGGCGGGCGGCTCGGCCTCCCGGCCCCAGGAGTGCCGGGCCAGGACGGGGAGTTGGGGGATGACCACGGCCTGGCAGGAGGCGGTCCCGGCGTGGCCGAGCCCGGCGGCGGGCAGGTCGCGCAGGAGCTTGGTGAGGGTGCCCTGGTCGGTGTCGCGGCTGTAGCCGCCGGCCCCGAGCACGGTGGCGAGCTCTTCCAGGTCGTCCCTGAGCAGGTCCGGTACGAGGTACTTGAGTTCGGCGGCGGCCAGATGGGCGGCTCCCGGCAGCAGCGACAGGGCGCGCAGCACGGCGGTGGCCATGGCGTCGCCCGCGAGCAGATCGGCGAACACTCCGGCAAGCACGCCGCGTTGGCGCCTGCCGAGGCTCTCCCCGGCGAGCGCGGCCCGCACCGCCGCGCGCAGCACCGTGTCGACGGAGGCGATGACGGCGCCGGTGATGAGGGTGCGGTTGAGCTGGAACGTACGCAGGGACAGGCGTACGCCCGCGCCGAGTTCGCCGACCAGCGCGTCGCCCGGCACCGCGCACGCGTCGAACTCGTACCCGGCGAAACGGCAGCCGCGCATGCCCGTGGTGGGCTGTCGCTTCAGCAACCGCACGCCGTCGGAGGGGAGCTGGGCGGGATCGAGCAGGAACACCGAGTGCGAGGCGGGGCCCGGCGCGGGGTCGGTGCGGACGTAGGCGACGACGGCGCCGGCGCGTTCGGCGTTGATGACGACGTCCTTGCGGCCGTCCAGGACGAAGCCGCCGGAGTACTCCATGGCGGTGAGTTCACCGCGCAGCATGGCGGTGCCGTGGGCGAGCGAGCGGTGCACGATGGCCGCGCGGCCGCCCGACACCAGGAGCCGGGCCACGCTCTCGCGCTGCCGGTCCGACCCGGCGGCGAACACCGGGGCGGCCGCGAACAGCGAGGTGATGCCGTAGCCGAAGGCGAGTGCGACATCGCGGCGGAAGACCGGGCGCAGCATCCGCATCAGCTGGTCGGCGTCGCGCAGCCGGCCGCCGAGGGCGACCGGCACCAGTTCGGCGCCGAAGCCCTCCTCGCCGAGCAACTCCTCTGCGGCGTCCAGGAGTCGACTGTCGCCGTCGGCGGCGAGCAGGGCGCGGAAGCCCAGCGGGTTGGCCGGGTCGCAGGGGTCGCCGAAGCGGAGTTCGAGCCGCTCGGCGCGGCGGCCTACGTCCGGGTCCGCGGGGGCCCGGACGGCGGTGTCGGGCATGGCTCAGCCTCCTTCAGCGGCGTACGGCGGCGCCGACGCGTACAGCGGGCGCAGTTCGCCGCGCAGATAGAGCTCGCGCATCAGTGAGCGGCGGACCTTGCCGCTGGTGGTGCGGCGGACGGTGCCGGGGCGGACCAGGACGACGCCGCCGAGCGATGCGCCGAACTCCTCGCGCAGGCAGCCGCGGACGCGTTCGGCGAGGTCGGCGAGCTGGCCGCGGCTCCAGCCGGCGCCGCGGATCTCCTGGATGGCGACGATCTCCTCGCGTTCGGCGGGCGCGGAGAGCACCACGGCGGAGCCGAACGGGGCGCCGGAGTGGGCGAGTTGGCGCTCGGCCTCCTGCGGGTGCAGGGTGCGGCCGTCGACGAGGAGGGCGTCCTTGATGCGGCCGGTGAGGTAGAGCTCGCCGTCGCGCAGCGCGCCGAGGTCTCCGGTGCGCAGGAAGCCGTACTCGCCCGAGGAGGTGGCGTGGCCGAAGGCGGCGGCGGTCTCCAGGGGGCGGCGCCAGTAGCCGTCGGCGACGGCCTCGCCGCGCACCCAGATCTCGCCGACGGCCCCCTCGGGAAGCACGGCCGAGCTGTCCGGGTCGACGATGCGTACGGTGACGCCGCGCGCGGGTCCGCAGCCGGCCAGGGTGCGCACGGGGTGGCCCGGCACCGGCGGTCTCAGCTCGCCCTGCTCCAGGCCTTCGGCGGACACGGTGGCCGGGGCGGGCGGCAGTCGGTCGGCGAGGCTGACCAGGAGGGTGGCCTCGGCGAGCCCGTATCCGGCGGCGAGCGCGCCGGGGCGCAGGCCCGCGGCGGCGAAGCGGTGGGCGAAGGCGCTGAGGGTGACGGCGGAGACCGGCTCGGAGGCGTTGACGGCGGTGGCAAGGGCGCTCAGGTCCAGGCCCGCGAGGTCGTCGTCGCCTGCTTCGGCGAGGCAGCGGGCGTATGCGGAGTCGGGGGCGGCGGTGACGGTGACGCGGTGCCGGGCCACCTCGCGCAGCCAGCTCAGCGGGTCGGCGGCGAACAGCCGTTGCGGCATCAGGACGGCGGTGGCTCCGAGCCAGAGCGGGTGGAGGAGCTGGCCGATCAGCCCGAGGTCGTGGTGGAGCGGGAGCCAGCCGCCGATGCGGGCGTCCTCGTCGGTGCCGAGCGCGGTGCGCAGGCTCTCCATGGTGGCGAGCAGGTTGGCGTGGGTGACCTGGACGCCGCGCGGGGCGGCGGTGGACCCGGAGGTGTATTGCAGGAGTGCGGTGTCGGTGCCGGTCACGGCGGGCGGCTGCCAGTCGGCGCCCTCGTCGGGCAGGCAGTCGACGGCCAGGCACACCACTGCGGAGCGTCCGGCCTCCGCGAGGCGCCGGGAGAGTTCGGGGGCGTGCGCGGACGAGGTGAGCATGACGGCGGCGTCGGTCTCGGCGGCGATCGCGGCGGTGCGTTCGGTGGCGGCCCGTGAGCTGTCCGGCGGCGGCACGGGCACGGCGACGGCGCCCGCGTACAGGCAGCCGACGAGGGCGGCGACGGTGTGCGGGCCGCCGTCCATCGAGATGAGGACGGGCGCGCCGGCCGCGCGGCGGCGCAGCAGCGCGGCCGCGACGGACCTGGCCCGTACGTCCAACTCCCGGTAGGTTCGGCGGTCGGCGTTGCCGTCACCGTCCAGGCAGAGCAGAGCGGTCCGTGCGGCCCGGTCGGCGAACCGCGCCGCCAGTGCCTGCGTGAAGCTCTTCGCTGGGGTCATCCTCTGCTCCCTGGTGCTCGGACGGATGCTTCGTCCTCCTACTCTGTTCCTCGCCCCTAGACGGGTACTTGAAGATCAACTGTGCTGGGGCGGCTAGGGGGTGTCCGATGGGTCAGGGTCGGATAGGGCGCGGCGTCTGGTGCGGTGCATCGCAAGGCGCCGGAGCGTCCCGATAGCGGAGCTCTCGGGACGTTTCGGCAACGCGGCGAGGTGCCGTGCCAGGCGTCGCGACCCCGGCCATGACCCATCGGACACCCCCTAGGCCGCTCATCCTCTGCGTCCGGGCACCTCGTTCAGCAGGTCCTGCAGGAGCAGGAGTTCCTGGCGGGTGAGCGGGACGTCGGGGCGCAGCCGCTCGGGGTGGCCCGGCGGCGGGCCGTCGTCGTCGGTGCGCAGCATCAGGCGGAACCCGCTGTCGAGCGAGCGCAGCCGGGCCCTGTTCCCGTCGGCGGCGGTCAGATACATGTCGACGCCGCCGTGCACCATGAGGGCCTCGCCCACGGGGCGCAGGAAGCGGCCGATGAGGCGGCGCCAGGTGCCCTTGGGACGGCGGCGGGTCACGCCGCCCTGTCCGTCCGGAACATCCGGGTTCTTCCGGCGGGCCATGTCAGAGAACACCTTCCGAGCTGGGGTGTCCGTTCATGTTCACGTCACCTCTCCCTTCCCCCTGGCCGCCGGACGGCGCCTGGGTGGAGGGAGGATGGGAGCGGCCACTTGAGCGGTGGTCGGGTTCTGGCTGAAAGCTGCGGGTGCGGAACTGCTCGTACCAGTCCTGAAACGGCATGTGCCGGATTGGCCTCAGCCCCGGGACTTGGCCGCCGCCTATTGCATAATCGCTAGCAACCGACCCATGATCCAGCACAACGGGGGGCACCATGGTGCGAGTTCTGATTGCCGAAGACATGCATATGCTGCGCAAGGCATTGGTGTCACTCATTGAACTGGAGCCCGACCTGGAAGTGGTCGCCGAGTTGTCGTCCGGTACGGACATCGTGCCGACCGCGATGGCCATGCGGCCGGATGTCGCCGTTCTCGACATCGACCTGCCCGGCACCGACGGAATCACCGCCGCCGCCGGGCTGCACACCTCGGTACCGGAGTGCCGCACGCTCATCCTGACCAGCCTGGGCAGACCCGGAAACCTCAGACGGGCGCTGGCCGCCCATGTCTCCGGTTTCCTTCCCAAGGACTCCGACCCCGACAGCCTCTGCGCCGCGATCCGCCAGGTGGCGGCGGGCGAGCGCGTCATCGATCCACAGCTGGCACTCGCCACGCTCGACTCCGGCCCCTCCCCGCTCACCGACCGCGAGCAGGAAGTCCTCCAGCTCGCCTCGGAGGGCATGGAAGCCGGCCAGATCGCATCCCGGCTCCATCTGTCGTCCGGCACCGTGCGCAACTATCTGACCTCGGCCGTCAGCAAGCTCAACGCGCGTAACCGGGTCGATGCCATCCGAATCGCCCGCGAGGCGGGCTGGCTGCACTCGGTCTGAGGACCGGGCCGGAGCTGCCGCATCAGCCCCGGCCGAAACGTTCCTGCCGTCCCTGGTCTCAGGCCGCGAGGAGTTCGACCTCGGCCCTGAGCTCGAACCGGCCGTCGGGCCGCGGCCCCGCCGTGAGCCGGCCGTTGACCGCCTCGACGCGCGTCGTCAGATTCCCGATCCCGCTGCCACCGCCCATCCGTGAGGCGAGCGAGGGATCTCCCTTCAGACCCGCCCCGTCGTTGACGAGGGTCAGCCGCACCGCGCCGGCCGTCCGCTCGGCGGTGATCTCGCAGCACTCCGGGCTGCTGTGCCGCAGCATGTTGGTCAGGCCCTCGCGTACGAGGGTGGCGAGCACGGTCTCCACATCGCCGGGGAGTTCACCGCAGTCGAGCCGGACGGTGGCGTGGATGCCGGCCCCGGCGAGCATGGCCATGGCGTGCTCGGCCTCGGTGCTCAGACACATCCGCCGGCTTCCGCCCGCCATGGTGCGGACATCGGCGAGCGCCTCGCGGACGATGCCGAGCACCTCGGTCAGCTCGTGGCGCGCCTGCACCGGCTCGGCCTGCGCGAGCCGGCGCACCAGCTCGCACTTGAGGGTGATCGCGGAGAGACTGAACCCGAGCAGATCGTGCAGGTCACGGGCGAACCGCAGCCGCTCGGTCGTCACCGCGAGCCGGGCGATCTCGGCGCGGGAGCGGTGCAGTTCGGTGGCGAGCTGCGCCATCCTGGTCAGCCCGAACACGACCACGGCACAGATCGGCGTGTACGCGGTCTCGTAGATCACGTCCTGCGTCGAGACGCCCACCGCGTACTGCGCGGCGTCGCTCGCCACGGTGACCAGGACGAGCACCGGCCAGCCGGCCACCGCGGGCAGGGCGAGCAGCGCCGACCCGGCGAGGAAACCGGGGATGCCCGCCCAGGCCTTGCCGAACACCAGGAACGGCACGAACTGGAGCAGCGCCTGCGCCCCCAGCGCCCCGTAGCGCACCGGCCCGCTCCAGCGCGGCCCCCAGGCGAAACGCCGGTGGAAGGACTCGGCGAGCTGGAGCGCGAGGCAGCCGAGCAGACAGAGTTCGACGGTGGGCAGCCCGCGCGCGTACGGCTCGTACGACCAGCCCTCGGCGGAGTACGACAGGAAGTAGCCGACCAGCACAGCGAGGGTGATCGCGCCCGCGGCCCGGGGCATCATGTCGGTGCGGCCCGGCCGGGCCGCCCTGCTCCGGTCGCCGGTGGCCGGGCCGCGCCGCCGCGACGTGGGCGCCTCGGCGTCCTGCCGCAGCGGTACGACCGCGCGCAGCCGGAACCAGCCCCGGCCGTCGGCACCGTGGGTGAGGGTGCCGCCGAGTTCCTTGAGCCGGGAGTCGAGCGTGGCGAGGCCCCCGCCCGGCTCCGGCTCGGTCGTACGGCCACGTCCGACACCGTCGTTGCCGAGAACCAGGACGGCGACGCCGCCGCCGCACTCGGTGCTGATCACACAGCGCGCGGCCTTGCTGTGCCGCAGCATGTTCGTCAGGCCCTCGCCGAGCACGGCGGCGAGCACGGTGTCCACGGAGGCGGGCAGGTCGCCGCAGCGGTGGCGCACGGTGGTGTCGATGCCGGCCGCCGAGAGCATCGGGACCGCCGCGTTCGCCTCGTCCGACAGGGACATCTGGCGGTAGCCGCGGCTGACCGAACGCACATCGGCGAGCGCCTTGCGCGAAGTGCGCAGCACCTCACCGACCTCTTCGTACGCCCTGGCGGCCTCCTGCGACGCGTCCGCGAGCAGCCGGTAGGCGAGTTCGCACTTGAGGGAGATCGCGGAGAGGCTGAGCCCGAGCACCTCGTGCAGATCGCGGGCGAACCGTAACCGCTCCCCCGCCACCGCGAGGCGCGACAGTTCCTCGCGCGAGGCGTGCAGCCGGTCGATCATGTCGGACATCCGCGAGAGCCCGATGACGACCAGCGGAATCAGCACCGCCTCGATGCCCCCGTACACGAAGTCCCCGGCGTCGAACCCGAAGTGCTCGAACAGCGCGAGCTCCCCGGCGACCGCGCAGCCGAACAGCGGCCAGCCGAGGGCAGCCGGGAAGACGAGCACCGCCGAAGCCGCGAAGAACTCCGTCATCCCGCCCCACGCTGCCCCGAACGCGATGATCGGCAGATAGGCGAGCAGTCCTTGGAGCACCCAGGTCGCATACCGGTAGCGGCCGAGCCGGAGGATGAACCCCGGGAAGGAATGGACCAGTTGGAGCCCCATGATCGCGGCGAACCCGAGCACGGCGGCCACGGCGTGCCACACCGTGCGGTGCTCGGCCCAGACATGACTGCCGTCGATCACGAAGAAGCCGAGCAGCACGCCGGCGGTGATGGCGATGGCGGTACGCCGCGGCAGCGCCCGCCCGGCCCCGCGTACGGCCGGGTCCCGGTCGGCCGGCTGTGCGCCCGCCGATTTTGCGCCCGCCGGTCTCCCGCGCGATCGGCCGACTGCATCGGTCCTCAAGTGTCCCCCATGAGCTTGCTTCTTCGGATGTCGGTGGTGCGTGTGATGCGCGCTGCTCCGTCTTCAGGCCGCGGCGAGGAGTTCGACCTCCGCCTTCAGCTCGAACCAGCCATCGGGACGCGCCCCGGCTTCCAGACGTCCGTTCACCGCGTTGACCCGGGTGGTCAGATTGCCGATCCCGCTGCCGCCGTTGACCTCCACCCCGAGGGCGGTCGCGGCGCCCGTGTCCACGCCGTCGTTGACGAGCGTGAGCCGCACGCCGGCGGCGGTGCGCTCCGCCGTGATCCGGCAATGCTCGGCTCTGCTGTGCCGCAGCATGTTGGTCAGGCCCTCACGCAGCATGGTGGCCAGGACGGTGTCGACCTCCTCGGGCAGCTCACCGCAGTCGGTGTCGACGGTCGCCCGGATCCCCACCCCGGCCAGCATCGCGGTAGCACTCTCCG
>NZ_BAAASQ010000017.1:0-75536 GCF_039532965.1 Streptomyces mauvecolor | reverse complement strand
CGGAGCACACAACCCGGCCCACACGCCCGGCGGCACCGCCCACGACCCCGGCCGGGGCGCCGCGAACGACCTCGACCGGGGTGCGACGGGCGGGTCCCGCGGCGGGACCCCGGCCGCGGGCGACACGGCGGGGCATGCGGCGGAGACCGGCGGGCACGGGACTGGCGGGCACGGGACCGGGGGCCACGGGACTGGTGGTCACGAACCCGGCACCGGCGGGCACGAGCCCGGCCACGGTGGTGGCGCGGGTGACGACGCGGGGCACGTTCCCGGTGAGCACGGCGGGTCCGGCGGGAGCGGGCACGACGGTGACCAGCCGACGGGTCGCCGCACGACCGAGCAGGAGCTTGAGATCAAGCGCCAGCAGGTCGAGCGGGCCAACAACGACCCGGCGTGGTTCAAGAAGCACTACCGGGTCAACGGCTACCGGCGCTTCACCAAGCTCGACGGCGGGTACGGTCAGCGACTGCCCAAGCTCGCACCGGATCCGGACCACCCCGGCAAGTGGATCGCCGCCGACGATCTGCCACCGGCGGTCGCGGAGGACTACCTCAAGGATCCCGTACCGCGGCACCCGGTACAGCCCATGACCCCGGACACCCTCAAGCACCTCAACCACGAGGCGGCCGCCCGGGACAACGCCATCAAGGCCGACACGGCAGCGGAGAAGCACCTGGCGGCTGTGGAGAAGGCGTACGAGGCCAATCCCACACCGGAGTTGGCCGCAGCGGTCGACCACGCGGACCTCGCCCACTCCCCCCTGCACGGGCAAATGAGCCGCGCGAGCGAAATGTACGGCGAGCACGTGGCCGAACACGCTGCGATACCCGAGCACTACCCCAACGCCAAGCGGGTCGACGACGGGGCGCTCGGCAACAACCGGTTCGACCAGGTCTACAAGACCACGGACGGACGGTACGTGGTCGTCGAGGCCAAGGGTTCCGAGCGGGCTCAACTGGGCACACGCAAGGGACTCAGCGGGCGCCGGGTCACACAGGGCACGCGCGAATACTTCGAAACGATTCTCGCCGAAATGGATAAACGGGCAGAAAATCGCTTGGGCACGCCCGAAGGCAAGGCGGAAGGCGAGTTGGCCGAAGCACTGCGCACCGCTCTGAACGATGGCAAGGTCGACTATGTCCTCGTCAAAGCGAAGTCCAACGGCGCTCAGTACGCTGGCTACAAGATGAGGCAGTTCAAAATCGCTCCCTGAGGAAACAACATGTCAGTCAAGATTTCTCGACCCGCATACACCCCCCCTGAAAACTCTGCGGAGTTGCTGGGAGGGCTCGACGCGAGGACTCTCAGGGAGATCGAGCGCGCCGCGCAGTCGCCGCAGATGTTCGGTCTGACCTTCAGCAAGACGATCAACACAGCGTTCATCCACTGCCGTCACGACCCGACCGCGAACGCGAGCGAGACGTGGGAGGCGTGGGTCGCGGCCATGCAGACCGGGTCCGCGCTGTTCGCCTCGGCGACGGCGCCGGAGGGCTCCACCGTCGAGTGCATGATCGCCCAAGAGAAGCGGACCATTCCCGCCCTCGGGAAGCCCATGCACTTCACCGACGCGGGCACCTGGCTGCAGGCGTTCTGGCTCGCGGTCATCTGCCGCGACCAGGATCGGATGACCCGGTTGTGCCAGGTGACGGTCGATCAACTCCGGGCGTCCGGCGCCGAGTTCGAGGAGTACATCTACCCCTGGGTGGAGGCTCTCCAGGCGTACTGGCTCCAGCGGCCGGACCTCGGCGAGAAGCTGGTCGCCGCGTTCGACGGGACGAACCCGGAGAACCTGCGGTTCGTCGACCGTGAGCTCATGCTCAAGATCCTCTATCCGCCGCTGAACCTCTTCTACCGCTTCATCACCCAGGACACCGAGAAGTTCAGCGAGGCGCTCGTCCAGGCCATCCAGCTGCACCACGAGTACTGGACCGCGGACGAGGAGCGGCGCGAGGACCTCGACGGCGCTGTGGCGCTGGCCCCGCTCGCCCTGGCCTGCCTTGCCCACGATGCCGGGCAGCCGATCGAGGTGGAGTCGGAGTACCTCCCCGAAAACCTCCTCGACCGCAGCTGGCTGGGGGAATTCCCTACGTAGGCCCCGCGTAGGTCCCGCGTAGGCCCCGCGTAGGCCCCGCGTAGGCCCCGCGCCGGGCACCCAGGATCTGGCTACCCGGCGTCGCACAAGGCCTTGTCCACCAGGGCCTCCACCCGGGGCATCGCCTTGGGGTCGGCCGGCTGGAGGGTTACCGCTATGTTCGCGGCACGGCCCTGGTCCGTGGCGCCGCCCCGGGTTTCGTAGCCCGGGAAGCTGCCGCCGTGGCCCCAGTACACGCCGCCGCACGACAACGGTGTGCTCAACAGGCCCAGTCCGTAACGGGTGTTGGGGGCGAAGGGGGCTCCGGCGGGGACGGTCGTCCGCATCTCCTTGAGCTGGGCCTTGGGGAGAAGGCGGCCGTTTTCCAGGAGCGCGCTGAAGAAGCGGTTCAGGTCGGAGTTCGTGGAGATCAGCTGGCCTGCCGCCCAGGCCCAGGACGGGTCCATCTCCGTGATGTCGCTCAGGGAGCCGCCCGGCGCGTCCTGGGCGTAGCCCTTGGGGTGCGGTTCGCGGATCGTCGGGTCGCCGGGGGCGGGGAAGTACGTGTGGCGCAGGCCGATCTTCTTGATGATGCGCCGGTCGATTTCCGCGGCGAGGGGGCGGCCCGTCACCCGCTGGACGATCAGGCCGGCCACCACGTAATTCGTGTTGCTGTACTTCCACTTGGCGCCGGGGGGCGTGAAGTCCGCCTTGTGCTTGAGGGCCCTGTCCAGGAGGTCGCGGGGTTCGTAGTAGCGGGGCTCCAGGTCGTCGTCGTTGGTGTAGCTGGGGAGTCCGCTGGTCTGCTGGAGGACTTGGCGGACGGTGATGTGGCTCCCGTCGATGCCGTCGCCGTGTACGAGGCCGGGGAGGTAGGTGTCGATCGAGGTGTCGAGGCCGATCTTGCCCTCGCCCACGAGTTGCAGGACGACCACGGCGGTGAAGGTCTTGGTGTTGCTGCCGATGCGGACCTGGCCGTCCACGGGGACCTTCGCCCTGGTGGCCAGATCGGCCACGCCGGCGGTGTAGTTACGGGTGTGGCCCTTGCGGTCCTGGATGGCGGCCAGGGCTGCGGGGAAGCCGTTGCTTGTGACCAGGGTGTCGAGGCCCTGCTGGATGGGGGGCGGCGCCGACGCCGACGCCGGGGGCGGGGTGAAGGCGGTCAGCGCCATGAAGCCGGCGGCGAGTGCGGCTGCGGCGGCCACTCCGCGCCGCGTGGTCCGCTGCCGCGCTCTGTTCTGGTCGGGGTTCTGGCCGGGCCTGGGTGATGCCTGCTCACGCACGTGCGGACTCCTCCGGGGGGCTGGGGGGTTTGCTCGGCCCAGCATTTCCGGAGGGGGTGGGTGGGGGCGATCCGGCCACCTACCCGTACGCGGGTGGGGCTAGCCCCCACCCCGCCCCTTCCCGCTGTGACACTCTGCGGCTCCGCCGCGTGGCTCCGGGGGCGGGGTGCGGCCGGTCCGGGTGCGCTGGGGCTCCGCCCCAGACCCCGGGAGGCCCCTCCCCGCCCCTTCCCTCAACCCGCCGGGGTTGTGAAGGGGTGAAGCCAGGTTTCGTTTCCTGGGGCTCTGCCCCAGACCCCGTTCGCGCCTGAAGGGCGCTCGTCCTCAAACGCCGGACAGGCTGGGTATGCCTGTACGGGCACCCTGCAAAGATCGATCCTGCCAGGGGCGCGGGGAACTGCGCGAGCAACCGCCCGCGGCCGAACGGCAGGCTCATGCGCGCAGCGCATGGAACTTAGGGGCGCGGGGAACTGCGCAAACAGCCGAGCGGGGTTCCGGGTGTGCCGGAACCCCGCTCTTGCCGAGGCCGCTTACAGGAAGGAGTTGATCTCGATCGTCTCGGTGCGGCCGGGGCCGACGCCGATCGCGGAGATCGGGGCACCCGACATCTCCTCCAGCGCCTTCACATACGCCTGCGCGTTCTTCGGCAGGTCAGCGAAGGTCTTCGCCTTCGTGATGTCCTCCGACCACCCCGGCAGGGTCTCGTAGATCGGCTTCGCGTGGTGGAAGTCGGTCTGGGAGTACGGGAGTTCCTCGACGCGCTTGCCGTCGATCTCGTACGCCACGCAGACCGGGATCTGCTCCCAGCCCGTCAGGACGTCGAGCTTCGTCAGGAAGAAGTCGGTGAGGCCGTTCACGCGGGTCGCGTAACGCGCGATCGGCGCGTCGAACCAGCCGCAGCGGCGGTCGCGGCCGGTGGTCACACCGCGCTCGCCACCGATGCGGCGCAGCGCCTCGCCGTCCTCGTCGAAGAGCTCCGTCGGGAACGGGCCCGCGCCGACGCGGGTCGTGTACGCCTTCAGGATGCCGATGACGCGGCTGATCTTCGTCGGGCCCACGCCCGCGCCCGTGCAGGCGCCGCCCGCGGTCGGGTTCGAGGAGGTGACGAAGGGGTACGTGCCGTGGTCGACGTCGAGCAGGGTGCCCTGGCCGCCCTCGAAGAGGACCACCTTGTCGTCGTCCAGCGCCTTGTTGAGGATCAGCGTGGTGTCGGCGACGAACGGCTTGATCTGCTCCGCGTACTGGAGCATCTCCTCGACGATCTTGCCGGCCTCGATCGCGCGGCGGTTGTAGATCTTGGCGAGCAGCTGGTTCTTGCCCTCCAGGGCCGCCTCGACCTTCTGCTCCAGGATCGACTCGTCGTAGAGGTCCTGGACGCGGATGCCGACACGGTTGATCTTGTCGGCGTAGGTCGGGCCGATGCCCCGACCGGTGGTGCCGATCTTCCGCTTGCCGAGGAAGCGCTCGGAGACCTTGTCGAGCGTCACGTTGTACGGCGTGATCAGGTGGGCGTTGCCGCTGATCAGGAGCTTCGACGTGTCCACGCCGCGCTCGTTCAGTCCGCTCAGCTCGGAGAGCAGGACCGCCGGGTCGACGACGACACCGTTACCGATCACCGGGGTGCACCCCGGCGAGAGGATCCCGGAAGGGAGAAGATGCAGCGCGTACTTCTGGTCGCCTACGACAACCGTGTGGCCGGCATTGTTGCCGCCCTGGTAACGCACCACATAGTCAACGGATCCACCGAGGAGGTCGGTGGCCTTTCCCTTGCCCTCGTCACCCCACTGAGCACCGAGCAGCACAAGTGCGGGCACAGGCGTACACCCCTTCCGGGCGGGGCATGTCCAAGGTCAGGGGCATACGCGTTCCACATGTGGATGCGTACACCATGGGCCTGAACCGTAGAAAGCTGCCCCGGAATAGACGAAGCCCCTGGCGCAATAGCGCAAGGGGCTCTTGCACAAAGATGCTACCCGAGGAAGGACCGAGGTGTCGGCTGCGCACCAGCTCGTCGTGCTCATCGACCCGGTCGCCCGCCGTATTGACGGCGAGTCCGTACGGATCGCGAAGGATGTGCTGTGTGCGGGAGCACAGGCGAAAATCTGCTGGCCACAGGGGCCGGAAGAGTTTGCGCGGGCGCTGGCCCGCAGGGGCGGCCGGCGCACCGTGGTGGTCGGTGACGACCAGGCACTGCTACGCACCGTGACGCTGCTGCACCGCGAGCGTGAGCTCGACCGGGGCGCGATCGCCCTGGTTCCGGTGGGCGCGGCCGACTCCCTGGGCCTTGCCCGCTCGCTCGGCGTGCCGATGGGCGCGGTGGCCGCGGCGCGGGCCGCCCTCGACGGCACCGGGCACCGGCTCGATCTCCTCGCCGACGACAGTGATCAGGTCGTCCTCGGCGCCCTGCGGATCCCCGCGGTCGGTCCGCCGCCCGCGCCGCCCGCCTCGCCTTCGGTGTGGGGTGCCGCCCGGTCCCTTGTCCGCAGCCTGGTGCGGGCGCCCGCACCCGTCGCGGCGGCCGTCGCGCACCGGCTGCGGGTGGAGGCCGACGGGGTGCTCCTGAGCGACCTGGACCGGCCGGTGGCGGGGGTGTCGATCGCCTCCGCCGACGGGCTCGCCCAGGTCGTCGTGCACGGCCGGACCGGCGAGCGGGCCCGGGCGGCCGCGCGGGCCGTCACCATCTCGGGCCCGGTGGGCGGCTTCCGCTACCGGGCGGACCAGGTCGTCGCGGGCCCGGTCCGTACCCGTACGTGGACCGCGCTCGCGGGGGCGTGGGAGCTGGTCCTGCCGGCCTGAGCCGGGCCGGGCGTTCGGCGGGGCGGGACCGGCGCCGTAAAGCCGGTGGCCGATGGGATCGTCTGAGCGGGACCGGCACCGTGACCCCGGCGGGTCGGCGGGCTCAGCGCGGCGGGATCGGCGGGAGGTCCAGGGTCGTGCGGTGTTCGCGCCAGCGGTCCATCAGCTGGGACAGCTCGCCGTGCAGGAACGCGAAGAACGCCGCCGTCTCCGCCATGCGCGCCCCGGCCGCCGTGTCCGGGCCGCCCGCGCTGGCGACGCCGTCCTTCATGACCTGCTCCCAGCGGGTCAGGACGCGGTCCCGGTTGGTGAAGGTCTCGTACCAGAGCTCGTTGTGCAGGACGTACCGGTCGCGCCGGGAGCCGGGCTCGCGCTCGCGGCCGACCATGTTGACCTGCGACAGGTAGCGGACCGCGCCCGAGACCGCCGCCGGGCTGATCCGGAGCGCCGAGGCCAGTTCCGCCGAGGTCATCGAGCCGGTCTCGGAGACGAGCAGCGCCGCGAAGACGCGGGCCGCCATCCGCTGCATGCCCGCCTCGGCGAGTTCGGAGGCGAACCGTTCGACGAACCGGCCCGCCGCGTCCTCGTCCCGGCCGTCCGGCACCTCTTGCTCCCTGTCCACGCTGCTGCTCATGAGCTCATCGTCTCCCCTCGCCACCCCGCCCCGGTTCCGCCGCCGACTTTATACGCTTCCTTAACTTCACAACTTCGTGAAAATACCGTACGTTCAAAAGTATGACGAAGGCAATCACGGTCGCCGGACTGCACAAGTCGTTCGGGCGCACGCACGCGCTCGACGGCCTCGACCTCGCCGTCGAGGCCGGTGAGGTGCACGGCTTCCTCGGCCCCAACGGCGCCGGGAAGTCCACCGCCATCCGGGTCCTGCTCGGCCTGCTGCGCGCCGACTCCGGCGCCGCCCAGCTGCTCGGCCGCGACCCGTGGGCCGACGCCGTCGAACTCCACCGGCACGTGGCGTACGTGCCGGGCGACGTGACGCTGTGGCGCAACCTTTCGGGAGGCGAAGTCATCGACCTGTACGGCAGGTTGAGGGGCGGCCGCCTCGACCGGTCCCGGCGCCACGACCTCATCGAGCGGTTCGAGCTCGACCCCACGAAGAAGGGCCGCACCTACTCCAAGGGCAACCGCCAAAAAGTCGCCCTGGTCGCCGCGTTCGCGTCCGACGTGGACGTACTCATCCTGGACGAGCCGACCTCCGGGCTCGACCCGCTGATGGAAGAGGTCTTCCAGAGTTGCGTCGAGGAGGAGCGTGACCGGGGCCGCACCGTGCTGCTCTCCTCGCACATCCTCAGCGAGGTGGAGAGCCTCTGCGACCGGGTCAGCATCATCCGCCGGGGCCGGACCGTGGAGACCGGCTCGCTCGCCGAGCTGCGCCACCTCACGCGCACGTCGGTCACCGCCGAACTCGTCGGCACACCGAACGGGTTGGCGCATCTGCCGGGCGTGTACGACGTGGACGTCCAGGGCCACCGGGTGAAACTCCAGGTCGACACCGACAAACTGGACGCGGTACTGCGCTCGCTCACCGAGTCGGGCGTACGGTCCCTGATCTCCACCCCGCCGACGCTGGAGGAGCTGTTCCTGCGCCACTACACGGGGGCGGAGGAAGAGGTGGTGGCCCGATGACCACGATGGCGGTACGCGTGCGCGGTTCGGGGCAACTGACAGGCACCGGCGCCCTGTTGAGGCTCGCGCTGCGCAGGGACCGGGTGATGATCCCGGTGTGGTCGGTCGCGCTCGGCGGGCTCGTCGCGAGCGGCGCGGGCACCCTGCAGAAGGTGTACCGGACCGCCGCCGAACGCGCCGACGTGGCGAACTCGATGAGCGGCAACGGCTCACTGCGGGCGCTGTACGGTCCGGTCTTCGACGACTCGGTCGGCGGGCTCACCGCATGGCGGTTCGGCGGGTTCGGATACGTACTGGCGGCGGTGATGAGCCTGCTGATCGTCGTACGCCACACGCGGGAGGAAGAGGAGACCGGCCGCCAGGAGCTGCTGTCCTCGGCGATGGTGGGGCGGCGGGCGCCGCTGACATCGGCGCTGTCGGCGGCCTTCGTGGCCAATGCGCTGGTCGCCCTGATCATCATGGCCGGGCTCGCCGAGTCGACCGGGGACACGGCGGGTTCAGTGGCCCTCGGCCTCACGACCGGGGCGGTCGGGATGCTGTTCGCGGGCATGGCGGCGATCATGGCGCAGCTGACGGAGAACGCCCGGCTCGCGAAGGGCCTCACGGGGGCGGTCCTCGGCGCCGCGTTCCTGCTGAAGGCGGCGGGCGACACCGCGACGCGGGACGCCTCCTCGGTGCTCGACCGGCTCTCCCCCCTCGGCTGGGCCGAGAACGTGCGCCCGTACGCGGGCGAGCGGTGGTGGGCGCTGCTGCTCATCGTGGCGGCGGCGCTCGTACAGGGGGCGGCGGCGTACGCGCTGGCCGGGCGGCGCGACATCGGGATGAGCTTCGTGCCGCCCCGGCCGGGGCCGGCCGAGGGCCGCATCTCGACGGCGTACGGGCTCGCCTGGCGGTTGCAGCGGGGCGGCGTGATCGGCTGGACGCTCGGATTCGCCCTGGCCGGGCTGCTGTTCGGCGGGATGACGGACGGGGCGGCCGACCTGGTCGGCGACAACGCGCAGACGAAGGAGATCATCCAGCGGATGGGCGGCCAGCCGGGGATCACCGACGCGTTCCTCGCGACGATGGTCGGGATGCTGGGGATGATGGCGGCGCTGTACGCCACGTCCTCGGTGCTGCGGCTGCACGGCGAGGAGACGGGTTCGCGGGCCGAACCGGTCCTGGCGGCTTCGGTCGGCCGGGTGCGATGGGCGGCCGGGCATCTGGTGATCGCGTTCGGCGGGGCCGCGCTGATCATGGTGGTCGGCGGGCTCGGCCTGGCGGCCGGATACGGCAGGGAGCCCGGCCCGATCCTGGGCGCGGCCCTGGTCCAGCTCCCCGCGATCTGGACGCTGGCGGGCCTGGCGGTGCTCCTGTTCGGAGCGTTCCCGAAGTCGGCACAGGCGGCGCTCGGCGTGGTGGGCCTGTGCCTGGCCCTGGGCTGGATCGGCCCCGCACTGAACCTCCCCCGGGCCGTCCTGGACGTCTCCCCCTTCGGCCACCTGCCGAAGCTGCCGGCTACGGAGATGGCGTGGATGCCGGTGGTGGTGCTGACGGTGGTCGCGGTGGGGCTGGTGGGGGCGGGGCTTGGGGCGCTGAGGAGGCGGGACGTAACCGGCTGAGCGGGTGTTGTAAAGGCGGTTCGGATCGGGGGTTGTAACGGGGGTTCGGATCTGGGGTTGTAACGGGGGTTCGGATCGGGGGTTGTTCAGCACTCCACGTGGAGCTGTGCGAGCCCCCGAATGACGAATCCGGGTCCCCACTCCGGCTCGGCGGCCAGCCGCAGCCGGGGCGCCTTCTTGAGCAACTGCCCGAAGGAGGCCCGGAGTTCGAGACGGGCGAGGGGCGCGCCGAGGCAGTAGTGGATCCCGGCACCGAAGGAGATGTGCGGGTTGTCGGCGCGAGTCAGATCGAGGGTGTCGGGATCGGCGAACCGCGCCGGATCGCGGTTGGCGGACCCGAAGAGAAGGGCGACCTCGCTGCCGCGCGGGAGCTTCTGCCCGGCGAACTCGATGTCTTCCAGCACCCAGCGCTCGAAGAGCTGGAGCGGGGTGTCATAGCGCATCAACTCCTCGATGGCAGTGGGAAGTTGTGCATCCGACGCGGCACGGAGGGCGGCAAGCTGGGAGGGGTTGCGGAGCAGGGCCCACCACCCATTGGCAGTGGTGTTGACGGTGGCCTCGTGACCGGCGTTGAGGAGCAGTACGCAGGTGGAGATCATCTCCTGCTCGGTCAGGCGGGCCGCCGCCCTGCCGCCGCTCTCGTCGTCGTACGCCGCGATGAGCGCGGAGACGAGGTCATCGCCGGGGTTGTGGCGGCGTGCTGCGATCAACTCCCGCAGATAGGCGCTGAATTCAAGGGATGCGCGTACGGCGTTGGCGGCGGTCTCCTCGCCCGGGTTGAGCTCGTACATGCCGCAGATCGCGGCGGACCAGGGGCGCAGGAGGGGCCGGTCCGCCTCGGGGATGCCGAGCATTTCGGCGATGACCGCGACGGGGAGGGGCTCGGCGACCCGGGCGACCAGGTCACCGCCGCCGGCCGCGCAGAAGTCGTCGACGAGGCGCTCCGCGAGGCGGTGCACGGTGGGGGCGAGCCGCTCGACGGTACGGGGGGTGAAGGCCTGCGAGACGAGCCGGCGGATACGGGTGTGGTCCGGGGGTTCGAGGTCGAGCATGCCGTGGTCGTTGAGGGTGTGGAACGGTTCGTGTGCGGGGGGTGGGGGTGTGCGGCCGAACTCCTCGTGGGTGAACCGGTGTTGATAACTCCGCCCGAGACGGCGGTCCCTCAGCAGGATGGATACATCTGCGTGGTGCGGGATGAGCCACTGGTTGGTGGGAGCGTGGTGGTGCACCCGGCCGGATGCCCGTAGCTCCGCGTAGGCGGGGTAGGGGTTGGCGACGAAATCGGCTGCGCCCGGGCGGAAGAGGGTGGTGGGATCCATGGGCTCGACAATGCGGCGCGGCTGGGCGGGGATCAAGGGGGCGGGCTCCCTGGGCTGCGCCCCGAACCCCGGCGCGCTTTCAGCCTGCGGACCGTGGGTGGTTGCTCGCGCAGTTCCCCGCGCCCCTGGGCAGGGCGAGGTGCGGGCTCCCCGTGGCTGCGCCCCTAACAGGGTTGACCTTCGCAGCGTGCCCATGCAGGCATACCCAGCCTGTCCGGCGTTTGAGGGCGAGCGCCCTTCAGGCGCGATACGGGGTCTGGGGCGGAGCCCCAGGAAACCCGGCTTCACCTCATTCCAACCCCCGGAGGGTCTCGGGGAGGGGCGGGTGGGGGAATCAGCCCGGGGTCACCAGGCGGGTTTCGTACGCGTACACCGCCGCCTGCGTGCGGTCCCGCAGCCCCAGCTTCACCAGGACCCGGCTCACGTGCGTCTTGATCGTCGACTCCGCCACCACCAGCCGATCCGCGATCTCCTGGTTCGAGAGGCCCTGGGCGATCAGGACCAGGACCTCCGTCTCGCGGTCCGTCAGCTCCTCCACCTGCCCGGCCGGCGCGGACGCCCCCGCCCGCTGCACCGGCACCACCCGCGCGAACTCGTTGATCAGCCGCCGGGTCACCGAGGGGGCGAGCAGCGCCTCCCCGGACGCCACCACCCGTACGCCTTCCGCGAGTTGACGCGCCGAGGCATCCTTCAGCAGGAACCCCGACGCCCCCGCCCGCAGCGCCTGGTACACGTACTCGTCGAGGTCGAACGTGGTCAGGACGAGCACCTTCGAGGAGTCGTCCGACGCCACGATCTCGCGCGTCGCGTCGATGCCGTTCATGCCGGGCATCCGGATGTCCATCAGGACCACATCGGGACGCAGCGCCCGCACCTGGGCGACCGCCTCGCGGCCGTCGACCGCCTCGCCGACGACTTCGATGTCCGGCTGCGCGCCGAGCAGTACGGAGAAGCCCTCGCGCACCATCATCTGGTCGTCGACGATCAGGACCTTGATCGTCATGCCTTCTTTTCCGTTCCCGTCGCAGCGGATGCCCCGGTCGGCCCGCTCGGTTCGCTCGGCCCGCTCGGTTCGGCCGGCTCGACCGGGATGAAGACGGTCACCTCGTACCCGCCCTCCCCCGTCCGCTCCGCGGTCATCACGCCGCCGAGCATCGCCACCCGCTCCGCCATGCCCGTGAGCCCGTGCCCGGAACCCTGCGACGGGCCCGCCTCGGAGGTCGCGGGGCCGTTCACGATGCGCAGGCCTAGCCCGCCCAGAACGTACCCGATCTCCACCCGTGCCCCCGCCCCCGGCGCGTGCCGCAGGGTGTTGCTGAGGGCCTCCTGGATGATCCGGTACGCCGAGAGTTCCACGCCCTGCGGGAGTTCCCGTACCGCACCGGTGATCACCTTCTCCACCGGAAGCCCGGCCTCGCGGACGTTCGCGAGCAGGCCCTCCAGGTCGGCGAGGGTGGGCTGGGGGGCGTCCGGCGCCTCGTAGTCCTCCGCGCGTACGACGCCGAGCACACGGCGCAGTTCGGTGAGGGCGGCCACCGCGTTCTCGCGGATCGTCGCGAAGGCCTGGGCGAGCTCGGGCGGCGGGTTCTCGACCCGGTACGGCGCGGCCTCGGCCTGGATGGCGACCACCGACATGTGGTGGGCCACCACATCGTGGAGCTCGCGCGCGATGTTGGTGCGCTCCTCCAGGACCGTCCGCTTGTCGCGCTCGACCGCGGTGACCGACTTCTCCGCGCTGACCTGCCGCTCGGCGTCCTTGCGGATGTGCACGACGGAGATGACGAGCAGGACCACACCGTAGAAGAAGCCCATCTGCAGGCTGCCGAGGGAGCCCGAGTGGCCGCGGACCGTGCTCACCACCACGCCGAGGGCCACGGTCACCGCCCACATCCAGGCCGCGACGCGGGGGCGGGTGCGCAGCGCCACCACGGTCAGGACGCTGAGGTGCATGAAGACGGAGCCGGGCGTCCACGGCGTCATGCTGCCGTGCTCGCCCATCAGGCCGGTCAGGAGCGTGGCCCCGCAGGACAGCCAGAACGCGCCGATGGGGCGTACCAGCGTCATCACCACCGGCACCGCCACGATCAGCCCGCCCAGCATCCAGGCCAGGCCCCCGCCGAGTCCGCTCAGGCTGCGCGTGTAGCCGAACAGCAGGGAGACGAACGCGAGGAAGCAGACCACGGCGTGCGGGGTCCAGGCCGCGGCCTCGCGCATGCGGCCCGGGAGCCGGCGCGTGATCAAGCCGTCGGTCCGCATGCGCGGGAGCGGCCGGTAGGCGAACGCGTCGTGGAACAGGTCCCTGCGCAGCCCTCCGTACGCGTCCATCGCCAGCCGGAACTCCGGAGTGCGCTCGGCGCCGCCCCCGGCTGTACCGCCGCCACCCGCTGTACTGCCGCTCCCCTGTCGGGGCCTGGTCGTCTCGTTCACACCCACCAAGGTAGGCGGCGGGCTCCGCCGGGGCGTCCGGCCCGATGGGGATCCTGCGGGGTCCGCCTCAGGGACTACACGCCGACACGAGCCCGGGGTGAATCGGGTCAGGCGGCCGTCACCTTGGCGACGAAGGAGGCGATGTTCGCCACGGTCCGGCCGATCTTCTCCTCCACGGTGAGCGTCTCGTGCAGCCGCGCCCCGACGCCCGCGTCCTTCTTGCCGCGTACGTAGAGCGAGCAGTCGAGGTCGCTGCAGATGTACGCGCCGACCGAGTTCCCCTGCTTGCCGGGCTTGCCCGCCTTCGGGGCGACCATCAGCGAGACGCCACCGGAGTGGGTGGTCAGGCAGAGCGAGCACATGCTGCGCCGCTGCTGCCCGACGGCGGCGCTGGAACAGCGCAGGGCGACGCCGTGGGGCCGGCCTTCCAGCTCGACGACGAGGTAGCCCCGGTCGGGCGCCTGCGGGTCGCGCCAGCCGAGGTAGTCCAGGTCGTCCCAGGGCCGGTCGGCCAGGTCGCGCGGCACGGCCAGGCGCTTGGCCTCGCCCTTGGTGCAGTTCACGAAGGCGGCACGGATCTCTTGCTCGGTCAGCGGCTTCATAAACACCACGGTAGATTGCCTAAAGCTTTTAGGCAATCTCGTATCTGCTTAAGGTAAGCTTCGAGCAAGCGGAGCGCTTGAGGTGAGTCCTTGAGGCGAGTCCTTGAGGTAAGTCCTTGAGGTGAGAGAGACGCGAGAGGGAGGAAGGGCATGGCACGGGTAGGACTGACCACCGAGCGCCTGGTCCTGGCGGGCGCGGAGCTGGCCGACGAGGTCGGGTTCGAGCAGGTGACCGTCTCGGCGCTGGCCAGACAGTTCGACGTCAAGGTCGCGAGCCTGTACTCGCACGTGAAGAACTCCCAGGACCTCAAGACCAGGATCGCCCTCCTCGGCCTGGCGGAACTCGCGGACCTGGTCTCCGACGCCGTGGCCGGCCGGTCCGGCAAGGACGCCCTGGCCGCGCTCGGCAACGCCTACCGCGACTACGCCCGCGAGCACCCCGGCCGCTATGCCGCGACCCAGCTGCGGCTCGACGCGGAGGCGGCGGCCGCGAGCGCGGGCCGCAGGCACTCGCAGATGACGCGGGCGATCCTGCGCGGCTACGACCTGTCGGAGCCGGACCAGACGCACGCGGTGCGGCTGCTCGGCAGCGTCTTCCACGGCTACATCAGCCTGGAGATGGGCGGCGGGTTCAGCCACAGCGCCCCCGACACCCAGGAGACCTGGGAGCGCACACTCGACGCTCTCGACGCCCTACTACGAAACTGGCCGGCCTCATGACTCCTCTGAAGACGACCCCCATCACCGCCCAACTCCTGCGCGGCGCCATCGAGTTGGAGCACACCGAGCACGGCGTGCTGCCGCACCGGCTGCCCGCCCGTGCCCGCGCCCGGGGCGTCGACGCCCAGCTCGCCATGTCCGAGACCCAGCCCTCCGGCGTACGGCTCGCGTTCCGCACCCGGGCCACGTCCGTCGAGCTGGACACGCTGCCCACCAAGCGCGTGTACGTCGGCGCGCCGCCTCGCCCCGACGGTGTGTACGACCTCCTGGTCGACGGCCGCCTGGCAGGTCGGGGCAGCGTGGCGGGCGGCAACACCGTAACCGTCGACATGAGTACGGGCTCCGTCACGACCGAGCCCGGCGAGGTGGGCACCCTGCGCTTCGCGGGGCTGCCCGACATCGTCAAGAACGTAGAGATCTGGCTCCCGCACAACGAGACGACGGAGCTGGTCGCCCTGCGCACCGACGCACCCGTCGAGCCGGTGCCGGATTCGGGCCGCAAGGTGTGGCTGCACCACGGAAGTTCGATCAGCCACGGTTCGGACGCGGCGAGCCCGTCGACGACCTGGCCCGCATTGGCCGCCTCGCTCGGCGGCGCGGAACTCATCAATCTGGGCTTCGGCGGCAACGCCCTGCTCGACCCGTTCACCGCACGCACCATGCGGGACACGGCCGCGGACCTGATCAGCGTCAAGATCGGCATCAACCTGGTCAACCACGACGTGATGCGGCTGCGGGCCTTCGTCCCGGCGGTGCACGGCTTCCTGGACACGATCCGGGACGGCCACCCCACCACGCCGCTGCTGGTGATCTCCCCCATCCTGTGCCCCATTCACGAGACCACCCCGGGCCCGTGCGCCACCGACCTCACAGAACTGGCCTCCGGCCGCCTGAGGTTCCGCGCAACGGGCGACGCGACGGACCCGACCCGCCTGACACTGACCACGATCCGCGAACAGCTGGCGGCGATAGTGGCGATGCGCGCGGCGGACGACCCCAACGTGCATTACCTGGACGGCCGTTCCCTGTACGGGGAGGGGGACACGGCGGAGCTGCCACTGCCCGACGCGCTGCACCCGGACGCGAAGACGCACCGCCGGATGGGGGAGCGGTTTGCCGAACTCGCTTTTGGCAGTGGGGTGTTCGGCGATACGGCTGCCTGAGCCCCGAAGGGGGCGCGGGGCTGCGACATGTGCGGCGCCGGGTGCCCTGCGGGGACGCGGGGAACTGCGCGACCGGCCCCCACCGGCCCGCACGTAAATGAACCGCACCGCCCGCGGAGCCGGACGCGCTCAGTAGGCCAGCTGGGCAATCTCCTCCGCCACCACCGCGCACGCGTCAGCCGCAGGGTCGATCAGCGGAAAGTGGCCCACACCCTCCAGCAGGGTGAGCCCCACCGTCTCCCCCGCCCGGGCCGCCGCATCGACATACGCCTCCGCCACGGCCTGCGGCACGACGATGTCCTCCCGGCCCTGCACGACGGCCGTGGCGATCCCGGTGGGCAGCAGGGCGGCGGGGTCGGCGTGCGGACAGCGAGACTCCAACTCCCCCTCCCCGCCGAGCAGTTGAAGCACAGCCCCCGAGCAGACACCCAGCTCCACAGCCGTGGCGAAGTGGGCGATGGGGGCGAGGGCCACGACGCCGCGCAGCGCCGCCGGGCCGGGGGTGCGCCACGGGGAGCCGGCCGGCAGTACGTGCCGGGCCGCGGCCCACAGGGCGAGGTGGCCGCCGGCCGAGTGCCCGGCCAGTACGGTGCGGCGGGGGTCGGCCTGCGGGACGGCATCGCGTACGAGGGAGGGCAGCGCGTCCAGGGCCGCCGCCACGTCGTCGAAGGTGTCGGGCCAGCGCCCGGCCACGGGACCGGCGCCACCCTGCTGCGGCAGCAGACTCCCGCGCCGGTACTCGACGTTGGCCACGGCGAATCCGCGCCGGGCCAGGAAGTCCGCGAACGGGGTGATGTGCATGCGGTCGTACGGGGCCCGCCAGGCGCCGCCGTGCAGCAGCACGACGAGGGGGGCGCCGGTGTGGCCGCCGCCCCGGGGTGCGTAGAAGTCGATCACCTGGTCGGGGTGGGTTCCGTACGCGGCGGTGGTGTCGGGGGCGACGGGGGGATGGGAGAAGGCGGAGGCCTCTTCGGCCGCGTCGCGCTCTGCGGGATCCGTCATTCCCCAACCTTTCGCCAGGCCAAGCCGGTTGATCACCCGGGCGCGAGGGACGCTACCAGGGCGCCCCCGCCGTGCAACCCGGGGTGCCCTGGGGCTCCGCCCCNTCCGCCCCAGGGCTCGGCTCGTCCAACCCCCGTCACGGGTGGGAGGGTGGGCAAGCCCCCCCCGGGGGCCCGGGGCTCAGCCCACCAGCGCCGCGAGTTCCGTCGCCGCCCGCTCCGCATCGGCGAAGCCCACGTACAGCGGCGTGAAGCCGAAGCGCAGGACGTCGGGCCGGCGGAAGTCGCCCACCACACCCCGCGCGGTGAGGGTGCGCATCACCTCGCCCGCCTCCGCGCAGCTGAGGGACACCTGGCTGCCGCGTTCCGCGTGCGCGACCGGCGTCACCGACGACACCCGCCCCGCCGGAACGTACGCCTCGACGCATTCGAGGAAGAAGTCCGTCAGCGCCAGGGACTTCGCTCGCACCGCCTCGATCGCGACCCCGTCCCACACATCAAGCGCCGATTCCAGCGCCAGCATGGACAGGATGTCCGGCGTGCCGACCCGGCCCCGTACCGCCCCGTCGCCCGGCACGTACGCCGGCCGCATCCCGAAGGGGTCCTCGTGCGAGTTCCACCCGGGCAGCGGGGTGTCGAAGCGGGGCTGGTGGTCGCCGCGTACGTACAGGTACGCCGGTGAACCCGGCCCGCCGTTCAGGTACTTGTAGGTGCAGCCCACCGCGAAGTCGACGCCGTGCGCACCGAGGCCGACCGGCAGCGCGCCCGCGCTGTGGCACAGGTCCCAGACCGCCAGCGCCCCGGCCGCCTGGATCGCTGCCGTCATGACAGGGAGATCGTTGAGGCGGCCCGTGCGGTAGTCCACGTGGTTGACCAGGACCGCCGCCGTACGCGGGCCGAGCGCGGACACCATCTCGTCCGGCGCCAGGGCCCGGATCCGGCGTCCCGTCATGCGGGCCGCCGACTCCGCCACGTACCCGTCCGTGGGGAACGTCGTGGCGTCGACCAGGATTTCGTCCCGGTCGTCACCGGCCAGCCGGACCGCCGCCACCAGCGCCTTGAAGACGTTCACACTCGTCGAGTCGCCGACCACGACCGTGCCCGGCGCCGCGCCGACGAGCGGGGCGATCCGGTCGCCGATGCGTTCCGGCGCGGTCCACCAGCCGCTCTCCTCCCAGGACCGGATGCGCAGCTGCCCCCACTCGCGCGCGATGACGTCCTGCATACGGGCGGGAACGTGCCGGGGCAGCGCGCCCAGCGAGTTCCCGTCGAGGTAGACCACGCCGTCGTCGAGGGCGAACAGCTCGCGGTGCCGGGCGAGTCCGTCTGCGGCGTCCAGTGCCGCGGCCTTCTTGGCCAGTGCCTCAGACATGGCTGCGGGCCGTCCACAGCTCGGGGAACACGTTCTTGGTGGCCCGCTTCTCCAGCCAGGCCACCCCGGCCGAGCCTCCGGTGCCCGACTTGGCGCCCATGGCCCGCCGGGTCGCCACGAGATGGTCGTTGCGCCATCGCCACACGAGTTCGCCGACATCGGTCAACGCCTCGCCCAGGCGCACCAGTTCACCGTTCTGGTCACCCGCGTACAGCTCGGCCCAGACCGCCTCGACCTCGGCGGACGGCTCGTACTTGCGGGTCAGGTCGCGCTGCAGGACCGAGTACGGAACCGCGTACCCGCGCCGCGCGAGCAGCGCGAGCACCTCGTCGTAGAGGCTCGGCTCGCCGAGCGCCTTCTCCAGCTCGGCGTGCACGCGGGGCGCGCCCCGGTGCGGCACCAGCATCGACGCCGACTTGTCGCCGAGCAGGAACTCCATCCGCCGGTACATCGCCGACTGGAACCCGGAGCCCTCGCCGAGCGCGGCCCGGTAGGAGTTGAACTGGGCCGGGGTCAGCTGTGCCAGCGGCGTCCACGACGCGTTGAGCGCCTCCAGCTCCCGTACCGAACGCTTCAGGGCGTCGATCGCGACCGGCACCCGGTCCGCGCGCAGGGCCCGCGACGCGGTCTCCCACTCGTGCACGACGACCGTGAACCACAGCTCCATGACCTGGGTGGTGACCAGGAAGACCATCTCGCCGGGGTCGTCCGAGCGCAGATGCTGGAGGTGGGTGAGGACGTCCGCCTGGACGTAGTCCTCGTACGGTGTCGTGCCCTCGAAGTCCAGATTCGGGGTCTCCGGCTCGTCGCCCTGTTCGGGCGGCGTGACCGGTTCGGACATCTGTGATGACATCGCTGTCTCCTCGATGTGTCCGGGTAGCGGTCCGCCCCTTCCTTGGTCGGCATCGGAGCCCCGGTCCCCACCGGCATCATAAGCACGCTTCCGCGCCCTTCGTCAGGGCGCCGGGGGCCCCGTGACGAACGTCCCGTCCGCGGTGTACGGCCAGGCGTTGGACTTGCAGCCGTTCAGGCCCTTGATCTGCTGCATCATCACCGGGGCGGGCTTCGAGGGACCCGGGCAACCCATGTGCTGGTGGTAGCCGATCATGTGGCCTATCTCGTGGTTGATGATCAGGTGCCGGTACTCGGCGGGCGGCCCGTCGTACTGCGGCGAACCGGTCACCCAGCGCTTGAGGTTGACGATGACACCACCGGTGACCTCGCAGTTCAGCTCGCCGCCGGTGTCGCCGTTGGCAGCACACAGCTTGTCGGTGGTCTTCGGGGTAGCGATCTTGATGACCACATCACCACCGCTGGACACCAGCTGGAAGCGGCCCTTGCCGTGAGCGGCCCAGCTGCGCGGATCGGCGAGGATCGTCTGGACGTCGAGGGCGGCCTGCTTCGCGGAAACATCCGCTCCGTCCTCGACCTGCACCTCGTAGCGGCGCAGCGGGCCGCCGGTTCCGACGACCTTGCCGGAGGCCTGGGCGGTGGTGAAGGTGCCGGGGCCCGACAAAGGCACGGCCGGGGACGGCTTGGCGGGCGGCGACGGCTTGGCGGGCGGCACCTCGATGGGCAGCGGGGGCCGCTCCTCCATGGGGCTGGCCGAGACGTTGCCGGGCTCGACGACCGGCTTGTGCTCCCCGCCGGGCCACTGGGCGAGAGCGGCCCCGCCGACGAGCGTGCCACCGAGCAGACACCCGGTGAGGAGAAGCATGCGGGAACGGAGACGCCGCCGTCCCCTGCGGTCTGCGTGGTGCTGCTGTGCGCTGTGGGCGCCGCGCTTGCCCAAGACGGAGTACTCCCCTGCTCCCGGCTGGGTTGGGGGGAGAGGAGTGGGGCCTCTGCGCCAGCCTGTCCATGCGGCCGGGCGCGCGTGCGATGGTGCCGTCCGCAGCCGCCCGAACCGTCCGTGTCAGCCATACAGATGGCACGAACGGCCCGGACGTTCCCGATCGGCCGGGGTGGCTCAGCCCAGGGTGTCGGCGGCGAGCGGCGAGGAGTCCCGCAGGAAGGTGGTGCAGCGCTCGTACTCGGCGTCCTCGCCGATGGCCTGGGCGGCGCGGGCGAGGGCGTGCAGGGCCCGCAGGAACCCGCGGTTGGGCTCGTGCTCCCACGGCACCGGGCCGTGCCCCTTCCACCCGGCACGACGCAGCGAGTCCAGGCCGCGGTGGTATCCGGTACGGGCGTAGGCGTACGACTCGACGGTGCGGCCACCGTCGAACGCGTCGTCGGCGAGCTGCGCCCAGGCGAGGGAGGAGGTGGGGTACTTGGCGGCGACGTCGGCGGGCGCGGTGCCGCCGGCGAGCAGCTCGCGGGGCTCCGGGTCGTCGGGGAGGTGCGTCGGGGCGGGGCCCCCGAGGAGGTTCTCGTGAATGGACATGCGCCCAAGTCTGCCACCGCGAAGGCCGGCGGCAGCCGGCCGATTTTTCCCCGCCGGGAAGCCGGTTGCCTGGGGCTCCGCCCCAGACCCGTTCGCGCCCGAAGAGCGCTCGTCCTCAATCGCCGGACGGGCTGAAGGCTCCGATGCGGACCAGCACCACCCGAGGAGGGGTCATCGGGGTCTGGGGCGGAGCCCCAGGGGTTCAGGGGGTTCANCGGGGTCCGGGGCGGAGCCCCGGGGGTTCAGGGGGTTCAGGGTGCCGGCTCGCCGTGGTCGGGTTCGATGGCCGGGCCCGGCACCCCGGCCTGCATGCGGCACGCCGGCACAACCGCCTCCGCCGGCCGCCGTACGGTCAGGAAGGCAACCAGGGCGGCCAGCACCAGCGCCCCCGCACACATCGGCATGGCCCGCCGGAACGTCGCCCCGAACTCCGCCGCCGAGCGGTACGCCTCCGGCCCCATCCCCGCGGCCAGCGGCAACGCCGCCACCGCGATCAGGCCGGCCGCCCGCGCGGCCGCGTTGTTGATGCCGCTCGCCAGCCCCGCGCGCCCCTCGTCGACCGACGCGAGCACCGTCGCGGTGAGCGGCGCCACCAGGGTGACCATGCCGAGTCCGAGCACGACAAGGGCGGGCAGGACGTCACGTACGTACGACGCGTGCTCGCCCACCCGCAGCATCAGCAGCATCCCCGCCGCGCACAGCAGCGGCCCGACGGTCAGCGGGATGCGCGGCCCGATCCGCTGCCCCAGCTCGCCCGAACGCGCCGAGAGCAGCAGCATCAGCACGGTCGTCGGCAGCAGCGCCGCGCCCGCGCCGAGTGCCGAGTACCCGGCGACGACCTGGAGCTGGAGGGCGGCGAGGAAGAAGAATCCGCCGAAGGCGGCGTACACGCCCACCGTTACCAGGTTCACGGCCGTAAAAACCCGCGAGCGGAAGATGTCCGGCGGCAGCATCGGGTCGGGCAGGTGCCGCTCACGGCGCACGAAGGCCGCGCCCAGGCCGAGCCCGGCCACCCCCGCCCCGACGACCAGCCGCGACGAACCCTGACCGGGCGCCTCGATCAGCGCGTACGTCACGAGGGCGAGGGTCAGCGCGCCGAGTGCCGCGCCCACCACGTCGAAGCGGCCGGTGTGGGTGCGCGGGTCCCGCGATTCCGGTACGTGGCGCAGGGCGACGGGTACGCAGACCGCGGCCAGCGGCACGTTGATCAGGAACACCCAGCGCCAGCCGGGCCCGTCCACCAGCCAGCCCCCGAGGAACGGGCCCACGGCCGCCCCGACCCCGCCGAGCCCCGACCACACGCCGACCGCGCGGGCCCGGTCGTCCGGGTGGAAGCCCGCCTGGATGATCGCGAGGGAGCCGGGGGTGAGCAGGGCGCCGCCGATGCCCTGGAGGGCGCGGGCGGCGATGAGCACCCCGGCGTTCGGGGCGAGCCCGCACAGCAGCGATCCGGCGGCGAACCACACCACCCCGATCACGAACACCTTCCGCCTGCCGTACCGGTCGCCCAGGGCGCCGCCGAGCAGGATGAGTCCGGCCAGGGTGAGCATGTACGCGTTGACGGTCCACTGGAGCACGGCCATGTCGGTGTCGAGGTCGGTGCCGATGTGGGGCAGGGCGACGTTGACGACGGTCGAGTCCAGCAGGGCCATGCCCGAGCCGAGGACGGTGGTCAGCAGCACCCAGCGGCCGGGACCGGTGCCCATGCGTACGTTGTCCGCCACAGCGGATCTGTCCCCCACCCCACCCCTCCCCGAAACCCGCCGGGGGTGTGGGGCGGGGTGGGGAAATGCCTCGGGCCCGGCCCCCCAAGGGGAAGCCGGGCCCGATGTTCAGCGGCGCTGCATTACTTCAGCTTCGTTCCGGTGGACCGGAGGTTCGCGCACGCCTCGGCCACCCGCTTGGCCATACCCGCCTCGGCCAGCTTGCCCCACGTACGCGGGTCGTACGTCGACTTCTTGCCGACCTCGCCGTCCACCTTCAGGACACCGTCGTAGTTGCGGAACATGTGGTCCGCGACCGGCCGGGTGAAGGCGTACTGGGTGTCGGTGTCGAGGTTCATCTTCACGACGCCGTTCTCCAGCGCGGTGGCGATCTCCTCGGCCGTGGAGCCCGAGCCGCCGTGGAAGACGAAGTCGAACGGCGAGGGCTTGCCGTACTTCTCGCCGACACCCGCCTGGAGGTCCTTGAGCAGCTCGGGGCGGAGCACGACGTTGCCCGGCTTGTAGACGCCGTGGACGTTGCCGAAGGACGCGGCAAGGAGGTAGCGGCCCTTCTCGCCCAGGCCCAGGGCCTCGGCGGTGCGCAGCGCGTCGTCGACGGTCGTGTACAGCTCGTCGTTGATCTCGTGGCTGACGCCGTCCTCCTCGCCACCGGTCGGGGTGATCTCGACCTCAAGGATGATCTTCGCGGCGGCGGCCTTGGCGAGCAGCTCCTGGCCGATGGCCAGGTTGTCCGCGAGGGTCTCGGCGGAGCCGTCCCACATGTGCGACTGGAACAGCGGGTTCAGACCCTTGGCCACGCGCTCGGCGGAGACCTCGATCAGCGGGCGGACGTAGCCGTCCAGCTTGTCCTTGGGGCAGTGGTCGGTGTGCAGCGCGACCGTGATGTCGTACTTGGCGGCGACGACGTGCGCGAACTCGGCCAGGGCGACCGCGCCGGTGACCATGTCCTTGTTGTACTGGCCACCCAGGAACTCCGCACCACCGGTGGAGATCTGGATGATGCCGTCGCTCTCGGCCTCCGCGAAGCCGCGCAGCGCAGCGTGCAGGGTCTGGGTCGAGGTCACGTTGATGGCCGGGTAGGCGAACTTGCCTGCCTTCGCCCGGTCGAGCATCTCGTTGTAGACCTCGGGGGTTGCGATGGGCATCTGTCCGCTCCTTGTGATGTGCGGGTGTGCGATATGTGCTGGCCCTGACCTGGGGGCGACGTCATCGTCGCGGCCTATCTTTCCAGACTCTGACCGCGGCTCCACCCGGCGGACGCAGCAGGGGCGGGCTGTTTCACGTGAAACAGCCCGCCCCTTGAAAAACGCGCAGGTCAGCGGGTCGGATGCCCGAACCCCGGGACCTAGGTCACGACTTTCGCACCTCGGTTACGAGGGTTATACGAGGTTTACGCGAGGCCCAGTTCCGTCGAGGAGAACGCGAAGACGTACGGCACACCCGCGCCCTCGGTGATCTTCTCGGCGGCGCCGGTCGCCCGGTCCACGATCGTCGCGACGGCGACGACCTCGGCGCCGGCCGCGCGGACCGCCTCGACGGCGGTCAGCGGCGAGCCGCCGGTGGTGGAGGTGTCCTCGACGACCAGGACCCGGCGGCCCTTGATGTCCGGGCCCTCGACCTGGCGCTGCATGCCGTGCGCCTTGGCGGCCTTGCGGACGACGAACGCGTCCAGGGTGCGGCCACGGGCGGCGGCCGCGTGCAGCATCGCGCCGGCCACGGGGTCGGCGCCCATGGTCAGGCCGCCGACCGCGTCGAAGTCGAACTCGGCCGTGACGTCGAGCATCACCTGGCCGACCAGCGGCGCGGCGACGCCGTCAAGGGTGACCCGGCGCAGGTCGACGTAGTAGTCGGCCTCGATCCCCGAGGAGAGGGTCACCTTGCCGTGCACCACGGCCTTGTCCTTGATCTGCTGGAGCAGGTCTGCCCGTACGTCAGTCATGCCAGCCAGCTTAAAGGCGGCCGGTCACAGCCGTCGCCAGGTCCACGTCGTCGCGAGCTCCAGCGGCTCGATCGGGGTGACCTGGCGGGGCAGGGTGTTGAGGCCGTTGGGCGGGCCCGACTGCGGCTCCACGCACACGGCCTCGTCCTGCTCGTCGTAGACCACGACCCACTCGGTCGGGCTGGTCACCTTCAGTTCGAGCCGCTCCGGCCAGGTCAGGGTGACGTCGACGCCGTCGGGCATCCCGAAGCAGTCGTCCCAGGGGCCCGGCAGCGGTGGGATGCGCCGCCCGGTGGGCAGGTGGTCGTCGCCGCGCTCCTCCTGCCACTCGGCGTCGAAGGCGAGCTCGACCCGGCTGCCGTCGAGCTCCCGCACGAACCAGGGGTGCCAGCCGACCTGCGCCGGGAAGGAGTTGTCGTACGTCTCGACGCCCATCGTCACCGTCAGCGCGTCCGGGGTCAGCTCGAAGATCTGGGTGACCCTGCCGGTGAACGGCCAGGGCTCGGCCAGTTCGTAGGTGAAGACGGCCTCGGTCCCGGAGACCCGCGCGGTCTTCCAGGCGTGGTCGCGGGCGGTGCCGTGGATGGCGTGCGGGGGCGAGTTGAGCGGCAGCTGGTACTTCACGCCGCCGTCGCGGAACTGGCCGTTCTCCACGCGGCCGCACCACGGCACCATCGGGAAGCAGCCGTACTTGTCGCCCTGGCGCAGCACCTCGGTGCCGTCGATCCGCAGGCTGCTGATCCGGCAGCCGTTGCCCGCGTCGACGGTCAGTTCCACGGCGCCGGCGCCCAATGTGATCTGGTCACTGCTCACGCCGTCGACCCTAGCCGGTGGTCCGCGGATGTGGGGTCAGCGCCCGCACCCGAGATCCGGACAGCCTCGGGCGGGGTTCGGCCACAGGGCTCTCAGCGCCGGCGCCTCAGCGCGCGGCCGACGACCACGGCGGATGCCAGCGCGAGGGCGGCGGCCGGGGCGACCCAGCGCAGGGTCGCACCGGCGTTGCTTCCCGAGGGCGCGGGTACGGGGGCGTACCGGCCGCGCGGCGGTGCGTGGTCGACCTCCTCGGCACTGCGGCCGATCATCGTGCGGCGGGCGTGCGCGGCCTCGGCCGGCATCGGCTCGCCGACCTCGATGGCGAACTCCTCGTCGGCGAGCGGGTCCAGGGACGGCGGCGGCACCTCCGCGTCGAAGACGGAGGCGAGGCTCTCCGGGTCGAGGTCGGAGGCTGCACCGGAAGAGTCCGGGCCGGAGTCGGGGCCGGAAGAGTCCAGGTCGGTATTGAGGTCCGTGTCGAGTTCGGGGTCGAGGCCGGGAGCACGGCCGGCCGGCCGCTCCCCGGGCCCGTCGGCCAGATCCGTGTTGAGGTCGGTGTCGGCGGCCTCCGGCCCGGCGGACCCGTCCGCGAGGCCCTCGTCCCGCGCCGGCCGGGCCAGTTCCGCCGCGAACCGGTCGAGCAGGCGCAGCACCGAGGCCTGGGCCGCGTCGGCCGGCACCTCGGTCGCCCGGCCCTCCGCGAGCGCCGTACCCGCGAAGGCGAGGGTGGTGCCGCCGGGGGCCGCTGCCAGCCGTACGGTCAGGGTGACCTTGGCCGCGCCCGCGCCGCGGACCTCGACGCCCTCGCCCTCGATGGCGAACACGTCGTCGTCCTGCCCGGTGATGCGCAGCGCGCCCCGGTAGGTGATGGTGCTCCCGCCGAGGCGGACCTTCAGCCGACCCGCGATGGGTGGCTCGCCCGCATCCTGCTGGAGCCCCGGCACGCACCGCGCGACCCGGGCGGGATCGCGCAGCGTCTGCCGGAGTGCCTGGGCCTCAACCGGAACGAACACCTCATGCTCCATAGCCACCGAGCCTACTCAGCACCGGCCGCCACGTCTGCGCCAACGCGGCGCCGAATGCCGGACCGGGCCGCCGCCTCAGGCGGTGCGGCCGCCCGGCACCGAGGTCACCCGCCCCCTCAGTCCGCATACCGCGGATGCACCAGCGTCGACGGCGGGAAGGCGGCCGCGCCCGAGGGCGGTGTCAGCCACTCCGTACCGGGGGGCAGCCGCACGCCCGATGCCGCTCCCTGCGCCGAGAACGGATGCGGGGCGGGTCTCGCGGCCAGGACGAAACCCCAGTCGTGCGGGGACTTCGCCGAGTCCAGGGCGCGGTCGGGGCCCGCGGTGAACCCTGCGCTGCGCCCCGTCGCCCGGTACGCGAACGTCGTCAGGCCCGCCGCGCGGACCGTCGAGGCGACCGTCCAGAACGTGCGCGGCCGGCCCTTCACCGGCCCCGCGTGCACCACGAGCCGTCCGCCGGGGCTGAGCACTCGCGAGGCGAGCGCGTAGAACTCCTGCGAGTACAGCTTGGTGCTCGCGGTGATGCCGGGGTCGGGCAGATCGGTGACGACGACGTCGTACGTTCCCGAGGTGTAGCCGTCGCCGCGCAGCCAGCGGAAGGGGTCGGCGATCACCGCGTGCAGCCGCCGGTCCTGGTAGGCGTGGGCGTTCAGGGCCGCCAACTCCGGGTCCTCGCAGGCCAGTTGGGCCAGACCGGGGTCTACTTCGACGAGGGTCACCGAGCGCACGCCGGGGTGGCGCAGCACTTCGCGGGCGGCAAGCCCGTCGCCGCCGCCCAGGATCAGGACGCGGCCGTGCGGGCCGCCGTCGAGCGCGGGCCCCACCAGGGCCGCGTGATAGCGGGACTCGTCGCGGCCATTGACGCGGAGCCGCCCGTCGAGGAACAGGTCGAGGGGCGCGCCGGCCCTGCCCGTCAGGACGATCTCCTGCACGTGGGTCTGCACGGCGACCCGCACCTGCCCCCCGTACACGGCGCGGCGCGCGGCCTGTTCGAAGTCGTCGACCATGGCGGTGGTCAGCGCGAGGGTGGCCAGGACGAGCGCGTTGGCGGCGAGCAGCACCCAGCGGGCGCGCGGGCTCAGGTCGCGGCCGAAGAGCAGCAGGACGAGCGCGCCGCCCGCGACCGCGTTGACCGCGCCGGTGAGCAACGCGCTGGTCAGCTGGCCGAGTTGGGGCAGCAGCAGGAACGGGAAGGCGAGCCCGCCCACGAGCGCGCCCACGTAGTCCGCGGCGAACAGGTCGGCCACCGTGCCGCTCGCGTCGCCCTCGGCGCGCCGCGAGACGCGCTGGATGAGCGTCATCAGGAGCGGGATCTCGGCGCCGATCAGCATGCCGATCGCGAGCGAGAACGCCACCAGGGCGTACCGTGAGCCGCCGAACCAGGCGAACGTGGCGTACAGCGCCATCGCGGAGCAGCCGCCCACCAGGGCGAGCGCGGCCTCGATGAGGCCGAAGCCGACGGCGGCCCGGCAGCGCAGCCGCTTGGCGAGCAGCGAGCCGACGCCCATCGCGAAGACCATCACCGAGAGGACCACCGAGGCCTGGGTGACCGAGTCTCCGATCAAGTACGAGGCGAGGGCGACCAGTTCGAGCTCGTACACCAGGCCGCAGGCGGCACAGATGAACACGACGGCCAGGACGAGGAACCGACCCGACCGCGGCCTCCTCACGGGAGCGGGGAGCGGTTCGATCATGATGCGAACGCTACGTCACACTCCGTTCGCTTCCTGTCACCCACACGGGTTCAACTGGAGCCAACCGTCCGGGGATCGAGCGCCTCAGAGCCCGGCGGGCGCGGACACCCGTACGCCGACCCGGGTCCGGGTCACCACCAACTGCCCTTCCTGCGGGTAGGCGTGCCAGGTGCGCCACCACACCTGGCCGTCGCCGCGCTGCGCGAGCATCGCCGTGAAGGCGTGCGGCGAGCCCGGAAACGTCCCCGCCAGCCCGTTGGGATGGTCGGCCACGAGCGCGAGGAGTTCCTGCGCGCGCCCCGCGAACGAGCCGCGCGAGAGCGTTTCGACGCGTGCGGCGAACTCGTAGTCCCACTCCCCGAGACGTTTCGCCACACCGAGCGGCAGTGGCGTACTGCTGCCGGGCATGCAGGCGACGGTCTCCGAGCAGGTTCCGGCCGCCTCGTCGAGGAGCACCTGGTGCGAGGCACCCAGGAGCCTCAACTGCAGCTTGGCTCCGGTCAGTTCGAGGTCGAGTACGGCGAGGGCGGGCAGCGGCTCGCGGCCCAGCGCCCAGGCGAGGTCGGCGGCACGCGTGTCGGTGTAGGCGGTCTTGAGGGTCGTGAGCATGGGTGGGCTCCGCAAAACACACATGTGGCGGGTGGATGACCGAGGTCGCCTCGGGCCGCAACAAAGGACGGGGGGACCGCTTTCTGATCCCGGGGTCCGAGGGGCTGCGTCGTTTCTCATCTGCGAGGGAATCATGAAGTGCGCGGCGCTCACAGCTTTTTTACCCAACTTGATGGGGTTTCCATCCCCTCGGGGGCCACTCGGTTCAAACGTTCAACTACAGGCGTGAAAGAAGGCGCCCGGCCGGCCGGAACCGACCGGGCGCACAACGGGCACGACCGGCGGCGGAATCGGCTGCCCCGTGACAGCCGCGACCGCGTACGGGCCGGTCGTCCCGTCGGCCCTCGATCCCGAACTCCTGCTGTGCCGCGCGGAGTTCGGGCGTCGGCGCTCAGCTGGAGCCGCAGCCTCCGCCGCCCCCGCAGGACGAGTGGCCGCCGCCGCACGAGGAGTGCCCACCACCGCAGGAGTGGTGGTGCCCGCCGCCCCCGTGGTGCCCGTGGTGCCCGCTCCCGCCGGACGAACCGCCGTCCCCGTCGCCGGCCCACCAGCTGCCGGAGCTCCCGGAGCTGCCGGAGGACGACCACCTCGACCGCTTGCGCCCCGCCATGGCCCTGCGCCGCCGCCGCGCGCCCGGGCTCGCCACGATGATCAGCAGCACCAGCGCGACGATCCCCATCTCGATCGCGATGTCCATTCCCCCACCGTCCTTCCGTGCCGCGGTCCCCCGTTGTCCCGCGTGGTGGGGGGATGCCCCCGGCCGCCGTCGGCCAAAGCACACTTGAGCAACTCCAGAGGTTGCCCGCAGGATGGCGGTCATGACCTCCAGAGCGCGCCCACTCCTCAACCGCCGCCTCGCCGAGTTCGGGACGACGATCTTCGCCGAGATGTCCGCCCTCGCCCAGCGGACCGGGTCCATCAACCTCGGCCAGGGCTTCCCCGACACCGACGGCCCCGAGGCCGTGCGGGAGGCGGCGGTCCGCGCGGTTCGCGATGGCCGGGGCAACCAGTACCCGCCGGGCCCCGGCGTCCCCGAGCTGCGCACCGCGATCGCCGAGCACCAGCGGCGCCTGTACGGCCTCACCTTCGACCCGGACCGTGAGGTCCTGGTCACCGCGGGCGCCACGGAGGCGATCGCCGCCTCCCTGCTCGCGCTGCTCGAACCGGGCGACGAGGTCATCGCCCTGGAGCCGTACTACGACTCGTACGCCGCGTGCATCGCGATGGCCGGCGCCACCCGCGTCCCGGTCACCCTGCGACCGCACGAGGGGCCCCGCGGCGGAGCCGCACATGGACGCTTCGTCCTCGACCTCGACGAACTGCGCGCCGCCGTCACCCCGCGCACCCGGCTGATCCTCCTCAACACCCCACACAACCCGACCGGCACGGTCCTGACCCGCGCCGAACTCGCCGCGGTCGCCGAGCTGGCCTGCGAGCGCGACCTCCTGGTGATCACCGACGAGGTGTACGAGCACCTCGTCTTCGACGGCGCCGAGCACATCCCGCTCGCCTCCTGCCCCGGCATGCGCGAGCGCACGATCACCATCGGCTCGGCGGGCAAGACGTTCTCGTTCACGGGCTGGAAGGTCGGCTGGGTGACGGCGGCCCCCGAGCTGGTGGCCGCGGTCCGCTCGGCCAAGCAGTTCCTGACGTACGTGGCCTCGGGGCCCTTCCAGTACGCGGTGGCCGAGGCGCTGCGGCTGCCGGACTCCTACTTCGCCGGCCTGCGCGCGGAGCACCAGGCCAAGCGGGACCTGCTGAGCGCGGGGCTCGCGGCGGCCGGGTTCGAGGTGTTCCGGCCGGCCGGAACGTACTTCGTGACCACCGACATCCGCCCCCTCGGCGAGAGCGACGGCTTCGCGTTCTGCCGCGCGCTGCCCGAGCGCGCCGGCGTCGTGGCGATCCCCAACGCGGTCTTCTACGACCACCGCGAGGAGGGCGCCCCCTTCGTCCGGTTCGCCTTCTGCAAGCAGACGGCCGTACTCGAAGAGGCGGTCACCCGGCTGAAGGCGCTCGCGGGGTAGGGCGCACCGCCGGGTGGGCGGAGTTCTCCCCGGTCGGGGGCGCACCGGTCGCGGGAAGCGGGATCCGCGCCGAGGGTCGGTATGAACGACCAACGCGCGACCGGAGGTGTCCCCTGTCCGCCGAGATCACCGTCCCCGCCCGCGGCCGCCGGGCAGGGATCATCACGAGCGCCGCGCCCTGGACCGGCGCGCTGCGCCGGGCGGCCCCCGCGCTGGGCCTGTTCGCGGCCGCGCGGCTGACCGGGCTCCTGGTGGTCGCGGCGGCGGCCTGGCACCGGGGGTTCTCGCCCCGCGCGCGGCTCGCGACCTCCTGGGACGCCGACTGGTACGTCCGGATCGCGGCCCACGGCTACGGCCGCACCCTGTCCTGGCCGGACGGCTCGGTCCAGAGCGACCTGGCGTTCTTCCCGCTCTACCCGGGCCTGATCCGTGCCGTGACCACCGTCCTGCCGGTCACCGGCGGCACCGCGGGCCTGATCGTCTCGTGGACCGCGGCGGCCGCCGCGGCCACCGGGATCTATCTGATCGGCGAGCGCCTGTACGGCCGCCCGGTGGGCACCCTGCTCGTGCTGCTGTGGGGGCTGCTTCCGCACTCCGTCGTCCTGACGATGGCGTACACCGAGCCCGTCATGACGGCGCTCGCGGCCTGGTCGCTGTGGGCGGTCCTGGAGCGGCGCTGGCTGTGGGCGGGCTCGCTCGCGCTGCTCGCCGGGCTCGCCCGGCCGAACGCCGTCGCGGTGACCGCGGCGGTGACGGCGGCGGCGGGGTGCGCGATCTGGCGCGGTGAGCGGCGTTCCTGGCGGCCCTGGGCGGGCGCGCTGCTCGCGCCGCTCGGCTGGTGCGGCTACGTGCTGTGGGTCGGGGTGCGCAAGGGCGATCTGCTCGGCGGCTACTTCGCGGTGCAGGCCGGCTGGACGTCCCGGTTCGACTTCGGCGCGGGCACGCTGGAGTTCGTCAAAAGGCTCACGGCGGCCCCGTACGACCTGGGGTTCACGATGGCGGCGCTGCTGACCGCGGTGATGGTCGTCCTGTTCGTCCTGTTCGTCCTCGACCGGCCGCCCGTGCCCCTGCTGATCTACACCGCCATCCTGGTGCTGATCACGGTCGGCGGGGCGGGGTTCTTCGAGTCGAAGCCGCGCTTCCTGCTGCCCGCGTTCCCGCTGCTCGTCCCGCTCGCGCTCGCACTGACGAAAGCCCGGCCCCGGGCGGCGGTCGCGGTGACCGTCGCCCTGGCCGGGCTCTCGTTCTGCTACGGGGCCTATCTGCTGACGCAGGCCACCATGGCGCTGTGAATCCCCCGAAGGGTCACTCCGAGTCGGACTCGCCCGCCTCGTCGCCCTCGCCGCCCTCGACGTCCTTCTCCAGGCCGAGCTGCTCGAGCAGCCACTTGTCGAACTCGATCGAGGCACGGACCCAGCTCACGGTGGACGACACGAAGTGCTCCAGGGCGACGCCGGTGCCGATCAGCATCTGCGCCTCGCCGATGAGGCGGACGGTGCCGTCGTCGTGGGTGTGCGTGTAGACCTTGGGCCACAGGGTGCGGCGGTTCCAGTCGTCGATCGACTCCAGGATCTGGACCTTGTCGTCGATGCTGTGCGGCCGGTCGTAGAACGTCCGCACCGAGAAGACCTGCTGGTCGTCCTCGCCGCGGAACATGAAGTACGTACGGAAATCCTCCCACGGCGCGGCGAGGTCGCCCTCGTCGTCCACGACGTACTTGAGCTCCATCTGGTCCAGGAGCTGCTTCACCAGGTCCTGGTCGGGAACGACGGGCCCGGTCGGCGCACCGCCGGACTGCGGGCCCTGCTGAGCCCCGAAATTCGGAATCGAGGACGGGTCGATGCTCATCGTGAATCTTCCTTCGTACGGTTCCGGTCATCCTCCCCCATGCCGGGGCAGGGGTGGCAACCCCTGCCTCCGGGTATCCGCTGCGGGCTGACCGAATCCGGCCCGGGTGGCGGGGTGCGGCCCTACTTCGCGGCCCCCACGATCAGCCCCTCCCCGAATCGGTCGACCCGAACCGTGTCACCGTCGGTCACTTCACCCGCCAGGATCTCCTTGGCGAGCCGGTCGCCGATGGCGGTCTGGATCAGGCGGCGCAGCGGGCGCGCGCCGTACGCCGGGTCGTTGCCCTCGTCGGCCAGCCACTGAAGGGCCTCGGGGGTGACATCCAGGGTGAGCCGGCGGTCCGCCAGGCGCTTGGCCAGGCGGTCGATCTGGAGCCCGGCGATGTGGGACAGCTCGTCCTTGGTGAGCGCGGAGAAGACCACGAGGTCGTCGAGCCGGTTGAGGAACTCCGGCTTGAAGGAGGCCCGCACCACGTCCAGAACCTGCTGCTTCTTGACGTCCGCGCCGGTCGAGGGCTCGACGAGGTACTGGCTGCCCAGGTTGGAGGTGAGGATCAGGATGGTGTTGCGGAAGTCGACCGTGCGTCCCTGGCCGTCGGTGAGGCGGCCGTCGTCGAGGACCTGGAGCAGGATGTCGAAGACCTCGGGGTGCGCCTTCTCCACCTCGTCGAGGAGCACGACGGAGTACGGGCGGCGGCGGACGGCCTCGGTGAGCTGGCCGCCCTCCTCGTAGCCGACGTAACCGGGAGGCGCGCCGACCAGGCGGGCCACGCTGTGCTTCTCGCTGTACTCCGACATGTCGATGCGGACCATGGCCCGCTCGTCGTCGAAGAGGAAGTCGGCGAGGGCCTTGGCGAGCTCGGTCTTGCCGACGCCCGTCGGGCCGAGGAAGAGGAACGAGCCGGTCGGCCGGTCGGGGTCGGCGATGCCGGCCCGGGTGCGGCGCACCGCGTCCGAGACGGCCTGCACCGCCTCCGACTGGCCGATCAGCCGCTTGCCCAGCTCGCCCTCCATGCGGAGCAGCTTCTGCGTCTCGCCCTCCAACAGGCGCCCGGCGGGGATGCCGGTCCAGGCGCCGACCACATCCGCGATGTCGTCGGGGCCGACCTCCTCCTTGACCATCGTGTCTTTCGACTTCTCCTGCTCGGCCTCGGCCTCGGCGGCCTCCTCCAACTCCCTTTCCAGACCCGGGATTTCGCCGTACAGGAGCTTGGAGGCGGAGTCGAAGTCGCCGTCGCGCTGGGCGCGTTCGGCCTGGCCTCGCAGGTCGTCGAGGCGCTCTTTGAGCTCACCGACCCGGTTGAGGCCCTGCTTCTCCTTCTCCCAGCGTGCGGTGAGCCCGCGCAGCTCCTCCTCCTTGTCGGCGAGGTCCTTGCGGAGCTTGTCGAGGCGCTGGAGCGAGCCGGCGTCGGTCTCGTTCTTCAGCGCCAGCTCCTCCATGCGCAACCGGTCGACGGAGCGCTGGAGTTCGTCGATCTCGACGGGCGAGGAGTCGATCTCCATACGGAGCCGGGACGCCGCCTCGTCGACGAGGTCGATGGCCTTGTCGGGCAGGAAGCGCGAGGTGATGTACCGGTCGGAGAGGGTGGCGGCCGCGACCAGGGCGCCGTCCGCGATCTGCACCTTGTGGTGCGCCTCGTAGCGGCCCTTGAGCCCGCGCAGGATCGCGATGGTGTCCTCGACGCTCGGCTCGGCGACAAGGACCTGCTGGAAGCGGCGCTCCAGGGCCGGGTCCTTCTCGATGCGCTCGCGGTACTCGTCCAGGGTGGTCGCGCCGACCATACGGAGCTCGCCGCGCGCCAGCATGGGCTTGAGCATGTTGCCCGCGTCCATCGCCGAGTCGCCGCCGGCGCCCGCGCCGACCACGGTGTGCAGCTCGTCGATGAACGTGATGATCTGGCCGTCGCTCTCCTTGATCTCGGAGAGGACGGTCTTGAGGCGTTCCTCGAACTCGCCCCGGTACTTCGCGCCCGCGACCATCGCGCCGAGGTCCAGCGAGACCAGCCGCTTGTTCTTCAGCGACTCCGGCACGTCGCCCTTCACGATGCGCTGGGCGAGGCCCTCGACGACGGCGGTCTTGCCGACGCCGGGCTCACCGATGAGCACCGGGTTGTTCTTCGTACGCCGTGAAAGGACCTGGACGACCCGGCGGATCTCCTGGTCCCGGCCGATGACCGGGTCGAGCTTGCCCTCGCGGGCGGCCGCCGTGAAGTCCGTACCGAACTTCTCCAGCGCCTTGTACTGACCCTCCGGGTCGGGTGTGGTCACCCGGCGCCCTCCCCTGCTCGTCTCGAACGCGTCAAGGAGCTTCTTCGCGCTCGCCCCCTGCTGGGAGAGGATCTCACCGGCCTGCCCGCCCTTGGCCGCGAGGCCGATCAGCAGGTGCTCGGTGGACAGGTAGTCGTCGCCCAGCTCCTTGGCGCGCTGGGCCGCGTCCGCGATCACGGCAAGCAGTTCGCGGTTGGGCTGGGGCGGGGCGACGGTGGAGCCGGTCACGCTCGGAAGTGCGGCCAGGAGCCGCTCGGCGCCGGAGCGCACGGCGGCCTGGTCGGCCTCCACGGCGGCCAGCAGGTCGATGACGTTCTCGTTGTCCTGACCCTCCAGGAGCGCGAGCAGGAGATGCGCGGGGGTCAGATCCGGGTGGCCCCCGGCGACGGCCCGGTTGCTCGCGGCGTTGATCGCGTCCCGGCTCTTGTTCGTCAGCTCGGCATCCACGTGCGTTCGCTCCTCCTCGTCGTACGCCTTGGCAATGGCTTCACCGCCTATGACCCTTCCAACGTACACAAAGTTGAGTCCATTCCGCTCAAGGTGTGGCGAAGGGAGGGCGAGGGCTAGGTTGCCTGTCCATGGCCATAGACGTACGCAAGCCCGACGACGGCTATCTCAGCTTCTGGCGCGAGCGCCACATCTGCACCTTGACGACGCAGCGGCCGGACGGCTCGCCGCACGTGGTGCCGGTGGGGGCGACGTACGACCCGGAGGCGGGGCTCGCCCGGATCATCACCAACAAGGGGAGCCGGAAGGTCGCCAACGTCCTGGCGGCGCTCGCGCAGGACCCGGCGGGCGCGCGGGTCGCGCTCTGCCAGCTGGAGGGCAGGCGCTGGGCGACGCTCGAGGGCCGCGCGGTCGTGCGCACGGAACCCGAACTGATCGCGGACGCGGTGGAGCGCTATGCCGTGCGCTACCAGCGGACTCCGGCCCCGAACCCGGACCGGGTGCTGATCGAGATCAGGCTGACCAGGGCGATGGGCAACACCTGAGCCGGTGGCCGTCCGTACCCGGACAGCACAGCGGCGCCACCGTGTTCAGGTCCACGATGGCGCCGCTGTGTGGGGGAAGCACCTGCGCGATGTACAACGACGGGGGATCGCGTCAGGCACTGCGGGGGGTGGCGGTGGATGAATCGGGTTGAGCCTCCGACTCGAAAAGCTGGTGGTCACGTTGGTCGAGATTCACGAAGACCATGCCGTACCGGACAACACAGCGAATGGGCTGCGGTGCCCCGCGCGGCCGGCGCAGGCACCGGTAGGCACGGACGTCCTCGTCGTCCTCACGGGCGATCAGGATCGGCTCACCGAGCAGAGTGACCATCAACGAATCGCCACGAAAAGGAACTGCTGTGGCGAGGTCGATGAAGTGCCACCCCGAGCGGTAGGCCGTGGCCATTTCGCGACGGAAGGTGCGGTCGTCGGGCGGGAAGCTCATGCGACAGCACCCTTAGGGGCGGACTCCCAGGTGACATCCGTGCCTATCGCCGCGACCTTCGGTGCGATCTCCCAGGTGACGTCCATTGCGGTCGTGGCTGAGGACTTCGCGGGGTGGGTCTCCCAAGTAACGTCCCCAGGCGCCGAGAGAGCGCAGAGAGCAGCCGCCACAACGGCTGTCGTGCTTAGTGCTCGAACCATCCTGCTCATGGCCGATCTCCACCTCTTTTGATCATTACCTCCCCCCGCGGATACGACGATGGCCCACTCCGGCCACTTGCACCAGCGCAGCCAGGCATCATGTTCCTGTAATTCAAAAGGATGAGGGGGGTGCAACTAGGTTGAAACAAGGGCACATAGGACACGATCACGGCCCAGTTGATCTGTGCGAGACAGGAACGGCTCTGTACGCCCTTGCCCTGCGTACAGGCGGGATTACCCGCTCAGAGGCCGACTCCGCCCCGTGTCTGGTCGACCTCACCCTGCTGCGCCCCGACCCCGACGACGCCCAGCTGCTGCGCCCGGTTCCGCCCACGGTGGTGCTCAACCTGCTGACCCAGCCACTGGAACGCGAGATCCAGGAGCGCAGAAAGCAGTCGGTTGCCCTCGCGAACACCTTCGAGCCGTTCATGTCGATCGCGACGCCCGCGACCACCGGCACGCACGCGATCACGGTCCTCGAAGGCCTGGAACTCATCAACGCGACCCTCGACCGCGTCATCAACGAGTGCACCGAAGAACTGCTCGTCATCCAGCCCGGCAGCGGCCGCAGGCCCGAGAGCTTCGAGGCGGGGCTGCGCCGCATAGAGCCGCTGCTCGCCCGCGGCGTCGAGATGCGCACCCTCTACCAGCACACCGCCCGCCACCACTCCGCCACGATCGGCTACGTGGAACGGATCGCTCCGTACGGTCTGGAGGTGCGCACCCTGGAGGAGATCATCGACCGGCTGATCATCATGGACCGCAAGGTCGCCTTCATCCCGGCGCGCAGCGACCGCCAAGTCGCCCTGGAACTGCGGCACGAGGGGCTCGTGCAGTACCTGGTGGGCGTCTTCGACCAGTTCTGGCAGTACGCCACCCCCTGGGACGACGAGGTGCCGTACCACCTGGAGACGGCCGGCATCACCGGCGTCCAGCGCTCCATCGCCAAGCTCCTGGTGGAGGGCCACGTGGACGAGGCGATCGCCCGCCGCCTCGGCATGAACGTACGCACCTGCCGCGCGCACATCGCCAAGCTGGCGGCCGCGCTCGGCAGCGGGAGCCGGGCCCAGCTCGGCTTCCTCATCGCACAGTCCGGCATCCTGGACCAGGACGCCTGAAGCCGTCACCGCGGGGCGACCGGGTGCGCGGGGCCGCCGAGGCCGGCCCGGGCGATGCGGACGCCGAGCTGGGCGCGGCTGGAGGAGCCGAGCGCCTCGGCGAGGCGGCCGATGTGGTGGCGGCAGGTGCGCACACTGATGCCGAGCCGCTGCGCGACGACCGCGTCCTGGTGCCCCTCGGCCAGCAGCGCCGCGATGACCCGCTCCCGGTGCGTGATGCCGGTGATGCCGGTCGCGGCCGGTACGGGTTCGGCGAGCGGCACGGCCCGGTTCCACAGGCACTCGAAGACCGTCACCAGATGGCCGACGAGCGCGGGCTGGCGCAGCTCCAGGGCGCTGGTGCGCTCGGGGTTGGCGGGCAGGAACGCCACCGTACGGTCGAAGACCATCATCCGGTCGGTGACCTCGTCCAGGGTGCGCACCTCGGCACCGTCGCCGAGCCGCTCCAAGTAGGCGGTCAGGGCGGGCCCGTAGCGGGCGACGTGCGTGTACAGGGTGCGCATCCGCGCACCGCGCTCCACCAGGGCCGGGTCCCGCGTCGAGGCGTGCGCCAGGATGCTCGGCGAGCGGATCCCGTCGGGCTGCACGGTCAGCATCTCGGTGGTGCAGGCGGCCGAGGCCGCGGCGATGGCCGCGTCGATCTCGTCGAACCCGTCGAGCACCCGGACGGCCGCGCAGGGCTCGGGGGCGCGCAGGCCGATCGACGCGTACCGCTCGAAGGCCTCGGCGATCCGGCCCGCGCGGTGCCGCGCGTCGGCCAGGCCGTCATGGATGCCGCGCACAAGCAGAGCCACGGCAGCGGCGTCCACCTCGCCGCCCCCCGGCCCCGCGTCCCCGTGAGTCGAGCTGTTCATACTGGACACCACGATGCATCCGGAGCCGCCGGGCCACCACCATCATGTTGCTGCACTGCATCAACTGGAGGTGCAACAAAGCTCGACATGTCCCCATGTTGCGTACGCCCTGGATTACCGAGGGTGCGCATCCAGGCCCAACTGGGCGATGCGGACACCGAGTTGGGTGCGGCTGCTGCTGCCGAGCACATCGGCGAGGCGGCCGATGTGGTGGCGGCAGGTGCGCACACTGATGCCGAGCCGCTGCGCGATCACCGCGTCCTGGTGCCCCTCGGCCAGCAGCGCCGCGATGACCCGCTCCCGGTGCGTGACGCCCTCGATGTCGGTGGCCGCGGGCACGGCCTCGGTCAGCGGCACCGCGAGCCGCCACAACCGCTCGAAGACGGTCGCGAGGTACTCGACGAGCGCCGGGTGGCGCAGCTCCAGGGCGCTGCTGTCGTCCGCGGCGGCCGGGATGATCGCCACCGTACGGTCGAACAGGAGGAGCCGGTCGGTGACTTCGTCGAGGGTGCGCACCTCGACCGCGCGGCCCTCCAGCTGGTGCAGGTAGTCGGCGAGACCGGTGCCGTAGCGGGCGACGTGGGTGTACAGGGTGCGCATCCGTACCCCGCGCCCCACCATGTCCAGAGCCCGCGGCAGCGCCTGCGACAGGACGTGCTCGGGGCGGATGCCGCGGGGCTGGATGGTGAGCGCCTCGGTGGTGCAGTCGGCGATCGCTTCGTCGATGGCCGCGTTGATGCGGGGGATGCCGTCCAGGACGCGGATGGCCTCGGTGCCGGCCGGCGCGGGCGCGTCCAGGGCGGCGAAACGCTCGAACGCCGCCGCCACCACGCCCGTTCGGGCCTGGCTCGCCGCGATGTCCTCGTGGATGCCGCGAAGCAGCCGCGCCATCACCGCCTGCGGGGAGGTCGGCAGGAGCCATTCGAGGGCGCCCGGGTCGGGGTGCAGAAGGCCGAGGTCGATCAGGCAGGTCGCGTCGTCCGCCGCCTCGCGCGCGAGGCGTCCGGCACGCAGCGCGTCCGCGTACGCCCGTTCCCCGGCCGCGCACAGCCGGTCCGCGCCATGCGGATGCGCCACCTGCTCAGACATGCTCTCCCCCGCCTCCCTGCGACCGAGCCCGATGACCTTATCCCCATCGGGCCCCGCGTTCACGGTGATCGCCGAGTGACCGCGGGGCGATCGCCGAGTGACCGCCCGGCGCGAAAGGCCCGCCACCCCCGGAGGGGAGGCGGGCCTTGTCGGACGCGTGGAGGGAGCGAGCCCGACGGGGCTACTCCGACGACCTCTTCGGGCGCCAGACGACCAGCGCGCTGGCCTGCTGGACGTCCTGGTACGGGACCAGGTCCCGCCGGTAGGAGGCGTGCACCTGGGCCTCGCGCTGCTGCATGGCGACGGCCGCGCCCTCGACCGCGGAGGACAGCTCGGCGACCCGGGCCTGGAGGGCTGCGACCTGGTGCTCCAGCTCGATGATGCGCTTGATGCCCGCCAGGTTGATGCCCTCGTCCTGCGACAACTGCTGCACCGTACGCAGCAGTTCGATGTCGCGGGCCGAGTAGCGCCGGCCGCGCCCGGCCGTGCGGTCGGGCGAGACCAGGCCGAGGCGGTCGTACTGCCGCAGGGTCTGCGGGTGGAGGCCGGAGAGCTGGGCCGCCACCGAGATGACGTACACCGGCGTCTCTTCGTTCAACTCATAGGGGTTGCGACTCCGGCGGGGGTCCATCTCATGCTCCCTTCGCGGCCTGGAACAGTTCTGCCCGCGGGTCCTGGCCCGCAGTCGCCTCGCGGTAGGTCTCCAAGGCCTCGCGGGCCTTGTCGTCCAGTTCCTTCGGCACGGTCACCTCGACCGTGACCAGGAGGTCGCCCCGGGTGCCGTCCTTGCGGACCGCGCCCTTGCCGCGGGCCCGCATCGTACGGCCGTTGGGGGTGCCCGCGGGCAGTTTCAGGGTGACCGGCGGGCCGCTGAGCGTGGGCACCTTGACCTCGGCGCCGAGGGCGGCCTCCGTGAAGGTGACCGGCACCGTGACGGTGAGGTTGTCGTCCTTGCGGCCGAACACCGGGTGCGCGTCCACGTGGACGACGACGTACAGGTCGCCCGCGGGGCCGCCCCGTTCGCCCGGCGCACCCTTGCCGCGCAGCCTGATCCGCTGGTTGTTGCTGACGCCCGCCGGGATGCGGACCTGCATGGTGCGCGAGGAACGCGCCCGGCCGCTGCCCTTGCAGACGTCGCACGGGTTCTCCGCGATCAGGCCGCGGCCCTTGCAGTCCACGCACGGGTCGGTCAGCGAGAAGCCGCCGCCCGAGCCGCGCGAGACCTGGCCGGTGCCGACACAGGTCGGGCACACGCGGGGCGTGCCGTTCTTGTCGCCGGTGCCCGAGCAGGCCTTGCAGGGGGACTGGCTGGACAGCCGGATCGGGACGGTGGCCCCGTCGACCGCCTCGGTGAAGCTGAGCGTCACCTCGGACTCCAGGTCCTGCCCGCGGCGCGGCTGGGTGCGCGTTCCCGCACCCGCGCCGCCCCGGTTGAACAGGCCGCCGAACACGTCGCCGAGCCCGCCGCCGAAGCCGCCGGCTCCTGCGCCGCCGCCCGGCTGCTGGCCGCCGAACAGGTCGCCCAGGTCGAAGTTGAAGCTGCCGCCGCCCGCGCCCGGACCGGCCCGGAAGCCGCCGTTGCCGAACAGGGCGCGCGCCTCGTCGTACTCCTTGCGCTTCTTGGGGTCGCCGAGGATGTCGTTGGCCTCGGAGATCTCCTTGAAGCGCTCCTCCGCCTTGGCGTCGCCCTTGTTGGCGTCGGGGTGGTTCTCGCGCGCGAGCTTGCGGTACGCCTTCTTGATCTCTGCGTCGGTGGCGTCCTTGGGGACGCCGAGAACCTTGTAGTAGTCCTTCTCGACGAAGTCCTTCGTGTTCATCGACGTCCCTCCTCCCGGACGATCACTTCTTCAATGACCGCTGCGTCAGCCCTTGTCGGGGCCACCGCTCTCCTCGTCGCTCGACTTTTCTTCCTTGGCCGCCGCGCCCGGCTGGGGCTCGGCCACCGCGACCCGCGCGGGGCGGATCGTACGTTCGCCGATCCGGTACCCCGGCTGCAGGATCGCCACGCAGGTCGTCTCCGTGACGTCCGGCGCGTAGCTGTGCATCAGGGCCTCGTGGACCGTCGGGTCGAAGGGCTCGCCCTCCTTGCCGAACTGCTGCAGGCCCATCTTCGCGGCGACCGTCTCGAGAGACTCGGCCACCGACTTGAAGCCGCCCTGCAGCTCGCCGTGCTCACGGGCCCGGCCGATGTCGTCGAGCGTGGGCAGCAGCTCGGTCAGGAGGCCGGCGACGGCGATCTCCTTGACCGTGACGCGGTCCCGCTCCACACGACGGCGGTAGTTCTGGTACTCGGCCTGCAGGCGCTGGAGGTCCGCGGTGCGCTCGGTGAGCGCCGTCTGGGCCTGGTCCAGCTGAGCCTGCAGAGCGATCTCCTTGGCCGCGTCCCCGGCCGGGGCCGCCTTCCCCTCCTTGGAGGAGTCGGCGGCCTTCGGCTCGGCGTCTTCCTGAGCGCCGGAGGGGACGTCGGGCTTCTCCTCGAAGCCCGGGGTCTCCTCAGACATCAGGCGGCGCCGCCCTTCGCGTCGTGCGGCTTCTCGTCGTCGACGATCTCGGCGTCGACCACGTCGTCCTCGGGCTTGGCCTGCTGGGCGCCCTCGGCACCCGGGGCCGCACCCTGCGCGGCCTGGGCGTCGGCGTACATGGCCTGGCCCAGCTTCTGCGAGACGGCGGCGACCTTCTCCGTGGCGGTGCGGATCTCCGCCGAGTCCTCGCCCTTGAGCTTCTCCTTCAGCTCGGCGACGGCGGCCTCGACCTCGGTCTTGACCTCGCCCGGGACCTTGTCCTCGTTGTCCTTGAGGAACTTCTCGGTCTGGTAGACGAGCTGCTCGCCCTGGTTGCGGCTCTCGGCGGCCTCGCGGCGGCGGTGGTCCTCCTCCGCGTACTGCTCGGCCTCCTCACGCATGCGGTTGACCTCGTCCTTCGGCAGCGAGGAGCCGCCGGTGACGGTCATCTTCTGCTCCTTGCCCGTGCCGAGGTCCTTCGCGGTCACGTGCATGATGCCGTTGGCGTCGATGTCGAAGGCGACCTCGATCTGCGGGACGCCGCGCGGGGCCGGCGGCAGACCGGTCAGCTCGAACATCCCGAGCTTCTTGTTGTACGCCGCGATCTCGCGCTCGCCCTGGTAGACCTGGATCTGCACGGACGGCTGGTTGTCCTCGGCCGTCGTGAAGATCTCGGACCGCTTGGTCGGGATCGTGGTGTTGCGCTCGATGAGCTTGGTCATGATCCCTCCCTTGGTCTCGATGCCGAGGGACAGCGGGGTGACGTCGAGGAGCAGGACGTCCTTGACCTCGCCCTTGAGGACACCGGCCTGGAGGGCGGCGCCGATGGCGACGACCTCGTCCGGGTTGACGCCCTTGTTGGCCTCGTTGCCGCCGGTCAGCTCCTTGACGAGCTCGGCGACGGCCGGCATGCGGGTGGAACCGCCGACGAGAACGACGTGGTCGATCTCGGACAGGTTGATGCCCGCGTCCTTGATGACGTTGTGGAACGGCGTCTTGCAGCGCTCCAGGAGGTCGCTGGTCAGCTGCTGGAACTGGGCGCGCGTGAGCTTCTCGTCCAGGTGCAGCGGGCCCTCGGCGGACGCCGTGATGTAGGGCAGGTTGATCGAGGTCTCGGTGGACGAGGACAGTTCGATCTTGGCCTTCTCGGCGGCCTCGCGGAGGCGCTGGAGGGCCATCTTGTCCTTGGACAGGTCCACGCCGTGACCGGACTGGAACTGCTTGACCAGGTAGTCGACGACGCGCTGGTCCCAGTCGTCACCACCGAGGTGGTTGTCACCGTTGGTGGCCTTCACCTCGACGACGCCGTCGCCGATCTCCAGGAGGGACACGTCGAAGGTGCCGCCACCGAGGTCGAAGACGAGGATCGTCTGGTCGTCCTTGTCGAGGCCGTAGGCGAGCGCCGCGGCCGTCGGCTCGTTGACGATGCGCAGGACGTTGAGGCCCGCGATCTCGCCGGCCTCCTTGGTCGCCTGGCGCTCGGAGTCGTTGAAGTACGCCGGCACGGTGATGACCGCGTCGGTGACCTTCTCGCCGAGGTAGGCCTCCGCGTCGCGCTTCAGCTTCTGCAGGATGAAGGCGCTCATCTGCTGCGGGTTGAAGCTCTTGCCGTCGAGCTCGATCTTCCAGTCGGTGCCCATGTGGCGCTTGACCGACCGGATGGTCCTGTCGACGTTGGTGACCGCCTGGCGCTTGGCGACCTCGCCGACCAGCACCTCGCCGTTCTTCGCGAAGGCGACGACGGACGGCGTGGTCCTGGCGCCCTCTGCGTTGGTGATGACGGTGGGCTCGCCGCCTTCAAGAACGCTGACGACGGAGTTAGTCGTGCCCAGGTCGATGCCGACCGCACGTGCCATTTCGATTCCTCCTGCTGACTACTTGAGTGGAACTGGCTCAAGGATGCATCATCCGCCCCGGCCGGTCAACAGAGCTGAGTCTTGGGGGCTCAACTTTTATGTGCGGCTTACGTGTGTACGGTCTCCGGGGGGCGGGATTTGCGCAGTTCCCCGCGCCCCTGAACGCCCCTGCGGGGCGATCGGGCGCGCGGTGGCGATCGCCCGCAGGGGCGCCTCGAAGGGGCGCAGGGAACGGCGCGAGAACCAGGTACGGTCCGCGGGCGACGGCGGGTTTGGGGGCGCGGGGAACTGCGCAAGCGCCCCACCGGCCCGCAGGGGCCCCCTACTCCGCCCGCGCCGCAGGCACAGGCACCCGGCCCGGCGGGGCGAGGGCAGACTCCCTCAGCAGAATCACGTCGCACCGCAGCATCCGGCCGTCGCCCGGGGCGGTGAGGCCCGGCGCGAGGGACATCAGGGTCAGGCCCAGCTGATCCCGGGCCAGCGCGAGCAGGTCGTCGAAGAGCTTGCCGCCCGCGAAGAGCGGCACCAGCGGCGCCCCCATCCGCACGCCGCAGATCTCGTCCGCGAACCGACCGACGCCGCCCAGGACTTGGGCCTCGTACCCCTGCACGTCCAGATGGAGGAAGACCCGCTCGCCGGGGGCGACGAACTGCTCCCAGAGCTCGTCCAGGCGCCGGGTCTCCACGATGGCCTTGCCCGTGTGCACGGTGCGGGGGTGGCGGGGCAGCATCGGGAGCAGGGAGCTGGCGGGGCCGAAGTCGCCGTAGATGTTGAGGGTGGCCTGGCCGGTGCGGTCGCCGAGCGCGTACGGCAGCACGCTCCAGGTGTTGTCGGAGGCGGCGCGGTGGCGCAGTTCGGCGCGGGGTTCGCGCAGCGGCTCGAAGGAGACGACGCGGCCGCGGTAGCCGGCCTCGCGCAGCATCGCGCCGAAGTCGCCGCGGTGCGCGCCGACATCGAGGACCAGGTCGATCTCGTACCGGGCGAGCAGGCGGACCAGTTCGCGGTCGCCGGGGTGGTGGCGGCCCACGTCGATGCCGAGCCAGCGCATCGCGGCGTGCACCGGGCGGCGGAGTGCCCGAAGCCGGTTCATCCCAGGCCCCCCGCCAGGTCGACGGCGGCGCCGGCGCTCTCGTTGGGGGTGCGGGCGTGCGGGGCGCGGCGGCGCGAGGCGGGCCCGTACACCGGCACCCGCAGGAGCAGCACGACCGCGACGGGCACGACGAGGCCCAGCGGCAGCGCCGCGACCGGGTCGATGCGCCCGTCGTGGATCTGGAGGCCGACGAGCGTGGCGGCCAGCGCCGCGGCGCCGAGGACGACGGCCGAGCCCTGCGTGGTGAGCCCCAGTTTCCGCAGCCGGTGGGCGATGTGGTCGCCGCCGCCGCGCAGTATCGAGCGTCCCGCGCGGCGCCGCGAGACAAGCACGAGCAGCGTGTCGGTGAGGACGACGAGGGTAAGCGCGAAGAGTTCGGCACAGGTCTGCGCGCCGGGCTCCCGGGTGTGCACGGCGACCGCCGAGGAGGCGAGCAGGAACCCGGTGAACAGGGAGCCGCAGTCGCCGAGATGGATGCGGGCCGGGTACCAGTTGTGCAGCAGGAAGCCGGTCAGTGCGGCGGCGAGCACGCTCAGGAGCAGCCCGTGCCCAGGGTGCCCCTCGGCGATCGCGCACACCGCGAGGCCGAGCGCGGTCACCGCGGCGACCGCACCCATCGCGCCGTCGGAGCTGTCCAGGACCTGGAAGGCGTGGGTGACGAAGACGATCCACAGCACCGCGAGCGCCCCCGCGCCCGGCGAGAGCCCGGCCAGCGTGACGACGGTGGTCGCCGCGGCCGCCTCCACCACGAGCCGGACCCGTACGCCGAGCGGCCGCAGGTCGCCGACCAGGCCGATCAGCGCGACCGCGCCGGACGCGGCGAGCAGCGGAGCGACCCCCTCGCCGAGTTCGGCGACGTCGAGCACCGGCCCCGCGCAGGCCACCCCGAGGGTGGTGAGGGAGACGGCAATGCCGCCCAGGTGCGGGGTGACGTCGCCGCCCTTGCGGCCGAACTTCAGCATCACGGCGCGGATCAGGGCGGCGAGCAGAGCGGTCACCACGACGGCCGACGTCGCGGCCGCGAGCCCGTGCAGCATGTCGGCCGCCCCCTCAGCCGAGGTGCTGCCCGGCCGGCGACGCGGCGGGCTCTCGGAGGCCGGGCAGGACGACGGGGGCTTCGGCGCGGGCCCGGGCGATCGCCGCGTCCAGGATGTCGTCGAGGGAGCGGGCCGGCCGCCACCCGGTCAGCTCGCGCAGCGGCGCCGTGTCGAAGGGCCGGACGTTCCTCGCGTACGCCTCGTGCGGGACGCGGTCGACGACGTACGGGTAGTGGCGGACGGCGGACGTGCCGCCGCCGCGGGCCAGGGTGCGTTCGGCCAGGGCCATCACGGTGATCTCCTCGCTGCCTGCGATGTCGAACTCGGCGCCCCCCGCGCCGGGACGGTCGAGCAGGGCGAGCAGCGCGTCGACGGCGTCGGCGACGTCGAGGAAGCGGCACCCGCGGGTGCCGTCGCCGTGCACCACCAGGGGATCGCCCGCGACCGCCCGGCGCACGAGCCGGGTCAGCAGGGTCGCGTGGCCGGGCGACTGGCGCGGCCCGACGGTGTCGCCGTGGCGTACGACGGTGGCGCCCGAGGCCACCTCGCCGCGGCCGTCCGCCGCCGCGATCAGGAGCCGTCTGCCGTGCCGCAGGGCGGCCGCGCCGATGGCCCCGGTCACGGGCGCGAGGTGGACCACGGTGTCGCAGCAGGCGGTGAGTTCGTCGGCCAGGCGCTCGTCCAGGACCGAGCCGCGCACGAAGCGCAGCCGCGGATCGGGCCAGGCGGCGGCGAGGTTGGCGCGGGCGCCGGTGGACAGGTCGTCGAGCACGAGCACGGTGTGGCCCTGGCCGAGCAGCGCATCGGCGAGGTGCGAGCCGATGAATCCGGCACCACCGGTGACGAGGTACGTGGCGGGAGCTGGCATGGGGACACCCATTCGGTTCGACCGACGTTGCGGACAACAAGTTAGTTTGTTATGTCCGCATATGTGGTGAATAACACGATGGATATCCGGCGCCGACCAAGGGCACGCTGAGCGACACAGATCACCGCTTGCGCGGCTACAGTGCGGCGGTAGAAGTGGGTACGCTCAGGTGGACTGGATAAGTTACTGCTTAGTAATGCGTCCGGGCCCGTCCCCGTAACCCACCTCGCAGGCCCGAGGAGCCCCCTCATGCAACTCGCCGCGATCATCGTGTCGCTGGTCCTAATCGCGGTCGGCGTAGCGCTGTTCGGCCGTGCCCTCGTGCAGATCTACCGCTTCGTGCGGCTCGGCCAGAACGTGCCGGCCGGCACCCGCACGGCCGATCCCTACCGGCGTGCGGTCACCGTGGTGAAGGAGTTCCTCGGCCACACCCGCATGAACAAGTGGGGGATCGTCGGCGTCGCGCACTGGTTCGTGGCGGTGGGCTTCTTCTCGCTGCTCCTGACGATCGTCAACGCCATCGGCCAGCTCTTCAAGGCCGACTGGATCCTGCCGGTCATCGGCGACTGGGCGCCGTACAACGTGTTCGTCGAGTTCCTCGGGACGATGACGACGATCGGCATCCTCACCCTGATCGTCATCCGGCAGCTGAACCGGCCGGGCCGGCCGGGCCGCAAGTCCCGGTTCGCGGGCTCCAACACGGGCCAGGCGTACTTCGTCGAGGCCGTCATCCTCATCGTCGGCATCTGCATCTTCACGCTGCATGCCCTTGAGGGCGCCCAGCACCACGTCGACGGCTACGAGGCCTCGTTCTTCGTCTCGTACCCGGTGGTCGCCTGGTTCCGCGGCATGGACCTGTCCACGCTGCAGAACCTCACGTACTTCTTCGCGGGCCTGAAGATCGCGACGTCGTTCATCTGGATGATCACGGTCGCGCTCAAGACCGACATGGGCGTCGCCTGGCACCGCTTCCTGGCCTTCCCGAACATCTTCTTCAAGCGCGAGTCGGACGGCGGCGTCGCCCTCGGCGCGCTCCAGCCGATGGCCTCGAACGGCAAGCTCGTCGACTTCGAGGACCCGGGCGAGGACGACGTCTACGGCGTCTCGCAGATCGAGCACTTCTCCTGGAAGGGCATCCTCGACTTCTCCACCTGCACCGAGTGCGGGCGCTGCCAGTCTCAGTGCCCCGCCTGGAACACGGGCAAGCCGCTCTCCCCCAAGCTCCTGATCATGTCCCTGCGCGACCACGCGCACGCCAAGGCCCCGTACCTGCTCGCGGGCGGCGGCAAGGACATGGAGGGGAACGAGAAGGCGACCGAGGAGCAGCTGGCGAACGTCCCCGCGGCCGCCCTCGCGGAGGCCGAGCGCCCCCTGATCGGCACCGTCGAGGAGAACGGCGTCATCGACCCGGACGTCCTGTGGTCCTGCACCACCTGCGGCGCCTGTGTCGAGCAGTGCCCGGTCGACATCGAGCACATCGACCACATCGTCGACATGCGCCGCTACCAGGTGATGATCGAGTCCGCGTTCCCGTCCGAGGCGGGCACGATGCTCAAGAACCTGGAGAAGAAGGGCAACCCCTGGGGTCTCGCCAAGAAGCAGCGCGTCGAGTGGACCAAGGAGGTCGACTTCGAGGTCCCGATCGTCGGCAAGGACATCGAGGACCTCACCGAGGTCGACTACCTGTACTGGGTCGGCTGCGCGGGCGCCCTCGAAGACCGGGCGAAGAAGACCACCAAGGCCTTCGCGGAACTCCTTCACATGGCGGGCGTCAAGTTCGCGATCATGGGCGGCGACGAGAAGTGCACCGGTGACTCGGCCCGCCGCCTCGGCAACGAGCCGCTGTTCCAGCAGCTCGGCCAGGAGAACGTCGCGATGCTGAACATGGCGTACGGCGAGGACGAAGAAGACGAGTCGACGAAGAAGCCGAAGTCGGCCAAGAAGATCGTCGCGACCTGCCCGCACTGCTTCAACACGATCGCGAACGAGTACCCGCAGCTGGGCGGCGAGTTCGAGGTCATCCACCACACGCAGCTGCTCCAGCACCTCATCGACGAGGGCAAGCTGGTCCCGGTCACCCCGGTCGACGGCCTGATCACCTACCACGACCCGTGCTACCTGGGCCGTCACAACAAGGTCTACACGCCCCCGCGCGAGATCATGTCGGCCGTCCCGGGCCTGCGCCAGCAGGAGATGCACCGCCACAAGGAGCGCGGCTTCTGCTGCGGCGCCGGTGGTGCACGCATGTGGATGGAGGAGCGGATCGGCAAGCGCATCAACAACGAGCGCGTGGACGAGGCCCTGTCCCTCAACCCGGACATCGTCTCGACGGCCTGCCCGTTCTGCCTCGTCATGCTGACGGACTCCGTCAACGGCAAGAAGAACGACGGCAAGGCCAAGGAGAACCTCCAGGTCGTGGACGTGGCGCAGCTGCTCCTCGACTCGGTGAAGACCCCGGTCGACCCGGCCGGCACCGCCGAGGCGGAGAACGCGCCGGAGCCCGAGCCGGTGAAGTAACACCGGTTCACGGACGCACGGAAGCGGCCGGTTCTGCCCCGAGGGCGGAACCGGCCGCTTTCCGTTGTACGCAGCCTGCTGTACGAGGCGTCCCGTACCCGGCGTCGTCAGCGCTGGTCGCCGCGGCGGCGCAGCATCGCGAAGCCGAGGCCCGCGGCACCCGCGGCGGCCATACCGCCACCGGCGGCGATCATCGGGGCCTGGTCGGAGGAGGCACCCGAGACACCCTCGGCACCGGCCTTGACGCCGCCCTTGGGCACGATGCCGGTGGCGGTCTTCACCGGCTGCTGCTGCTTCTTGCCGTCCTTCTGGACGGTGTACTTCTCGATCAGCTTGCCGTCGAAGTCGTAGACCCAGCTGTTGCCACCGTTCTTGCCGTCGATGACGACGAACTTGTAGACACCCTTGCCGGCGTTGACGATCTTGTAGGTCCAGCCGTCGTTGAGGGCCGACGGGTCCTTCAGGTCGATGGCGCCGAGGAAGTTCCCGTTCGGCATGGAGATCTCGACGCGCGGGCCGTTGGTGGTCTTGATGAGCTTGGCCATGCGGCCGTCGGGCATGGTGATCTTCACGGAGGAGATCACGTCGGACTTCTTGCCGTCCTTCTTGCGCTCGTCCCTGCGCTCGTCCTTCTTGGACCGGTCCTTCTTCTCGTCCTTCTTGCCGCCCTCGACCCACGAGGTGACGGTGCCGTCCGGGTTCAGCACGACGTACAGGCCGTTGTTCTGGCCGGTGGCGGAGGCGCCCTTGGCGACGAGGGTGTCGAGCTTGCTGCCGTTCGCCCAGATCTCGGCCTCGTAGTGGTTCTGGCCGAGCTTGTAGACCTTGGCGACCGAACCGTCCGCGAGCTTGACGGACTTCACGAAGGAGCGCACGTCCTTCTTCGTGTCGTCCTTCTTGGAGTCGTCCTTGGAGTCGCCCTTCTTGGACTCGTCCTTCTTCGCGTCCTTGTCGGTCTCGTCCTTCTTGGACTCGTCCTTCTTCGACTCGTCCTTCTTCGACTCGTCCTTCTTGGTGTCGTCCTTCTTCTCATCGTCCTTGGCGGGCAGGACCTGGTCCTTCGGGTCCTGCTTCGGGTCCTCGGTGCCGGGCAGCACCTGCTGCCGGCCCTGCTGGTCGGACGGCGCGGTGGGCGAGTCGGCGAAGGCGGCACCGGCCGGGAGGGCCAGAGCGGCGATGGCTCCGGTGGCGATGGCGGCGGTGCGGATGGTACGGCGAGTGGCGCGCATGGGTGCTCTTCCTCGTAACGGTAGAAGCGTGAAGCTTGTTTGTTATGTCGTGTCTGTGGCCCTTTGTGGCGGCGACATCAACAAAGTTACGAGTGCGATGTTTGGGTAATGCGTAAGCAATGTAACGGCTGCCTCCTGCTTCGCCCGCGGCCGTGTAAATCGCTCGGAATTCAACCAAAACAGGCAGGCATTCACACTCTCCGCATGCGCCCGCTCACCCAGCGCCCATCACTGTGCCCGCCGGACCGGCCGGGCTAGCCGAAGAGCCCGCCGAGCAGCGCCACGTCGAAGGGGGCCGGGGTCAGCCGGTATTCCGGGGGCTCGACGCCCCTCAGGTGCCGGACCAGGAAGTCCCAGCGGCGCCGGGTCACGTAGTGCTCGTAGCCCCTGAAGATGTGCTCGGCACCCGGGACGATCAGCAGGTCGAAGTCCTTGTCGGCGGCGATGAGCCGGTCCACGAGCCGCATCGTGAGCTGTGGGTGGACGTTGTCGTCGAGGCCGCCGTGCACCAGGAGCAGCTTGCCTTCGAGCCGGTCGGCGAGCTCGGCGTTGGAGGCTCGGGCGTACGCCCCGGGGTCCGGCCCGTCGTAGGTCTCGGCCCACCACAGGTGGTAGAGCCGGTTGTCGTGGTTGCCGGCCTCGGCGACGCCCACCTTGTAGACCTCCGGGTACGCGCACAGGGCCCGCACGGTCGCGTAGCCGCCGCCCGACAGGCCGAAGGCGCCGACCCGGTCGAGGTCGAGCCAGGGCCGCTCGGCGCCGAGCCGGCGCAGCGCGGCGACGTGGTCGTCGAGCCCGCCGGCCGCGTCCAGGTGTCCGAAGGAGGCGTCGTGGAAGGCCTTGTCGCGGCCGGGCGTGCCGCGGCCGTCGAGGGCCACCACGGCGAACCCGAGCGCGGCGAGTGCCTCGGCGTCATACCCGTACGCCCCGGCGTCGAAGGAGGGCAGGACGCGGCGGACGTGCGGGCCGGGGTAGGGGTGGTCGACGACCGGGTAGCGCCGGGCCGGGTCGAAGCCGTGCGGCCGGTGGAGCACGCCGTAGAGGTCGGTCGTGCCGTCGGCGGCCTTGACGCGGAACCGCTCGGGCGGCGTCCAGCCCGTCGCGGTGAGCCCGGTGATGTCGGCGTCCTCCAGAGCGACCAGGACCCGCCCGTCCCAGTCCCGTACGACGATGGAGGGCGGAAGGGCGGTGGTGGAGGCGGAGTCGATGAAGTAGTCGTCCCCGGCCTGCACGACATGGTCCAGGTCGTCCTCGGTCAGCCGCCGGAAGCCGGACCCGTCGAGCCCGACCCGGCAGACCGTGCGCCGGTAGGGATCGGCGGCGATCAGCCCGGCGGCAACGAAGTGGACGACCCTGCGCCCCTCGTCGACGCGCAGGATCTCCTGCACGGCCCACTCGCCGGAAGTCACCTGCGTACGGACCTCGCCCGTGTGGGCGTCGTACAGATAAAGATGCCCGTTGCCGTCGCGCTGGGAGTACCAGAGCACCTCGGCGCCGCCCGCGAGCACCTCGACCATCGGCGGCTCGCTCGCGAACTGGTTGGGCTCGACACGGGTGTCGCCGGTCTCGGTCACCAGCGTGGTGACCTCGCCGCTCGCGGGGTCGAGCCGGCGCAGCCGCAGGGTGCGCAGATCGCGCGAGCGGTCGAGGTAGTGGACGGCCGCGCCGTCCTCGGCCCACCAGGCCCACTTCGAGGTGACCGGCGAGATCAGCGGCATGAGGATCGGCTCGGTCCGCGCGGCCACCGCCTCGCCGCTTGCCACGTCGAGTACGAGGAGCTCGCCGAGCGGCACCCGGTCGTCGCCGGGGAACGCGTACCGCTGAGTCAGCAGGCGGGGCGCGCCGCCACCGTCCGGCACGGCGTCGACGAGGTGCGTCTCGCGGACGCCGCGCAGGTCGGTGCGGTGGGTGAGCACCCGCGTGGAGTCCGGCGACCAGGCCACGGCGGGCGGCAGCCGGTCGATCCCGACCTTGCGCAGGAGCACGTCGGCGCTGAACGGGCTTGTTCCATAGGCGAGTTGGGCCTGCCCGTCGTGAGTGAGGGCCCACTCGCGACCATCGCTCCGCACCCATAAATCGTGCCCGCGAGCGAACACCTCCCGCTTCCCGTCGGGCGAGCGGACCGCGAGGGGGTCCTGTCCGGCCGGCGCGTCGACCCGCTCGCAGCGGTACGTATCCGTACGACAGCGCCATGCGGAGCCGAACGCGGCGAACGCGATGAAGGCGCTCTCGTACTCGATCGAGGCGAACGGCAGCGCGTCCGGATCGACCGGCTGCCCGCACGCGGCGGCGAGGGCGGCCGCGAGCCGCGGATGGTCGAAGGCATCCTCACGGCTCCCGGCAGCGGGGTCGACAAGGACGAACCGTGCCCCCTCATCGCTCTCCACCCGATACCAGAACCGGCTCCCGCCCCCGATCCAGTGCGGGGTGACACTGCCGCCCCGCACGAGCCGGGGCCGGTTGTGCCGCAGCAGCTGCTCGGCGGCCCGATAGGCGGCAACGTCCAGCCGTTCACCAGCACCTGATCCCATGCGCCCCTCCGGAATACGCTGTGCGCACGGTGTGCGCGTCCCTGCGAACACCGTACCCACAATGGAACGATGTACGCAGAACGAACGGTGCGAAAGCTCCCCCTAGGGGATGTCACAGCTCAGCCGCAAAGGCGTCCGGTTCCGGCGGCCCCCGGTTGGCGTACCGGCGGAACAGGTACGTTCGATTCGTGGCTGGATTCAGGATCGGACGCGGCGGCCGGGACAACAACCGCCCCCCGCGGCAACCGCAACAACAAGGGCAGCAGCAGGCACCGGCACCGCAGTGGCCGGGCGACCGGCAGCAGCCGCAGTACGGGCATGGGCAGGGGAACGCACAGCAGCGACCGCAGAGTTACGGGCAGGGGCAGCCGCCGCAGTACGGGGGCGGGCAGCCGCAGTACCGGCAGCCCTATCCGCAGCAGGACGAGCCGGAGTACTTCGGCGACCCGTACTACCAGGACCAGGGCCGGCCGCAGGCCTACGCCCCCGCCCAGGACCCGTACGCGAACAACCCGGGCCACACCCAGGCGTTCAGCATCGGCGAGGACCCGTACGGCGACGGCGCGACCTACCGGGCGGGCGCGGTCACGGCCCCGCCGAGCGGCCCCCGCCTGCACTGGAAGGAGCTCGTGTCCGGCATCGTGATGCGGCCGGGCCCGACGTTCTGGCAGATGCGGGACTATCCCGTGTGGGGCCCGGCGCTCATCATCACGTTCCTCTACGGGATGCTGGCGATCTTCGGTTTCGACAAGGCCCGCGAGGACGTCATCAGCACCACGCTGTCCAAGGCGGTGCCGGTGGTCCTCACCACCGGCGTCGTGTTCGTGGCCGGCGGCCTGATCCTCGGCGCGGTCACCCACACCCTGGCCCGCCAGCTCGGCGGAGACGGCGCGTGGCAGCCGACGGTGGGCCTCTCCATGCTGATCATGTCCCTGACGGACGCTCCGCGCCTGCTGCTCGCCCTGTTCCTGGGCGGCGACAACGGCGTGGTCCAGATCCTGGGCTGGGCGACCTGGCTGGCGGCCGGCGCCCTGTTCACCTCGATGGTGTCCAAGTCCCACGACCTGCCCTGGCCGAAGGCGCTCGGCGCGTCCGCGATCCAGCTGATCGCGCTGCTCTCGCTGATCAAACTGGGCACGATCTAGCCGTACGCACACGGAAGGGCCCCGCCGGGCTGTACGGCCCGGCGGGGCCCTTCGCAGTTCCTGGGGCTGGACTAGGCGTCCAGCACCTGCCCCTCACGCCGGACAACGGGCGGCTCGACGGACCAGGGGAAGTTGATCCACTCGTCCGTCCGCTTCCAGACGTACTCACACTTCACAAGGGAGTGGGACTTCTCGTAGATGACGGCGCTGCGGACCTCGGCGACGTGGTCGAGGCAGAAGTCGTGGACCAGCTTGAGCGTCTTGCCGGTGTCGGCGACGTCGTCCGTGATCAGGACCTTCTTGCCGGAGAAGTCGATGGCGTTGGGCACGGGGGCCAGCATGACCGGCATTTCGAGGGTGGTGCCCACACCGGTGTAGAACTCGACGTTCACCAGGTGGATGTTCTTGCAGTCGAGGGCGTAGGCGAGCCCGCCGGCGACGAAGACGCCGCCGCGCGCGATGGAGACGACGATGTCGGGCTCGTAGCCGTCGTCGGCGATGGTCTGCGCGAGCTCGCGGATCGCGCCGCCGAACTTCTCGTAGGTGAGGTTCTCGCGCACGTCGTTCTGGTCGTTCATGCTCACACCTGGGTCCGATGGAAATTGAGGAAGGACCGCGAGGCGGTGGGCCCGCGCTGCCCCTGGTACCGGGAGCCGTACCGCTGAGACCCGTAAGGCTCCTCGGCGGACGACGACAGCCGGAACAGACAAAGCTGCCCGATCTTCATGCCGGGCCAGAGCTTTATCGGAAGGGTGGCGACGTTGGAGAGCTCAAGGGTTACGTGACCGGAGAACCCGGGGTCGATGAACCCGGCGGTGGAGTGCGTGACGAGCCCGAGCCGCCCGAGCGAGCTCTTGCCTTCGAGCCGACTGGCGAGATCATCGGGGAGCGTGATGACCTCGTACGTCGAGGCGAGCACGAACTCCCCGGGATGCAGGATGAACGCCTCGTCCCCCTCCGGCTCGACGAGCCGGGTGAGGTCGGCCTGCTCGACGGCGGGGTCGATGTGCGGGTAGCGGTGGTTCTCGAACACCCGGAAGAAGCGGTCGAGGCGCACGTCGATGCTGGACGGCTGCACCATGGATTCGTCGTAGGGATCGATCCGTACCCGCCCGGAGTCGATCTCGGCCCGGATGTCCTTGTCTGAGAGAAGCACTCCCCGAGGATACGCAAGGCGCGCGGCCCCGCCCCAATCGGACGGCCCCGCGCGCCTGTGAGCCCCGGCATTTCGGTGTGGAGCGGGCGCTACCGCTGCTCGGGCAGTACGGGCACGGCATGACGCAGCCGCGCGCACCGCGGACAGCGGATCAGCCGACCGGGCCCGATCCGGCCGGCGCCGAGCTGCTGCATCGGAAACGAATCCGTGGTGAAGACGTGCCCTCCGGCGCAGCGGACGACGGTGCGCTCCAACGAGTCCATCAAGTCGCTCAAGTCCCTTCCCCAACAAGCATGGACGGAGAAACCACCACATTAGGGGATGAACAGGACGCCGCTCCATGCGGCACTCCGCCCAAGCACACACCCTTCACCGTACGCCCCAACTCCCCCCGCCCGCACGGCGATCCCGCCCCACGACAACGCCACGGCCCCCGGTGAATCCACCGGGGGCCGGGCATGGGGTAGAGTGAGCGACGACCGCTTCCCCATGGGGAACGATCACGCGAGTGTAGTTTAATGGTAGAACATAAGCTTCCCAAGCTTAGAGCGCGGGTTCGATTCCCGTCACTCGCTCCATAACGAAACCCCAGGTCAGCGGCCTGGGGTTTGTTTGTTATCTAGACCAATTTCTCGGCGCGTGCCATGCGCGTGCCATAAGGGACCGATTAACGCGCCGAATTGGGGCCCACAAGCCCCCCCCTTAAGGGTGCGCAAGGGAATCGTCTCGAATCCTGAGACGCATTTCGTGTGACCTGCGCCACTTGCCAGGCGCAGTGCCGCTTGTGTGCGGCTGCGAATTCCCCTGGGCTTGTCGCAGTTGGTAGACACGCCGCAGCGCCGGACCGGCAGGTACCGGTCCGGCGCTGCGAATGGTCACGCCTCCTGGGAGATAGGGGCGTCGACGGTGTCGCGTGCACGCGGGACGAAGGGGTGGACGGTCGCCCCTTCGTCCGTCGCGTGCTCGGACACCTCCGCTTCCGCGCGCTGGCGACGCACATCGACGTCGATGGCACCGGCGAGCTTGCGCTGATGCTTTCGTGTGGAGTGCTGATAGATCAGCTGGGCCCGCTCAGAGGAGTGTCCGGCTCGGAACATGAGGTCCTTCATCTTCGCGCCGGTGTCGGCGGCGATGGTGTTGCCGGTGTGCCGCAGGTCGTAGAAGCGGAAGCCTTCGGGCAGGCCGACCTGGCCGCGAGCCTTGCGCCACTTACGGCCGAAGGTCGTCCCCCTCAGCCGGGCCCCTCACTCGCCGACGAACACCAGTCCCTCGGGGCCAGCCTCGGCGAACCAGTCGAGGTGACGCCGAACGTCGAGGTGCATGAAGCCGGGCAGGACGATCTCCCGTTTTCCCGCACGGGACTTGGGGTCGCCGATCACGCGGCGGCCGACGTTCAGTTCGGGGGCGGCTCTCCGTACATAGAGGGCACTGCCGTCCGTAGCGATGTCCTTGCGCCGCAACTCGGCCAGCTCCTCCGGCCGCATCGAGGCGAAGGCGCCGAGCAGCACCATCAGCCGCCAGCGGATGCCGATCGCCTCGGCGACCGCGAAGACCTGCTCGACCGCAGCGACCGGGCGTTCATCCGCCTCTTCCTTGCCCGCCCCACGGATCTTGCAGGGATTGCGTCGGATCAGGTCGTCGTCCACGGCCGTCTCCATGATGGCCTTCAGCAGCCGGTACGCCTTGGCCACCTGCGTCTTGCCGGTGGCCTCCAGGCGCTCGGCGCGCCAAGTGCGCACCTTGCCGGGGCTGATGACGTTCACGTACTGCTGCCCGAACGTCGGAGCGAGGTGGAGCCTCAGCAGGCGGCGGTACACCTCCTCGGTGGTCGGGGCGATGCCGCGCTCATCGATCCAGCGCTTGGCGTACTCGGCGAACAGCACCTCGCCTGCGGTCGGGTCGAGCCAGTCGCCGCGCGACTGATCGGCCTGCATCTGGGCGAGGAAGACCTCGGCGTCCTTCTTCGTCTCGAACCTCTCCGGCGCAGGCCGCAGAATCCCGTCCGTGCCGGGATAGCGGGCCTGGTAGCGGCCGGAGGGCAGCTTGCGTATCGCCCCGAAGCTGCGGCGCGGCGCCTTCTGGCGCGGGCGGGCCATCAGGCCGCCATCCCATAGCGGGAGCGCCGGGTGCGGACCGGCTCAACAGTCCGCTCCTCTATGTACGCGGACAGCACGCTCTCGGCGATGCGGACGTGCTTGCCGACCTTGACGTACCGGATGCGGCGTTCGGAGACGAGGCGGCGGATGAAGCGCTCGCCCACGCCGAGGCGGTCGGCTGCCTCGGGGGCGGAGAGGAGTCGGTCAGCCATGCAGGGTCACCTCCTTCGCGGCGGGGAGGAGGTGGGGGTGGTGCGGGAGGGCAGGGGGCATTGCGGTTCGGCGCAAGGAGGTTCCTCGTCTGGCACGGCGGTGCGATTCCGCAGACGTGCCAATGGTGATGGTCGTTCAGACGCGGGCAGGGATAAACGGCTGCGCGCTCACGGGCGTTGGCGCACCCCAGCGTGAGTCGGCAGCGGGTCGCTACGGGGCCTCGTGGAGGAGGTCGAGCGGGCAGACGCCGAGTGCGGCGGCGATGGCGACGAGGTCGTCGACGTCGCAGCGCCGTCGCCGGCGTTCGATGCGCGAGATCGTCGTGACGGTCATCGGGCGCCCGAACACAGTCACGCGGGCGGCCAGCTGGCGCTGGGCGAGACCGCGGGCGGTACGGGCGCGCTCGATGGCGCGGGCGGCCGCTCTCCGGCGGGACCCATTTCGGCGAGGCGTTTAGGCATAGGTCAATTTGTAGCTTGGAAAACGCCATTTTGGAAGTTCCGTTTCTACTGCTATGTTGCGCCGCTTTGCCGTCAGAACCCCTGCATCGCTCCAGTGCAGCGCGCAACATATACGACGATCCCCGGTTAGCGAAATAACGGGCCGTCAGGCCACCGCGCCAGGTGGCACTGCCCATGGAGGAGGAGCACCTTCCCTGCTCAGGCCACCTGTCCCGCCATCGAGAAGGCGTGGCGCGTCTAGGTGGCGAAGTGCTACGAGTTGTCCGTTTCGCGTCGACTATTTCCCGGAACTATTTCGTCAACCGGGGATCTGGGGCTAACGTTTTAATTCCCGGTACAGGACGCGTTCACCAACAGCTGTTTGCTTTCCCGGCGTGACGCTGGACTTTTTCCGGGTGGGTGTGGCTCTATTGGCCATGCCTTTAGGGTCCCCCTGCCCCGAGGGCAAGAAAAAACCCCGGCGCGCCAACGCCGGGGCCAACGAGTCCCCTACCGAATCACCCGCGTCTGAACGACTGAGCGGTGGCGATCGCACGCCACCGTGGGAGGAACCTCTATGCCCCACAGTAGGGCCTTCACGGCACTACTCGCACCCCCGTCCACCCGCTCCACCACGGCGTCCCCGGCCTTGGGTCTGCTGCACGATCGGGTGACATCTGAACTGGCTTGCCCTGTGGGGCGGGTGGGAAGGATGTCGCTGTGCCCAAGCCTTATCCGGAAGAGTTCCGCGAGGACGTCGTGCGGGTCGCGAGGAACCGCGGCCCGGGCGTGACGGTCGAGCAGGTGGCCGCCGACTTCGGTGTCCACGCGATGACGCTGTGGAAGTGGATGCGCCGGGCGGACATCGACGACGGGACAAAGCCCGGAATGCCCAGCCAGGAGAGCGTGGAACTTCGGGAAGCACGCCGGCGGATCAAGCTGCTGGAGCAGGAGAACGAGGTCCTTCGCAGGGCCGCGGCGTACCTGTCCCAGGCGAATCTGCCGGGAAAAGGATCTACCCGCTCGTGAAAGAGCTCGCCGCCGGCGGGGTGCCCGTCACGGTGACGTGCCGGGTTCTGAAGCTCGCCAGACAGCCCTACTACCGCTGGCTGGAGCGTCCAGTGACCGATGCCGAGTTCGAGCAGGCCGTTCGCGCGAACGCGTTGTTCGACGCTCATCGTGAGGATCCGGAGTTCGGCTACCGCTTCCTGGCCGACGAAGCCCGCGGCACCGGCGTGGAAATGGCGGATCGGACCGCGTGGCGGATCTGCCGGGACAACAACTGGTGGAGCGTCTTCGGCAAGAAGCGCGGCCGGACCAAGAAGGCCGGTCCACCGGTCCACGACGACTTCGTCCGCCGCGACTTCACCGTGACCGGACCGAACCGGCTGTGGCTCACCGACATCACTGAACACGCCACCGGCGAAGGCACGTTGTATCTCTGCGCGGTCAAGGACGTCTTCAGCAAGAGGATCGTCGGCTACTCGATCGACACGCGGATGAAGTCCCGCCTGGCCGTCGCGGCCCTGAACAACGCCGTGGCCCGGCGCGGACACGTCGACGGGTGCATTCTCCACAGCGATCGCGGATCGCAGTTTCGGTCACGGAAGTTCGTCCGGGCGCTCGATCGGTACCGAATGGTCGGCTCGATAGGGAGGGTCGGGGCGGCAGGCGACAACGCGGCCATGGAGTCCTTCTTCAGCCTGCTGCAGAAGAACGTCCTCAACCGCAGGAGCTGGGCCACCCGCGAGGAACTCCGGATCGCGATCGTGACCTGGATCGAACGGACCTACCACCGACGCCGCAGACAAGCCTCCCTCAGCCGGCTGACCCCCGTCGAATACGAGACCGTCATGACCACACCGGCCCTCCAGGCCGCGTGACCAAACCTGTCACCCAAACCTGCAGCAGATTCTGGACGCGTCGCTCCTAGCCCCCGCCGCCGGCACTCACCGGCAAACACCCCTCTTCACGGCCCTGCGCTCCTTCGCGGCGTTCGGCAGCCGGGCCATCACCGCGGAGCACGCGATCGGCCTGCTGGACCAAGCGTGGAACTCCTCCGAGCGCACCCGCCACGTCGTCGACATCTGCCTCAACGGTATCCAGGCCGCCACGCCCTTTGACGGCCATGGTGAGCTGCTGCGTGATCCGGCCTCCGAGGCTGTACGGGACCACCCTCTCGACCACATCTTCCATTTCCGTCTCGCCTCCGGACAGCACATGGTCCGCGACCACGGTACGGCCCTGGAGAGCATCAACACCGCCCTGCGCCTGCTTCCTGCCGTCGGTAGTCGCGGCAGCCACAAGCTCCTCCAGGAGCAGTACCTCGCGAAGCGCGATGCGATCCTGGAAGGCAGGCTGCGTGCCGAGCTGGACGCCGCTCATGAGCAGCGTCTCCTCGTCCAGGAAGAACGGCACCATCAGCAGTGGCAGCAGCTCGAAGGGGAACTCCACCGCCGGGGCGAGGAACAGGCCAAGGCTCATCGTGAGGGACAGGAGACGGCCCGCGTCAACCATGTGCGGTCGGTCGAACTCGTCGCCGTCTTCACTTCCGCCATCGCCTTCGCCGTAGGCTCTCTCCAGGTGACCCTGACCGGCTCCTTTTCACTCCACGACCGGCTCCTGCTCATAGCTGCATGGGGTGCCGCCCATGTGATCTTCGCGCTGCTGGTCGTCGGCGGGACATGGCTGATCACCCGGCCACGCACATGAGCTCGCAGCACAGCCAGTCCGACCCTGACGGGAGCGCTCAGACCCCGGCCGAGATTCCGAACTCCGCTCCGGAGATCTCCGCCAGAGATGCTGCCACGGCCCGCAGCGGCTCCTGCAGGGCGTTCAGGTCCGAGCGGAACGCGTCGGCGCACTCCCAGCTGCGTTCGTGATCCAGCTGGCTGATGTCCGACGGGCAGTGCGCCTCCCAAGCCATGAGGAGGGGGTGCCAGCGAGTCGTGAAGGGGCGGAGGATTTCGTTCAGGAGGTGGTCCGCCACCGACTGGACCGTGTGGGCCTCGCCCGGTTCCAGGCCGATGCTGTAGCGGCGGAGCATGTCGCGGGTGAACTGGAACAGGGTGCTCAGGGAGGTGAGCGCCTCGCGCAGGCTGCCGCTGCCGGCCGGGAGTTCCTGTACGCCGATGCGGCTCACCAGCTCGACTTGCAAGTCGAAGGCGGCCATCCGCTCGGCTTCTCTTACCCTCATCGTGATGCCCTCCTGCCGTACGCCGGGAACCCGGAGGCCGGGACCGTCCAGCGTAGTGGTCGTGGCTCCGAGACTGGAGAGGACCGCACGACGCAGTGTCTCCGCGCGGGCCGCGTCGCCTTCGTGGTGGAGCCAGGAGTGCGCAGTGATCGGGTGCAGGTGGTGCGGGACGGGGGTCAGCAGTCCACGGACGGTCAGTTCGGCAAGTCCGGCGTTTGCGCGCCTCAGCGCGACGGCGTGGGGCAGCCGGTCGGCAGCGGTGAGAGCCATGGCCACGGTCTCGGCAGTGGCCGGCAACGGGGACAGGGCGAGTGCGCAGCGCAGTACGTCCTGGGCCTCTGCGGGCGCGGTGAGGGCGTCGTGGATGTGGTGGGCCGTGAGTTCGTCCCCGGCGAGTTCGTCGAGGAGGGAGCGGCCAGGTTCGTAGAGGCGGCTGACCAGGGCTGCGGCGCTGCGACCCGCGGCAGCGCGGCCGAGCAGCCCGAGTGCCGCGGGGTGCCCGGCAGCCGCATCCGCGATCTCGGTAGCTCCGGCAAGGGCAGCGGCGGCCGCGTCGGGGAGCGGTTCCAGGTCGAGGTGTTCGCCGTGGCCCGCGTAGGCACGGCTGCGGGTGATCAGCAGAGTGCGGACCAGAGGATGCGGAGCGGTGAGTTCCATGACCGCACGTGGTGGTAGGCCGTGGGGCACATCGTCCACAACGTACAGGCAGGGTCCGTCGGGTGCTTGCGGTGGCTGTGGCGCGGCGGCGTGTGCCCAGTGCACGCCGCCGGGGAACGCGGCGCCGAACCGCAGCGCGTATTCCCGTGCCAGGCGGGTCTTGCCGATGCCGGGCATGCCGCGCAGCTGAACGGGACCGGCCAAGGTACGGCCGGTGACGAGGGGAGCCTCCTGAACGTGCAGGGCACTGTGCAGCCGCCACAGTTCGGGCAGCCTGCCGGTGAATTGCCCGATGGCGCCGGGCAGCTCGCCATGGACACGTGGGGGTGCCGCTTCCAGGCGCATAGGGCCGGGGATCTGTCGCAGGTGAGCGAGCACGTCCGCGACCAGGGTCTCCGGTTCGCCGTGCCGGGTGTCGCGCAGTTCGACCGGGTGGATGTGCGTGGTGTCCGGCTCGGGATTGACCACCAGCACTCGGCGGCGCGGATCGCCCTCGCCGAGCCCGGCGAGGAACGCGGCGGTCAGCTCCCATTGACAGGCCGGTCGTTCGGGATAGCCGGTCGAGTAGTACGCCAGCAGGACGCGAGAGTCGGCGAGTGCGGAACGGATCGCGTCGCTGATGCCGGCGAACCCGGCGACCGCCGACTCGTCGGTGAACACCGTCAGCCCGACCGCGATGAACTCCTCATAGAGTCGACGGACTTGCCCGGCATCTTGGCGGCTGTAGCTGAGGAAGACATCCCACACGGTGTCATACCCTACTGTGGGGAACCGGGGAGGCGATCATGACGCAGTCCGGAGAAACGCCGCGGCGCGGGCGAACGGGCCCTTCGCAGATCACGGCGAAACTGACCATCCCGTTCGTCGGTGAGGTCGCGGGCGTGTGGCAGCCGGCCGATGCCGAGCGCACAGCTGCCTGGGAGTTGTACTTCCAACTGGCCAGCCGAGTCGCGGTCGTTCCGCTGGAGCGGGACGAGGGAGTTCTGCGCGAGGCGCTCACCTCGCTGTACTCCCTCTACGACGTCACCCGGGGCATCCTGCACGAGCACGGTCCAGCCGTCGCGCCGCCCGTGCCGGAGGGCCGGCTCACCTTTGGCGTGCTGGCGATGGTCACCCTCAATCGCGTTCTACGGCCGGTGTTGACGGTCTGGCACCCTCGGCTCGCGGCCTACGAAGCGCTGCGGCCTGACGGCACAGACCCGGTGAGCTATGAACGCGCCTGGCCCGAGGCCGATGAGTTGCGGCGCCAGCTGGACGTCACTCGTCAGGCGCTGCGTTCCCTCGCACGAACACTGCAACAGGTGGCTGGGGTGGGCGATCTGATCGACCTACCGGTGCCCAGGCCGCCCCTGCCTCCGCCTGCGCGTACGCCACCTCCGCCGTCCGTCCGGCCCCCGTTGGGCCGTGATGATGGGCCCGTTGGGGACACCCCCCCCCCGCTGACCAGGGGTAGTGACACGTCTTTCGCGAGCGCTTGGCGTGGCCGGAGCGCCGAGCGGAAACCCCATACGGCCTGTGGGGGTGTGGGTGTCGCTCCACGAGCGGCCAGAGTGGGGGCCGGAGCCGCTGTCGGGGCAAGGGACCGATGCCGTCCCTGACCGGCAACGACAGCCGGAGACACCTCGTCCGAATACACCGCAGCCAGGACTTTGGGAGACACGCATGGCCAAACTGACAGAGGAGCAGCGCCAGAAGCGCGCTGTCGACCGCAGCCGCCGTGAAGCCCTTCAGGCTGAGGAACGAGATCGACAGGACAAGGAGCGCCGCGAGATGTGGCGGCTCAAGGGGATGTACCTGACGTGGGAGGAGTACCTGGCGGGCGAGCCGTGCAGGAACTGCGGCCTGGTCCTGAACGATGCCCGCGGCAGCTGGCCCGGAACCATGCACCTCTCTCCCGCGGAGAAGATCGAGTACGAGGCAGAGGACGCACGCTTCCGTACACGCCACGCCGACTGCTGGGGAGCCCGCTGGTGTATCAGCGGGTCACGGACGTGGCACTGCTCTACATGCTGCCCGCCGCACCCCACTGGCCCCGGGATGGCCGAGCGACTCAGCAAGATCTTGGCGTCCGGGCCTTCGTGGGAAGAGAGGAAGAAGCACCAGGACGCGTGGGAGCTGACTCTCACCTGTGACCACACCGCCCGATTCGTCCAGCACCGGGAGCACAATCGCGTATCGCCGTCGGTGGTCGAATGTCCGGAGTGCGGCACTCGCCGAGGCATCGTGGCCGCCAAGCGCATCGGACCGGCTTACACGGACGAGATCGCCCTCTCCGATCGCGAGGCCGCCGACAAGAATCGCCTCAAGGCAGAGCTCACCGCCGCCAAGGCGAAACTAGCGAGGCAGCAGCGGAGCGCCGCGGAGACCCAGCGACGCATCAACGAGCTGGAAGGGCAACTCAGGGCTGACCGCGCACCCCGCTAGGCTCGCATCCACGAGAGCGCCGGTGGGTCCTCGGCAACGCCACAAGCGGACGTCCCACGCGCCAGCCGCTGAATTTGGCAAACCGTCCACCGGCGGCACGAAAACCGCGCCGGAGGCGATGGCGCGGGGTAATCCACTGCCGGCAGCCTCAGTTGAGATGACCGGCCGGCGTTAGCCGAGAGCGGCCGCGTCCTGAGAGTGCCGGTCGGGCGCTTCCACCGGAGAGGCATTGTCAGTGCCTAGGGGGATGATCCGCCCATGGTCAAGAATGTCTTTGTCTGGTGCGTGATCGGCAGCGCTCTCTACATGCTGATGACGCTGACTTTTGTCGTACCGCGCTGGGTGGATCGCAAGCGTGTACCACACGGTTGGCCCGGCCGTTTGGCCCTACGACTCAAGCTGATGAAACCGCGACGAAGTCGTGTCGTGCGTGTCCGGCAGTTGCTGAGCGAACATCGCGTCGCCGAGGCGGACCTCCCCTCGGCAGAACGGCTCGAGAAGCGGGTGACGGATCTGACCTGCTCCTTGGCGTCGATCTACCTCCTGTGGCTCCTGCCTTTCTTGGGAGTCCTCGCAGCGATCATGATCATGGTAAACACTCGGATCAGTACTAGCTTCTGGATGCTGGTACTCCTCTGGAGCTTGCTGACGTCGGCGCTCGTTCTGGCCGACGTGGACCGCAGATCACTCCACCGGTCGGTGCCGCACGAACACACGGTCCACATGGCGATTCGGGCGTGGGAAGCGATCACGTCCCACGGCTCACCGGACCGCGAGGTTCGAGGCCACACCCGCAATTCCGCCTTCTGCGATGCGATCGGTGACCTGTGTGACGCATTGGAACGACAAGCGGAACTGGAACCGCGCCGCACCGACCCGGTACAGCGCTCTCGGATCCGCCACCATGCACACGAGATCGTCAGGAATCTCCACGCGGCCAAAATCCGACTGGCGGAAGGAGATCAGGACCAGCTGGCGGCCTTGGCACAGATCATCGCTTCCGTGCTCACTTACGCCTCAGCTCCCACCAACGCCCTGGCCAGCTCAACTCGGTTGGCCGACGAGAACATCCTGTCCCCGAATCCTGACTGGGACGGCCCCCACCTGCAGCCCAACTCCCCGGCCTTGGGTGCGCTGGGGTATGCCCTCTTCATCTGCATAGTCGCCGGTGCGGGCTACCTCCTCTCCCTCACCAACTTCCCCGAGGCCATCACCAGCGTTCTGGTTGTCCTAGCCGTGGGCGCAGGGCACGCGCTGCTCAGGCGGATGCGCCTTCCGTTCCCTTCCCTCCCGTCCTCACCGCAACCCGAGGCGGGCACGGCCGATTCGCCTTGCCACTCGGCGCACTGAACGCCCGGTAGACCACACTCGATCGGTGGCGAGAAGGAACGCGCCGGACAGGCGCTGGGGCCGACTCAAGGGCTAAGAACACGGCGCACGCCAAAGCGGTTGTGCAAAATATATGACATCAACTAAAGTCATGATCGCACTGGAATGCTTCGATGCGTAGTCCGACCCTAGGAGTCGTCCGCATGAGTACGCCTTCGTCGTCGTGGACGACCGATGTGTTCGGTAAGCAAGCAGCGGCTGTACGTCTCGCCCTCGGGCAGGGCCTTCGCAACATGCAGGCCAACGCACAGGCTGCACAGGAGCAGGCAGCATCCCGCACCACCCGCACCTACGGCACCAGCCGGTATGAGAACCAGTACGAGCGGCTGCAGGACGAACTCAAGGACCTCCCCGGCGCCCGCGCCGTCCAGCCGTTCGGCTTCTCCTACGAGTTGATGCTCATCGGTAACGGGCTGCTCTACCCGTTCCGGTACTCCAAGACCAAGTCGGACGTACGCAGCGCTCGCATCCCCAGCGAGTCCCGGCTGGTCCGGGAGATCTTCACCTTCGCACCGGCACCGAAGCACACGCAGGATCCGTTCGACCTCGACTTCGGGCCAGCTGTCCCGGTCGCCGAACCGCGCGGCGCTCTGGCAACCGTCCCGCAGGGCACTCAACTGGTCCTGGTGCCCTTCGCCTGCAACGCCTCCGAGCTCCTCGAGGCGTACTGGGGCATCGCGGCGCTCGGGATGAACCGGCAGCTGGAATGGACCACCGATCCCGAGCCGCTTCACCTGCCTCAGTCGGTCACGTCGTACACGCTGCGGCCGATCAGCATTCCGAACCAGGCCACGGCACACACCAGCTTCGCGGACGGAACCGAGCCCGCCCTTACGCTGTCCTCTCGTACCGCCTCGGATCAAGCCCTGCATGTGCCTGTGCAGACCGAGGCAGAACCCATCGAGGACCAGAGCAGCGAAGACGATGCGACCCATTAAGCAGGACCTCATTCCCGGTACGGAAGAACGAGGCGCCACCCCACGCGCTGTCTCCGACGCCTTCGATCCCACCCGGCTGACACAAGCCCGTCGCCTAGCGGAGATGACGAAGAAGGACGTGGCGACGCAGCTCGGGGTAACGCCTGCCGCCGTAGGGCAATACGAGACGGGGGTGTCGAAGCCACGACCTGACTTGATCCCCCGGCTCGCCGAGATCCTCGGGGTTCCAGTGACGTTCTTCCTGCTGGGAAGGCCCGCTAATCGGCTCGACGCATCCATGGCGCATTTCCGGAGCCTCCGCAGTACGCCGAAGTCCCAACGAGAGCGTGCGCTCGCCTTCGCCGAGCAGGTCTGGGAACTCACGTACGCGCTGGAGCAGCGAATCCAGTTGCCTCTGGTCGACCTCCCCGGTTTCGCCGGAGGTGAGGTCCACCCTGGCGAAGAGCTGTCCACGGACCCGGCATCCGCCGCCCGCGAGCTCCGCACGCGCTGGGGCCTCGGTGACGGACCCGTCACGCACTTGGTGAGGCGGATGGAATCCCACGGAATTGTGGTGATCACGCCGCCTGCCAGTGATCCTTCCGCTGCGAGCGTGGACGCCTTCTCCACCCGGGCCGCGCGCCCCCTCGTCGTACTGACGGCCAACCGAGCCGACGACATCTACCGGCATCGGTTCACGGCTGCCCATGAGCTGGGCCACCTTGTGCTTCACGGGGATGCCACCGGAGACAGTCGCCAGGAAAAGGAGGCCGACGCCTTCGCCGCCGAGTTCCTGACCCCTCAGGACAGCATCCTGCCCCTGCTGCCACGTCGCATGGATTTTGCGCGGCTGGCCGAGCTCAGGGGAGTCTGGGGTGTCTCCCTCCACTCGCTGGTCTACCGCTGCCGCGAGCTGGGACTGATCTCCGACGCGACCGCCAGCAGGTCCTATCAGCGCCTACGCGCTCTCGACGGCCAGCCCGGGTTCACGGCGGAGTCCGTCTCGAGCTTCCCCGGTGAACAGCCTTCGCTGCTCCGTCAAGCCTTTGACCTGGCCGCCGAAGAAGCGGGAGTCTCTGTCCCCCAACTGGCACATGAGCTGGCCTGGACAAGCAAGAGAGTCCAAAGCCTCCTAGGCGTCCAAGAGCAGAGGCCGGTGCTCCGGCTGGTGCAGTAGAGCGCTGGACCGCACTGGTCCCAAGCGCCCCTAGCCGGACACAGACATACCGCCCGGTAGATGGTCACCGCTAGCGAATACATCGTCACCGGGGCTGCGACGAGCACGCGGCTGGAGACCTCCAGCAGACCCGTCGTCCCACAGCTTGCCGTCGAGTTCGAACTTCCGCACAGCTGAAACCCATTGGCGACTTTTGACCCTTGCGTCCCTTACGACTCCTCACGACACTCCGTGTCATGTCTTCCTGGGTAGCGATCGATTTCGAGACGGCGAACGAGCACCGCGGCAGCGCGTGCTCCGTCGGTATGACAGCAGTTGACGGGGATCGTGTCGTGGACACCTGGAGCATGCTGATCCAGCCACCCGCCGCGCTCAGCCACTTCAACCCGTACAACGTCCGGGTTCACGGCATCACGGCCGACGATGTCGCCACCGCACCCGGCTGGAAGACCGCGCTCGCCGCGATCCTCGCGTTCGCGGACGGGCGCCCTCTGATCGCCCACAATGCCGGATTCGACTTGAGCGTCATCAGGGCGGCCTGCGACGCCGAAGCGATCAGCTGGCCAGAGCTTCGGTACACCTGCTCGCAGGTCGTCGCCCGCCGTACGTGGAAGCTTTTGTCCTACGGGCTGCCCCACTGCATGGACGCCGCTGGCCTCGACTTCACGAACCACCACAACCCGGAAGCCGATTCCCGCGCATCAGCCGAGGTCATGCTCGCGGCGATCCGCGAAGCCGGCACGGCGTCCCTCGACGACCTGCTCGCCAAGCATCAGATCCGATGGGGCTCCATGACCCCCGATGGCCAGTGGCGTGGCAGCCAGTACCAGGGCTCTGGTCAGCGGGACCGCAGGCCCGTTCCCGGCGCCAACCCCGACGCCGACCCCGACGGAGCGCTATACGGACTGACGGTCTGCCTCACCGGCACGCTCACCTCCATGAAGCGGGACGAGGCATTCGCCCGCCTTGCCAAGGTCGGCGCGCAACCGGCGAAGAAGATGACCAGGACGACCGACATCCTGGTCTCTGCCACGCAGACCCAGCTCAAGCCCGGGACCACCCTGAGCGGCAAGGCGAAAGAAGCCCAAGCCCTGCTCGACGCCGGACAGGCCATCGAGGTTCTTGATGAGGACGAATTCCTCCGCCGCCTTGGGTCCTGACCCAAGGGGCGAGCCTTCTCACATGGTGGGTCAGACCGGTAGTGCGCTGTGGCTTCGGCGAGGTCGTTCCAGCCGATGAGGTGGGCCAAGGCGATCGCGAGGTTGCGAAAGATGGTGAGGGCTCGGGGAGCATTTCCGGTGCGGACGCGGCAGGCGTCCTAGCGAAACGTGCTGTCGCTGACTTGGTGCAGGACTTCCGGGTGCCAGTTCCGGCGTACGGTGGCGGCGAGTTGGGCCTGCTCAGCCTTCAGGCTGGTGACCGCGTAGACGCGTTCGAGGGTGACCTTGCCGGTACGGACATCGCCCGGCGGCGCACGACCTGCAGGGCCTGCACGGCATTCGGGAGGTCGAGGTTGGCGACGGTGGCGCGACCTTATCCAGCAGCGGATGTCCCGCCAACGGCGGTGCCGGTCAGTTCCAGCGCCTGGAGCAAGGGCCGGAACGCCGGTAATCTCCTTGCTCTTGACGTCGACCTGCCGCTGGGCGGTCACGGTGCGTTCGCGTTGCACGACGGCAGCGAACAGATGGACCGCGGTACGGGCATGGGCGCGCAAGCCGCGCGGGGACTTGCCGTCCCAGCCAGGGCCCGCAGTCCGTCGGTGGGTTCGAGCTGCTCGGCGAGCCGGGCACCGACGGCCGTGTCCAGGACATCGGCTTCGATCCGGGCCGGTAGTCGTCCCAACGTACAGGCGCGCGGTACGCCTGCCCCAGGCCGAGGCGGTGGCTCACATCGCACGGCAGGCCGGCAGGGCCACCTCCCCGTCACTGACTCCTGCCTCGATCAAGTCAGCAGCCGAGAGACGAACTCGCCCACGGCGAGCCCGTTCCTCGGCTGTCAGCCCACCGCCATGGGCATACCTTCATCCCTCCGGCATAACGCGGGTGACACCAACCGTCATGGCCAGACGTAACCGGCACCGTTAAAGATTTTTAGCTGGATCTGATCCGCACGCCGTCAGCAGGGAATTAAGCCAACCACAGCACTGCATCCCGAACGGCGCCAGGACACGAAGAATCGTTACTTCATCGGCACGGTGTCCTCACCCCGGCATCTCTTTAAGGCCAGTACATCTGGCTGATAGCACCGTGCCGCTGTCCGCTGAGGTGGCGTCCTGCGCGCCGGAGATCCTTCGTCTCCCTGAATCGCATTCAAGCCAATTGCTGCCCAGGCGGTTGCTGAAGTCTATTTGCCCCTTCATCCTGATGCGTTCACCGCAATCAGAATGATCATGGGGGGATTCATGGTTCAGCAGGCGGCCCGCGCGGATGCCCCTGCCACAGTCCGACAGACCCGCAATCTGGTCGAGTACGTACGAGAAATCGTACGAGCGACCCACAAGCCGGTCCGCGACTGCGAGCAGTACCCAACCAGGTTGTGGCTGTCCGCTCTTCCGCCGGGTGTGGTGCCCGCCCGGCAGACCCGCAGTGGCACGCTGCTGAAGGTGCGGCACCTGCGTCGCGATGCTGCCCCTGCGCTGCCGGAAGAGCTGGCCGGATGGGTCTCGCCTGAGGCGGCGGCGAAGGCGTCACGGCAAGATCCGCCGCTGGCTGCGACCGGTCCCGGCCACGGCTGGGTCGAGGACGAGGACGGCAACTGGGTTGAGGTCACTCAGGTTGCTCTCGAGGACGCGCCGGAGGTTCAGCGCGCCTACGGCCCATGGCTCACGGCCTGGCGGCGATGGGCCAGTGCCGAACTCGCTGCAGATCCGTACCGCAAGCTGTACCGCAAAGTGCACGGCTTGGCCCGCACGCTCCGTGAAGAGGGTGATGCTCACGAGCTGGTGCTGGGTGTCGGGCTGCTGACGTGCGGCGCGGGCAACGGGCGGGAGCCGGTGCGTCGGCATCTGCTAACCGCTCCGCTGTCCGTCACGGTCGACAACGCCAAGAACGAGATCGTCGTCTCGCTGACGCGGGACGGTGGGCTCCGCTTGGAAGACACAGAGTTCCTGGAGGAAAGCGACGGATACAGCACTGCGACGCTGACTCCCCTGCGCGATCGGCTGCAGACCGGAGATCTGCCTCATCCATTGTCCCCGGACATGGAACAACTCTTGGTCGACTGGGCAGACCGCGCACTGGGAGAACACGCTGCGGTGCGTTTCGATGCCGACTGGGACCAACCGGAGGGGGCGAGGGAACCCGGTTTCGCTCTACGGCCTGCTCCCGCCGTGCTGCTGCGTGAGCGTGGCCGCGGTGCCCTCGTGGGCTTCTACGAGAAGATTGCCGAACGTCTCGCCGAACCTGGGAGCAGAGCCCCTCTTGGCCTCGCACGCCTCATTGTGCCGCCAGAAGTGCAGCAGCTCCCCGGGTGGAGCGCCGGCTACGAGGCCGCCGCTGCACCGGCGCTTGGGCCCGATCCGCTCTTCCCGCTGGCGACCAACGCCGCCCAGCGCGATGTGCTCGCCCGTCTCCAGCAGGACACCGGCGTTGTTGTCCAGGGACCGCCCGGTACTGGCAAGACGCACACCATCGCCAACCTCGTGTGCGCGCTGCTGGCTGACGGAAAGCGCGTTCTGGTGACCAGTGAGAAGGATCAAGCGCTGCGGGTTCTCAGAGACAAGCTCCCGCCCTCGTTGCGCAGCTTATGCGTGTTGCAGGGGGATCCGCGGCGCGGTGGTACTGAGGAACTGGACCGGTCGATCCGCGCTCTGTCACGCCAGCACACGACCACCACGCCCGCACGGCTGGCCGAGGAGGCCAGAGATCTGGAGGCGCAGCGCACTCAGCTCAGCGCGCGCAGCGCGGTGTTGAGAGCCCAACTGCGCGAGCTGCGCGAAGTTGAGTGGCGTGAGTACACCGACCTCCCGGAGGGCTATCAGGGACTGCTCGCCCAGATCGTGGAGGCCGTGACCGCCGGCCAGGAGTTGCATGGCTGGCTGCCGCCTCTGCCTGAGGGCTCCTCCGATGTCGCTCCGCTCGACAACAGCGAGGCGTGGCGCCTGGTGTCACTGGTCGAACGCCATGGTGCAGTGGTCCTCGACGAGCACGGCAGCCTGTGTCCCGACCCTGCTCAACTGCCCACTGTCCTGCAGCTCGCTGATGCTGTGCAGACCCTAGAGGCAGCCCGGCGTGCCCGCCTCGCCGACGCACCCAATCCCCTTGCTAACGATCTTGTTGCTCGCGGGCCCGAGTTCGTCGCGTCCCTGCGCACACGCTTGCGTGAAGCGGCCACTGCCTTGCAGCGGGCAGGGCTTGACCAGGATGTTTCACGCTGGGAGCCCCAGAACTGGCGGACTAACGCGCTGCGACATGGCCTCGCCGATCAGAAGCAGGGCTTATGGGATCTGGTGCGGCAGGCCGGTACGGCCGCCGAGCAGGTGCAGCGCTTACTCGTCGACCAAAGTCACCGTCATGTCGAGGTGCCGCCACTGGAGATTGAGGACCTTGCCGCCTGGACCACGGCCGGCCAGGTGTTGTGGGAGTACCTGCATGCCGGTGGAAAGCTGCGGGGGTGGAAGGCGCGACGGCCCCGGCGCGCAGCGCAGCAGCTCCTTGAGCAATGCCGGGTTGACGGGCGCCGACCGGACAGTGCCAATGACATCGCCGCGATCCTCACACGGCTTCGCGCCGAGCGAAGCGTCGTGGAGCTCAACCGTCACTGGGTGGACGTTGGCGCGCCTCCCGCCGACGGGCCGGCCCACGTGGCACTGGCCGAACTCCTGGACCGCAAGCATGACCTGGAAGCGGTGGATCTCTTCGCCCAGGCGGGGGCTGCCGTTCACGGGGCACTCCTACGGGCCCAGGTTCAGGCGACGGTGCGAACTCCCCAAGACTGGGAGACCCTGCGCACCGCCCTCACCCATGCCGAGCGTGTGCTCACTGCGGACGCGGCGGAACGCATCCTCCAGGGAATGGCCGATGCCCTGCCGCAGCCTGGGCCGCGTGGTGGCCCCGAGCTGGCTGCCGCACACCGGGCCATCGGCGCCCGCGACGTAGCCGCCTACGAGCAGGCCCTGGCGGCGCTCGACGCCGCGTACTTACGAGAGGCCGATCGCCGCGAAGCCCGTAAGCTGCTCGGCCGGCTCGCCGAAGGCCACCCGGAACTAGCCCGCTTGCTGACATCCACCCCCACAGCGCCCCACTGGGCGCTTCGGCTGCCGACCCTGTCCGAAGCGTGGCTCTGGCGCAAAGCCCAAGCCTTCACCGAGCGCATGCACGATCAAGGGCGAGAAGAGCGGCTCGACGCTGAACTGGCCGAGATAGAAGCTCGCCTGAAGGATGTGGTCGAACAGCTGGCAGCCTCCCGCGCCCTAGGACACTGCCTTGAACGCCTGACGGTCCGACAGAAACAGGCACTCAGTTCGTATGCCGATGCCATGGCCCGCGTCGGGACCGGCACGTCCCCTTCCGCCCGACGCCACCGTCGCAGCGCCCGCTCAGCGATGCGCGACGCCATGGGCGCGGTCCCCGCCTGGGTCATGTCGGTTAAGCAAGTCGCTGCAGCCCTCCCACCTGAACCGGACTCCTTCGACGTGGTCATCGTCGACGAGGCCAGCCAGGTCGGTCTCGACGGTCTGATGCTGCTCTGGCTGGCGCCGCGCGTCATCGTGGTTGGCGATGACCGCCAGTGCGTGCCCGGCTACCTGCCTATCGACCACGACCGCCTGCGGCGCCGTCTCGATGAGCTCCTGCCCGAACTGCTCGACTGGCAGCGCAGCGCCTTGGACCCCGACGGCGCGAATCTCTACGCCCTGCTCCGTAACCGATACACCGAAGTAATCATGCTGACTGAGCACTTCCGCTGCATGCCGGAGATCATTCAGTGGTCTTCGCACCAGTTCTACGACAAGGACCTGGTGCCCCTGCGCCAGTACGGCGCCGACCGACTTCGCCCTCTTCAGGTCGTCCACGTGCCGGAAGGTCTCTGTGAGGGGTTCGGTGACCGCCTGGTCAACCGGCTGGAGGCGGAGCGACTCGTCGCCAAGCTCAAGGAGCTGACCCAGGATCCCACCTACGCAAAGCGGACCTTTGGTGTCATCCCGCTGCGCTCCGGAGCCTCTGTGCGGCTCATTGACGACCTCATCGACACGGAGATCGAACCCGCCGTACGCGACCGCCACCGGATCCGGGTCGGCGTCGCCACCGACTTCCAGGGCGACGAACGGGACGTGATGCTGCTGGCGACAGTGATCGACAGTGACCACGTCCGCAAGATCAGGGGTGTTCGCGACGGACGCCGGTTCAATGTCGCCGCCAGCCGCGCCCGCGACCAGATGTGGCTGTTCACCTCCGTCACTACTGACCAGTTGCCGAGCGACGACCTGCGTCATTCCCTCATCACGCACATGCGATCCCCCGCCCCTGTCCACAAGGCACCCCCAGAGCTGGAAGCCGTCCCCGAGCAGGAGAGGATCGATCCTTTCGATTCGCTGTTCGAGCAGCGTGTATTCCGGAAAATCAGGCAGCGCGGATATCACGTTGTGCCTCAATGGAAGGTGGGCAAGAAGCGCATCGACTTGGTAGTGACCGGCGAGCACGCCCGCCTTGCGGTCGAATGCGACGGGAGCCCGCACCACTGGACCCCCACGCAGATTCAGGAGGACTACGAACGCGAGCGGGAACTGCGGCGGGCTGGCTGGTCCTTCTGGCGACTGCGCAGCAGCGCGTTCGCCCTGGCCTCGGACGACGCACTCCTTCCGCTGTGGGCGCGTTTAGGCACCATGGGAATCCTGCCAGGAGCAATAGAAGAGGCCGGAGGGGAAACCGTATCCCCCTGGACCCCCATAGAACTCGATGAGAACGAACCCGACAGCGAAGACGACGCGGCCACAGGCAAGAACGACGACCACCCCACCGTCGGCGGCACCGCCGGCGAAACCGATGAAACGGAAGCCTGAGATGCCTGAACCGCTCGACGAGAGCACCCTGGCCGAAATCGCCCGCCTTATCTGCGGCGACGACGGCCCCGTGCGCTACCTGCGCGGCTGGGAGCTTGCAGGCTTCTTCCGCCGTGCAGGATGGCAGCACGTCCCCGACCACGACGGCAGCAGCCCGCGACACCAGTGGACAACAAAGCTCCTGCTCGACCGGCGCGAGAGTAGCCCCCAAGACATCGAGAAGGTCATTCTTCGCCTCGCCGACGCCCGCGAGTTCCATGGGCAGAAGAAGGAATTCGAAGCCATCCAGGAGCGGCTTAACAAGCTGCTCCTCCTGGAAGGGTTGGAGATCGGGCTCGTCGCCAACAAACCCGTCCTCACCGAGGTGGGCTCCAGCGCAACGCGAACCCTTCCGCGGGTCGAGCTGCAGGTGTCGGTCCAGGACGTGGTGGACGACCCCGCACTGGCCGACTCCGTGCAGGTCCGGCTCCAGGAAGCGACCGTCTGCTACGAGCACGGCGCCTATGTCTCCGCAGTGATCATGCTGGGCAGCCTCCTCGAAGGCGTCCTGCTCCATGCAGCTACGTCGCGCCCCTCCGCCCGCCCCATGCCCAAGGCGGCCAAGGACATGGGGCTACAAGACCTCGTGCAGTTCGCGCACAGCAACGGGTGGATCGAACCTGACGCCAAGATGGCCTTCGACCTCGTCCGCCACTACCGCAACTCAGTTCACCCGCATCTGGAGAAGCGGACCGGGCACCGCCCCAACAAGGACACCGTGGATATGTGCTGGCCTCTTGTCAACGCCACCCTCAACGATCTCGCAGCGACCGCACCTCCACAATCGCCTCAGCCACGTCGACATTAGAGGCACTCGTTCGTTCATCGTGTCGGCTCCGGAGGTCTTCGAGGTACGGCCCCGGAGCCGGGACCACGGATGTCGTGCGTCGGCCGCACCCGGCGACCACCCCTCGAACGACCCTCGACTCGTGCGGCAGCGAGCCCCCCGTCACCACGGCTATGCGCTCGCGAACGCTCACTTAGAGGTCATCTCATTTGGCTAGTCTCCGGTAGCAGATGAGGGTGCAGGCGATGCTG